>JALOAH010000142.1 GCA_023228865.1 Porticoccaceae bacterium | reverse complement strand
TTGAATCCATATATCCCAATCAAAACTATCCACTGTGCGCTGGTAATGGCGCACCAGTTTTTCGATCAGATGTGTGTCGTCATGCAATCTGTTTGTTGTCATAGTTATACTCTGAAGATTAGGTCATGGATAAAATAACACCATACTCAAATTATCGCTGCCCAGCTTTATTGGTCAAAAAGATAATCAATTAGGGCTTGTATTTGTTGGTTCGAAAGCGGCAGTTTCGGCATGGCTCCCACCGGGTTGGCAATGCTGTTGGCAACCTCGTCCTTATTCAATCTTGAGTTAATGCCCTTAAGCGAAGGGCCAACACCGCCCTCAAGCTTGCTGCCATGACAAAGAGCGCAGTTATTGCTGTAAATTTTTTCACCACTACTCTCTGTAATGGCCTGGGTTTGTTGATTGTTTGTATGGGCAGATAATGCCATTATCATCAACGTCGGTGAACCACCGCCACCAAAAGAGGCTCGCGACACATTGCCAACCGTGAGCGCAATAAATTGTTTGCTCTGCAACGAGTAACTGATTATTCCACCGCCGACAGAACCCGGCAGGGTTTTTTGTGCAACAACAACACCGGAGTCGGCATCAAAGGCGTAGAGTTGATTATTAGTATCGCCAGCAAAGACAAGGCCTCCGGCTGTTGGCAGGACTGCCCCAATAACCGCGCCATCGGTTTTGTGTTTCCAGCGCACATCGCCACTCCCCGCATCCACTGAAGTTACCCAGCCCTTAGGATCGCCGATCATGGCGGGGCTGCCACCCATAAAAACCCGCCCCTGCTCATAGTTGTCGCTGCCGCTGACATAGTTGGTACACCAGTCGGCGGCACCAACGACCACGGCTTCATTGAGAGCGTCAAACGCCGGTCCGTTCCAGCCGATGCCCCCCAATGCCCCCGGACACTTAACAACGCCATCTTGGGTGGGCTTGCCTTGTTTCGGGTTAGTAACCGTAGTGATGGCAACCTTGTAAATAGGTTTTTTAACCTCGCGATCGATAAAATACAGATGGCCATCCTTGCTGCCGGCGACCACGATATCCCGACCTTCTTTATCGCGATACAGCATTGGCGCGGCCGTCATGCCATAATCCCAGGGATCATTCTTTAGCGACTGATACCACCATTTCAGCGCTCCTGTTGTTGCATTTAAAACAACCACGGAATTGGTAAAAAGATTGTCTCCCGGTCTGTAGTCGGGGAGAAGATCAGGAGCGGGATTGGCAACTGGAATAAAAATTTCATTGCTTTTAATGTCCAGTGTATAGGACGTCCAGGAAGCGCCGCCGCCGGTTTTTGCCGTCAAGGGTTTCAGCCAGGTATCCGCACCAACCTCTTCACCGCGGGGCACCGTGTTGAAACGCCAGATCTCCCTGCCGGTTTTTGCGTCGAAGGCCATAACCCTGCCTACAGTGCCCCAGTCACCGCCAGAGGTGCCCATAAAGACCATGCCATTCCAAGCGATGGGTGCTGCAGACAGGAATTCTCCGTAAAAGGTGTCTGTAACCTGATTCTCCCAGATAAGTTTGCCACTTTTTGCATCCAGCGCAATTAAATGTCCATCTGTGGTGCCACGAAAAATCATGTTGTTTAAATAGGCGACGCCTCTATTGACAGGGTAAACGACATAATTTTTGGGGCGATACTCATCTCGCCATACTATTTCGCAATCTGACGCATTGATGGCCGCGGTAATATTTTCCGAGGTGACATAAATAACGCCGTCAACGAAAATGGGGCCGGCCTGAAAACTGCCGCCGTCAGCAATTTTGACGGAACAATATTCGCCAAGTTCTGAAATATTATTTTTGTTAATTTGTTCCAGGGGTGAAAATCTCTGACTGTCAAGGGAGCCATTGTAGCTATTCCATTCAACCCGCGATGACGGCTCGCGAACGATCCCAATCCTGTCCGTTTTGTCATCCGCTTCGATTTTTGCCACTCGAGCAGGCTCAACAGCCAGGGCATTTTGAGCCACCAGAATGGAAAAAAGACTGGCAATGATGGTTTTAAACATGAGGGAAGTTCTCTATAGAAGGCTCCGCCAGTGTGGGTAGTTATGCTATGGCATTATTGATTGACAACACCTTCTCTTTTGAGCCTTTCAATATCCTCACTGTTGTAGCCCCAATCTGCCAGTATCGCCGTCGTGTCTTCGCCAATTGCAGAAGGTGTTTTACGGATTTCCGACGGTGTATGACTAAAACGCGGAGCTGGTGCAGGATTTATGACGCCATCAATTTCGAGGTGAATTTTTCTGAAGCTGTTGTGGGGATGGGCTATGCATTCCTCTATATCGAGCACGGGCGCAAAGCAAGCGTCTGTGCCTTCGAGAAGCTCACACCATTCTTTTTGTGTCTTGGATTTAAAAAGTTCGCTAAGACGCTGCTTGAGCCGAGGCCAGTCTTTTGCTGATCCCTGTTTGGGCAATTCCTCAGCAGACAAACCAATCCTCTCGAGGAGTTCAAGATAGAATTTCTTTTCCACCGCGGCTATGGTGATGTAGCGACCATCGCTGGTTTCATAAACTTCATAAAAAGGCGCGCCGCTGTCAACGATGTTGGTGCCCCGCTGCAGAGACCAGCCGCCCATCTGCCAATAGCTGTACATGAGCGACAGCAGGTTGGCAGTGCCGTCGACAATGGCGGCGTCGACCACCTGACCCTGGCCACCGTTTTTGACCGAGTAAATCGCCGCCAGAATACCCATCGCCAGGTACAGGGAGCCACCGGCAAAATCACCGACTAGATTCAGGGGAATGGCCGGCACCTCTCCGGCACGCCCCATGGCATTCAAGGCGCCGGTGAGGGCTATATAATTAAGATCGTGACCGGCTGCCTGGCTGAGGGGGCCGTCCTGCCCCCAGCCGGTCATGCGGCCATAAACGAGCTTGCTGTTTTTGGCGAGGCAGATATCCGGCCCCAGACCCAGGCGCTCCATAACACCGGGTCTGAAACCCTCGATTAAAATATCGGCTTTTTCGATTAAACCAAGAACCGTTTCTTTGCCCTGTTCAGATTTCAAGTCGATGGCAATGGAGCGCTTGTTTCTATTGAGCAAGTCGAATTTTGGCGGCACAGGTATGCCAATATCGGAAGCGACAAGGCGGTCGATTCTGATAACTTCGGCGCCCATATCCGCCAGCAACATTGCACAAAAAGGCGCGGGGCCTATTCCTGCCATTTCCACCACTTTAAGTCCTGCTAAAGGCCCCATATTTCCTCACTAAAATTTACACTTTTGCGCTTTCTGGTAACTAAAACCCTGTGCAACTCCGACGGTTACAGGTAAGCCGGTGTTTCAGGTCTAGAGGGCAGTTCTGGCTTTCGCGCCGAGCATGGGCGCGAGTCTCTGCGGCTAACGCAGTCCTGGATCTGCCTTACCTATGCCGTGGAATCCGCCTACTGTTGAATTGCATCAGCCACTTAAAAAATTCTCTCGCGTTTTGCGTCGATGGCTTCCAGCATGGCTTCGAGACGATTCTCAAACATGGCATCTTTAAAGAATGCCTCGTCCGAGGTGTCACCATCAAAACTCATGGTCTGGAGACCGGCTTCCTTGGCTATCTGAGCCATCACCAACTGGCCGTTGGTGGACGATCGGCATGTCCTTGTCGCATGAAAAACGATACCGTCCGCATCATAATCCCGACACTCTTTCATGATGGTGTATTTCAAAAACTTCGAGTGATGGTTGAAGGGGCAAAGAAGGTAATGCTGGGCGATTCCCATGAGCGGGTCGTCAACATCGATAAGCTGTGGTTCATTCCAGAATGAACTATGGGTATAGCGTCCGGCCATCACCGCCACGTCATACTTGGCAAATTTGTTTGCCAGCCATCCGACCCTATTCCAGTTCATGAAACCGTCAAAAATCAGACGGTATTTTTCGTTGGGAATGGCGGGCGTGCCGTCCGCCAGGCGCTGTTCGATCTCTTTCTTGACGGCTGCGAAGTAGTCGACTAGCTCCTGATTGCCCGGCAGAAAGTTTATTGGCGCGATGCTGGCAATCCAGTCCCAATAAACTGCCGGAGCCGGTTTTGCGCGACACAACTCCATCGCTTCAAGACGCAGCTCGCCCGCACGCTTGATGTAATACATGGCTTCACGAAGGCCTTCCCAGTCAAATTTTCGACCCGACTGCACCTCGAGAAACTCGATGAGCTTGTGTAATTGGCGGACAACAAATCTCGACGCCTCTTCCCATTCTTCACCCTTGAGGTATTCCGCGTCGTCATTGTTTCCCCAAATTAATGGGTAGGACACTTTGAAGAAAGGTAGCTTTTTGTCGAATAGCCGATAAGAAATTTCATCCCACTGCTGCCCCGTACTACAGCCTGCGTAACTATTGACAAAAATATCCGGCAGCGGCAGTCGACTGGCGAGCGCATCTCGCGCTTCAAGCTCCTTTCTTTCTTCTTCGGTCATTGTGCTGGTGGTTTGCTTGCGTCGGGCGCTTTCCTGGGACAGCACGGCACAGCCCAGCGCCGTTCGAGCGTAAGAGCACACCTCATTGATGAATCCGTATTCTTCACCGGCACGCTGCGCAGGCCCCTCTTCGTGCAGCGCGGCCATGCGTGCGGCATAGGCCTCACTGTGACAATACTCCAGTCCGGCAGCCTGAAAGAGAGGATTCACCGCCGAACCGTTATACCAGACGACTTTTGCCCCCCTTTCGTTGGCGCTGAATAGACGATCCCAATAATCCTTAACCATTTTTCCGCCTTTTTGGGTGCTTTCAAGACGGTTGGATAAAGTCGCCCTAGTGGTCGACAGCCTATCGGTGGTAGACATAAGCTACTCCTTTCAATTGTATTTGCCTGATGTTGTCGGGCTTGTTAACCCTGTATTCCGCGACGAATCATTTCTATAAAGGATTCAACCCGAGTGCGAATCGACTCATAGGGTATGCCTTCATGTTCTGTTTCCAAGCGGAGTTGCGGCACCTTGTGGCGCTCCAGCCCTTTGCGCAGCTCTGGGAAATAAAGCATGTGGGGTTCACAGAATTTTGCCATTAATGTGATGACACCCTGAGCACCGCTATCTTTTACAGAATCAACGAGGTAATCCGCCCACTCGACGCCCTTTTGCGCCCGCGTACAGCAAGGCACATTTTCGTTTCTGTTGGCATACCACTGGATCAAAGCATCAAACGGATCGCCCTCTTCGGGGACATCTGTTGATATATAGCGAAATCCCGTAAAGAGGTCATCGTTTACAATCACGGCACCACAGTCTTCGATCAATTCCATGATCTCCGGTCTCGGCGCGTGACACATGTGCCCGGAAAGGTGGAGCTTGATGGCATCGGAATTCCCCGGTTGTTGCGCCTCCAGCAGAGGAACAAGCGTCTTCAATATTTCGGTATGCTCTTCAATAGGCATAGCCATGCTGGACTTAACCAGGATTTGCATTTGCCTTGGGGTGATCTTTATGTGCCCGGCCTTTCGCAGCCCATAGACTTTGCGCAGGAGTTGCCTGTTTTGATTGTAGAGCCGAATACTGTTTGAGAGCGCCTCCACAGTCAGGGGGGCGCCGCACAGAATCTCCAGCTGCTCTTTCACTTTATTGTTTTTGACCCTGACCTCTTCAAAGGTGGTGGCCTCATCCATGGAGGCGGGATACTGGGCAAGGAATACCTTTTTTTGATCTTGCAGTGGTCGTCGATCCTGCAATTGAAACCAAATCGCATCCACGGCACCCAACAACGCTACACAGTGATCGACGGCGATCAGCTCATCAAAAACATCAAGCTTGTTGGTGGCTGCCTGATCGACGACGCTGCGGGTGTACCCGCAGTAATATTCGTGCAGCAGTGTTCGGCCGGCAGTGATTTGCGCCCGATCCTCCTGGATCAGTACAGGCAGCGCCCCAGCGGCATGCACCATCTCGGGGGGAAAGTTCATGGGGAACAAGCCTACCACCTTGCGGCCATTTTCCCGCTTCCACTGCCCGGCGTATTCCAACGGCTGTTCAGCGCAACGCTCCAGCTTGGCAAACATTGACTCCACATCAACCTCCGGTTTATTTGGTTTTTTCATTCGCAACAATCTAACAACAGCCCGCCTTCAGCGCGCTGCAACCTTAAGAGCAATAATAATGAACATAGTTCATTAGATCAAGATAAACCACTGGGGTTGAGGAAAAATTTTGTTCTAAAAAATGGTTAATACGCAACAAAAATCTGATTATTGATGAGTTGACAGAAAAAATTATTTAATAAATATAATTCATTTTGCCAAAAAACGCCGCGGCGACGGCAAGGCTCTCAGCATCGCCGCCAGCGGAGTAATTCCACACGCAAAAAACCGTTCGTGCGCGGCGCTTAAAAACGAACGGCGACGGGCTATAGGCGTCCTCGCCCCAGGTTGTCATGTCTGAGGGTTGCAGTTGCCGCCTCAATTTTTGCGCCAAGGTCAGTGGTTTCAGCATGCCCATGGGTGCAAGCGCCGAGTGTGATCTGGGGTGAGCCAGAGGGTTCAAATCGGGCGAGATCAAGGGTGTGGGCAGATGCGAGAAAGTGTTGCCAGGTAAAACAGGCTGTCAAGCCGTTATATCGGTTCAAAACCTTGGTTCGGCAGCCTGTTGGCGCAATTACAGGCTAGCCATACTGGGAATTAAGCAGTGCTGTATCGTAATACTCTTCAAAGGAAGACACTTTGCCGTCCCTGAAGCGAAAGATCTGCACATAGCGGCCGTTATACTTTATATGCTTGTTACCCCAGCTGCCGCCAGCCTGAACATCGATCTGGCTGTTCGATCGCGTTACGATAGTGTTCGAATCTTCCCCAGGGATAAATTCATCGATAAACCAGTTAAAGGTGCCGGTGAAATCATCAAAAATCGGATCCCAGAATTTTTTTATGGCGTCCCAGCCTTTGTGCACTGCAATGGTGCAAACAGCGATATCGTTTGACGTAAAGGGAGTTACAACCTCGGGCTCCTCATCGCACCACAGGGAATAAAATTTTTCTTTATCCTGTAAATACAGGGAAAAAAACTCAATGATGGTGTCTATATTTTGTCTCGCCACCGGCTTTTCGGTCGCTATCGGACAATTGAGTGTTACACCTTTAATTATCGTTGCCATCCTTTTTTGCCTCACAGTATTAACAGTTATGATTATTTGGCCGCCATGCCAGCCGCCAAAAGCCTGCCTGACAGCGCGGCGCCAATTTTGCCATCTGCGCCAGACCGCCAGAAAATTCTCCAAAAG
>JALOAH010000141.1 GCA_023228865.1 Porticoccaceae bacterium | reverse complement strand
CGTGGTGAGCGATGGCCGCCGCTACGAGTGTGTCATTGCGCTGCGTTTCTGGCGGCTGCTTCTTCAAGCTGATTGATGAATTTTCATATCCTGTTGTTTTAGCCACTTCATCGAAACGTACTTACGGGCGTCCCATTGGGTTGTCGAAATGTGACGAAGCTGAGCACAGTCCGCAGAGTTTGATAAAAAAGTTCAGAACTGTTCGAGAACATGGCTGCCACGGTAGAGAACCTAAGTACCCTAAAGCCGCTGGTTTTAGGGTACAGCCAGCCTGAGGTGCACCTGTCCTGGGTCAGGGTTTGGAATTATCAAGCGTGCAATGATCAGGCAATAATTCGGGGCTTGGATAGGGAAGATTCTTTGTTGGCACACCGGGCTATAAAACAGAGCATATATGATATGGTCTATAGTCAGTCAATGCGCTCAGCAGGATCGATGTTAACCCCAAAGATAAAGGATGAGAAAAATGAACAGCGATACACGTAGGAATGGGAGTAATGCCGGTAAATGTCCGGTCATGCACGGCGGCAATACCTCCGTGGGTAGAGCCAGCATGGACTGGTGGCCCGATGCCCTCAACCTGGACATTCTTCACCAGCACGACACCAAGACCAACCCCCTGGGTGAGAATTTTAACTACGCTGAAGCGTTCAAAAAATTGGACCTGGAAGCGGTGAAGAAAGACCTCCATGCCCTGATGACCGACAGCCAGGAGTGGTGGCCCGCGGACTGGGGTCACTATGGCGGCCTGATGATTCGCATGGCCTGGCATGCCGCCGGTACTTACCGCATAGCGGACGGTCGCGGTGGTGGCGGCACCGGTAACCAGCGCTTTGCCCCCATCAATAGCTGGCCGGATAACGTCAGCCTCGACAAGGCGCGCCGCCTGCTGTGGCCCATCAAGAAGAAATACGGCAACAAGCTCTCCTGGGCAGACCTGATCATTCTCGCGGGCACCATCGCCTACGAATCCATGGGTCTGAAAACCTATGGCTTTGCCGGCGGTCGCGCCGATATTTGGCACCCGGAAATCGATATCGACTGGGGATCCGAGAAAGAGTGGCTGGGTAAAAGTGATGAGCGCCAGAACACCGAATCCACCACCGCCATGGACAACCCCCTGGCCGCGGTGCAAATGGGTCTTATCTACGTCAACCCGGAAGGGGTGAACGGCAACCCGGATCCCCTCAAAACCGCAATCGATGTGCGCATCACCTTTGCCCGCATGGCCATGAATGACGAGGAAACTGTCGCCCTCACCGCCGGTGGTCATACGGTGGGCAAATGCCACGGCAATGGCGATGCCACCAGGCTGGGTCCCGCCCCGGAAGGGGCTGATGTCGCCGAGCAGGGGCTGGGATGGCACAACCCCCAGGGCAAGGGTAAGGGTCGCGACACCATCACCAGCGGACTTGAGGGTGCCTGGACCACCCATCCCACTCGATGGGACAACGGCTATTTCTATATGCTGTTCAATTACGACTGGGAGTTGAAAAAAAGCCCCGCTGGCGCCTGGCAATGGGAGCCCATCAATATCAAAGAGGAAGACAAGCCAGTGGATGTGGAAGATCCGTCCATCCGTTACAACCCCATTATGACCGATGCCGACATGGCCATGATCAAGGATCCGATTTACAGAAAAATTTCCGAGCGCTTCTACAAAGACCCGGAGTACTTCTCTGAAGTCTTCGCCCGCGCCTGGTTCAAGCTGACCCACCGTGACCTGGGGCCGAAGAGCCGTTATCTGGGATCCGATGTGCCGGCGGAAGACCTGATCTGGCAGGATCCCATTCCGGCGGTGAATTACACATTGAGCGACGCAGAAGTTGCCGATCTCAAAACCAAAATTTTGGCCAGCGGTTTGAGTATATCGGAGCTAGTGGCCACCGCCTGGGATAGCGCCCGAACCTTTCGTGGCTCAGACAACCGTGGTGGCGCCAATGGTGCCCGCATCCGTCTCGCGCCTCAGAAAGTCTGGCAAGGCAATGAACCCGAGAGACTCCAGAAGGTTCTCTCTGTTTTGCAAGACATTCAGTCAGGTCTCAGTAAAAAGGTCAGCCTTGCCGACCTGATTGTCCTCGGTGGCACGGCAGCGGTTGAAAAGGCAGCCCGGGATGCCAGTGTCAATATTGTCGTGCCATTTGCGCCTGGTCGTGGCGATGCCACAGCAGAGATGACCGATGTCGAGGCCTTTGAGGTGCTGGAGCCTATTCACGACGGCTACCGCAATTGGTTGAAAAACGACTATAACGTTTCGCCCGAGAAGCTGATGCTTGATCGTACCCAGCTTATGGGGCTCACTGCGCCGGAAATGACCGTTTTGGTAGGCGGTATGCGGGTGCTGGGCACCAATCACGGCGGCAGTAAGCACGGTGTGTTGACGGATCGTGTGGGTGTGCTGAGCAACGACTTTTTCGTCAACCTCACCGAGATGAAGTATTCCTGGAAACCTGTCGGCAATAACCTCTACGAAATCTGCGACCGGAAAACAGGCGCAGTGAAGTGGACGGCGACCCGGGTTGATCTGGTTTTCGGGTCGAACTCCATACTGCGAGCCTATGCGGAGGTCTATGCCCAGGACGACAACAAGGAAAAATTTGTCAAAGACTTTGTTAACGCCTGGGTCAAAGTTATGAATGCCGATCGCTTTGATTTGAAATAAGCCCGCTAAAATCTGCCAGTCATCGGTACTGTTATCGATGGTTGGCGGACGATTTTTTATTGGTCAATTTTTGGCTTTTCCCTTTTCCGGCGCTGGTCGAAGCGAACAAAATCTTGGCGGAGACCATGAAAACCGTTCACGGTTGGTTGGTATGGGTGCTCTTGTTGTTAGTCGTCATCCATGTCGGCGCTGGGTTTCATCACTATTTTTGGCACAGAGACAAGGTTTTGACGCGAATGTGGTCGGGAAAATGATCAGACTGTTGATGGTTGCAATAGGTATGTTGGTGCAACTGTTATTGCCCCGGGCAACCCTTGCTGAGGATTGGCAGATTGCAGCCCAGGGCAGTCAGCTGAGGTTTGTCGCCAGGTACCAGGGTGAGCCTGTGCCCGGAGAATTTCTCAGTTTCATTACCAAATTGACGCTGGATGCCGATGATCTAAAAAACAGTAGTTTGGTTGTGGTCGTGGACATTGCCAGCCTCAGTCTCGGCAGTGCAGATCTCGAAGAGGGTGCGGCCACTGCAGAGTGGTTTGATTTTGACCGCTATCCAACAGCGGAATTTCGCAGCAACCATATACGCCAGATGGGCGACAATGCCTATGAGGCCATCGGGGAGCTGAGTATTAAAGGGGTTGCGCGCATCCTGACCGTGCCTTTTGTGTTGGATAAAACACCGAGTAATGCGGTTATGACCGGCCGGGTAGATCTGGTGCGCAGTCACTTTGGCGTAGGCAGTGGCGAATGGGCAGAGGGTGATTTGATTGGCTTACAGGTAACCGTCATCTTCAGGGTGCGGCTGCAGCCTGCCGTAGGCAATCAAAATGAGTAATGGGGCGTTGCTGATGATAGTGAGGTACTGTTTTTGGCGTGTTTTGGTTTTCTTGGCGGTCTGTGTATGGCTGTCAGCCTGCACCCAGAGGATTGAAGTGCCGAAAGCTGGGATACCTGCGCGCCCGGAGGGGTTTGCCAGTGATTTTTATGAACAGGCGCAGGCAGGCAAGGCGCCAGTGTACAAAATTGTCAGCGAGGATTCCCTGGCCATAATTCGCGCTTTCAGTGGTGGCAAAATGGCGCACCTTGGCCATGATCATGTCATCGCCAGCCGTGACATTCAGGGATTTGTACTCTGGAGTGAGGAGTTGCGGCAGCGGCGCGCCGATCTTTATATTGCTGTCAATGCCCTGACTGTGGACGAACCTGAGTTGCGTGCCAGATACGGGATGAAGTCCAGCCCCAGTGACAGCGATATTGAAAAAACCAGACACAACATGCTCAACAGTAGCATCGAGTCATTTCGTTATCCGTTTATTGTTATCAGTTTGACTCCTGTTTCCCCCTTGGCATCGGCGCTGGTTGTTGCGGCAAAAATCAGTCTCCATGGCGTGACGCGAACGGAAACTGTGGCGGTGGAGCCCCGGGTAAGCCCGGCAGCCCTCAGGTTTACAGGCAATTTTTCTATCAAACAGAGTGACTACGGCATCCAGCCCTTTACCGCTTTAGGCGGTCTGCTTGCCGTGCGGGATGAGCTTGATATCAGCTTTGATGTCTATGCCAGGGTTGTCAGATAAGTGGTGGAGGTTTTGCTGGGTTGTTTGCCAGGGTGTTGCCAGAATCCATATAGTCCTTGAAGTTATTTTAATTATAAAAATAATACATTTCATTTATGTTGTGGCTGTCGCTATATTGGCACCTGTAAAGATCGCTCATCAGGAGTAACAGCCATGCTTATTACCTACATCGTACTTGCCCTTTCTGGTTTGATTGGTTCAGCCATTGCCTGGGATGATGTGAAAGCTGCTGCCCAGCAGGACTGATCCCAAGTTTATTTTCCTCCCTTATTTCCTACCCCCCTGGAAATATTTTTTGGAGCCTTCGGGCTCCTTTTTTTTGCCCTCAAAACCATTGTGCAGACATCTTCCAGGCTGTTCCAACAAAAATCCTTAAGGCGTATTTCCCTCCGATTTGGTGGTGGTCAGTAATTGAACAACTGCGGCGGAGGCGGGCACCATAACGTTTACGAACGGTTATCACGGCATCGTCCACAGTGTTATCCACAGATCTTGTGGGTAAGTCGGAGAGCGGAGCTGCAGGGTTTGCCGTCAGCGATTTGTCAGTTTGCGGGGGTGTGCAAAGTTATTTGATAGTCTAAATACAAATGATAATGATTATCTTTACATATGTGCATGTCGCTGCTAAAGTGCCAACGCATTCGCGTTACTTGCACCTATCTGGAGAATCCCATGAAAACCTATTTGTCTGCAGCCATTGCATCTGCCCTGGGTGGCCTGGCGCTGCTGCCACACCAGCCAACAATGGCAGCTGAAGCGCCCTCAATTGAAGAAGAAATAATCATTACGGCGATTCGCGCTGAGCGCAAAAGTCGCGGCGCAACCGGGCTCGACCTCGATGTTTACGAGACGCCCCAGTCGCTGACAATTATCGATGCCAACACCATTGATAATTTTGCTCTGGCAGACATTAACAGCATGCTGAAAATGGCGACGGGTATTAACGTCGATTCAACAGAAACGGATCGCACTTACTACAACGCCCGCGGATTCGATATAACCAGTATGCACGTGGACAGTGTCGGCATGCCCTTTGGGTCACTGATTGTTGGCGATCTGGATACGGCAATCTATGAAAAGGTGGAAGTTATTCGCGGCTCCAATGGCCTTATTACCGGTCTGGGCAACCCCTCTGGCACCATCAACTATGTGCGCAAACGTCCGAGCAATGAATTTGAGATGAATACCAAATTCACTGTTGGCCGCTGGAACAATAAACGCATGGTGGCGGATATCTCCACGCCCTTGACTGAATCAGGTCGCTGGGCGGCGCGTTTTGTCGGTGTTTACCAGGATAAAGAAAGCTGGCTCGATCACTACGAAAATGATCGCAATGTCGCCTCCCTGGTGGTGGATGGTCAGGTGGGAGACCCGGTCACTCTGGCTGCGGGCTACACGCGGCAGGACAACAACAGTGACGGCGTTCTTTGGGGTGCGGTGCCCATGATCTACACCAGCGGCGAGCAGCTCGACTTCGATACATCAACCACAACGACTATGGATTGGACTTACTGGAACACCCTGACCGAATCCACTTTTGTGGAGCTGGGCTGGCAGATCTCCCATGACTGGCGGATATTGAGCACCCTGACTCAAACAGATTACCAGGAAGAATCAGAAGTGTTTTATGTGTATTGGAACACGGGTCTCGACCCCGACACAGGGCTTGGTATCTACAGCTATCCCGGTAAATTCGATGATGACAAGGAGACGTTGATTTGGGATACCATGGTGCAAGGGGCTTTCCATGCCTGGGGGCAGCACCATGAAATCAATGTTGGTGTCAGTCTTGGCGACAGAGAATCCCAGTCGCTGGATTCCAGTGCACTCACCGGCTTTGTCGCCATGCCAGCGTTTCCCGGCTGGACGGGAACTGAAGTGCCCAGACCGGTCTGGGATGAGCCTTTTCTCGCTGCCCATGATGACACGGCCCTGAACCGCTTTTATGGTTCTGTGCTGCTTTCCGTCACTGACACTTTCAAGCTGATTCTTGGCATGAGCGTTATCGATTATGAGAACGAGGGCGTCAGTTGGGGCGTGTCCACAGACTCCTCTGAAGATGGCAGCAGTCCCTACCTGGGTTTCACCTGGGAAATTTCTCAAGGCTTGAATCTCTACGCCAGCTACAGCGATATTTACCAGCCGCAGTACTATCTGGATCAGAATCTGGAGGCGCTCGGTTCTGCAGAGGGAAAAAGCTACGAGGCCGGTTTGAAAAAGCAGTTTGGCAACAAACTCCTCGCCAGTGTCGCCCTGTTTAAAACCGAGCAGGAAAATCTCCAGGAATTTGTTGAATATGGTGACGGCGACGACATAGACGACACTGACTATAGCGACGATTTTGATTATTCCCTCTACCGCGGCATCAGTGTCGAATCTGAGGGTATTGAGCTGGAGGTGGCCGGGGAGATCGCCGACGGCGTCACAGTACAGGCGGGCTATACCTACCTCACTCTGGAAGACCCCAATGGCGATGACGTGCGCACATTCATTCCACGAAATACGTTCAAGCTGCTGACAACCTGGAATCCGGGCTGGCAGGAAAATTTGAGTCTCGGGCTGTCCGCCCGCTGGCAGGATGATATCTACTTCGAATCTGCCTTTGGCCGCATCAGCCAGGACAGTTACGCCGTTATTGGCGGCTACGCCAGCTATGACCTCAACGATTCGCTGACTTTGTCCCTGAATCTGGACAATATTAGCGATGAGAAATATCTGAGTTCCGTTAAGTACGAGCAGGCCTACTTTGCCGCGCCGCAAAATTACAGTTTATCTCTGGACTGGCGCCTATAGAAATTGATGCCTGATTCGACAAAGGCGCTCTGTGCTTTTGTCGAATCAGGTTGCTTCTGCGCTGAAATGATCAGGCGGGATCAACTGTTGACGGATCATAAATCCACAGATGGGCGGCAACCAGGGCGCGCCAGGGTGAAAATTGCGCCAGCCAAGTTTTTGCCGTCTCCATATCAACTTTCTCCGATGTTCCGAGAAGTTTCTGTATTCCG
>JALOAH010000140.1 GCA_023228865.1 Porticoccaceae bacterium | reverse complement strand
TTCGAGTCAGGGTTTCGTCTACAGTTGTCTCTGTAGGAAACCTTGCTCTCACAGACTCCAGCCATTCATTTGTGGGATTTTGCTTATAATCCATTTTTACCTTTTACAAAGATAGGGAAATTCTGATTAATGTCATTCCCGCGCAGGCGGGAATCTATAGTCGATTGATTTTTCGTCACTTCGCCTGAGCGGGAGTGACGAAAACGGAATCAATCAAAGCTTCCTTAATGCTACGACCGTCTCAATCTGTCGTTCAATGGAAATCCTTCCAGGAAAGTGCCGTATCCACCATTGGGAAATTCCTTGCAGGTCCAGTGCATCATGGCGATGGGGGACAAGCAGTTTCCGTAAGGCAGCCAGGGGTGGTTGTTTTTCGCCACACCGCTGATCGCATGCTCAACATTGTCAATATCGGTAAATTTCGCCTGGGCAGATTTGGCATAAAATCCGTCACGCTGGGCGCGCACTTCACCAGCAATGAGACCCCGCACTTTGCCATTGATAACAGCGTAACCGTGTCTGAACGTATGCTGCTGGCCTTCAGGAGCATAAGGGTGATAGGTAAACAGGGCGTGGACAAAATAATCTTCACTAAAATGCGCATTTATCCACAGCAAAGTACTCAAATCGACTTCTGGCCTTGGCCCCCAGCTGTGATCCATGGTAGCGATACAATCCACCGGATAGGTTTCGTTGTCAAGACGCAATTCACCGACAATTTTAATGGTCATATCGAAATGGGCGGCATAGGCGGCGCCAAAGCCTGTTTTTTCCAGAGCTTCTACTGGGTCAGCGCTCGCCATTGGATCCATGTCGGGATCATGGATGTCAAAGGGTGGCATCAAGCCCGTGCAATTAAGTTCGAGGTCAACGTCTTTGGATTGATAGGATATTTTGTAGTCGCGCAGGGATTTTGCTTCAAAGCTCAGACCATTGGGCAGGGAAAATTTCTCTGCCCTTTCGACAACAGGGTTGTGATTGCTGGCATTGACATAGGCCGAGTCGTCTATGCGTGTAGACCAACGATCAACGATCTGAATATCACAAACCGTGGCTCCTATGCCCTGGCGGTGAACGACATAAACCAGGCCGAGGATATTTTTCTCCGGGATATAAAAATTAAAATAGGCGGTTTCAGCCCAGTCGTAAGGGATGGGGTCTGGGGTGTGAAACTTGATATCCTCTTCTTTGATCATAACGCTTTTCCTGTGTGCTTTGCTGGCAATAAAATTTTATTGCCTTTGGACGTTGAATTTTTAGAGAAATCGCAACGGTTAAATATTAAATCACCCCCGACCGGGGTCGAGGGCGAGGTTTCCCAATTGGGAATGGCGCTTATTTAATAGATGTAACCTACTTTTATGCCGTAGGTGACGGGCTTGCCGGCAAATCTGGCAATACTTTCATTTCCGGCGATAACGTTAGGCCAATAGTATTCGTCGGTAATATTTTTGCCAAACAGCATAAACTTCCATTTTTGATCCGCTGTCTCGTACCCTATTCTGGCATCGACGGTATAATAATCGTCTATTTTATAGGGGTATTGAACAAGGGTTCTGTTCACGGGGCTGTCTGGAATTTGTATTCTTCCCGCGCCGAAAGCAGCATCCGAGTCTGACTGCCCGGTGATGCCTGCGCCAAAAAAGACTTCGCCGCCACTGGCAACAGGGGTGCGATAGTCAATGTTGGCGCTATAGGTCCATTCAGGGGTAAAGGGTATGGCGTCACCACTAAAATCATTGGTTTCCCCGACAAGATTTGTGCCGATGTACTCTTTTACTTCCGAATCGAGATAAGTGACAGCTGCTGAGAAGGTCAATTCATCCGTTGGTGCGAAAACGATATTCATTTCAGCGCCAAAAATTTCTGATTCAGGCACATTGACCAATGCGTCGATAATACCGAACACAGGTACGGCAAGCTTGCCTCTCACTTGCTTGTCTTTGTAGTCGTAGAAGAAAGTGGCTGCATCCAGCTGCACTTTGCCGTCCGCAAACAAGGTTTTCATACCCAATTCATAGGCGAGAACAGATTCCTGAACTACAGGTTCCAGAGCATCGTAGGATGATGCGGAGAGAACCGGAAAGCTGCCTGTTTTGTAGCCTTTGGATATGTTGCCGTAAAGCAGAGTATCTTCACCCAGATTGTAATCGAGACCAACCCGCCAAGACGTGTTGTTTTCATCCAGAGTTCCCTGGAAAATTTCCCCAGGAACACCATCATAGTTCAACGTAAAGCAATCGGGATAACCGCCGATGGGATCAAAAGGAACCGTGCCGAAAATACCCCCCAACAGGTTGAAAAGATCGGCCACATTGCCATCGTCGCTGGCATAGGAACAGGTTTCTCCGTCAATCTTGGAGTCTGTGTAACGGGCGCCCGCTTTCAGGGTTAACACGGATGTCAGGTCATATTCGGTATTGGCAAAAAAAGCATAGGTTTCAATATCCTGCCCCATGGTGACAGCGCTGGAATTGATATCCAGGTTGGCAGGGTTGTTGTTTGATGAATCTATATACCTAAGCACCTGGTCTTCGAAAGTGTCGCTCTGCTCGTAGTTGGCGCCAACCATCCAGGTCAATTGTTCATCAGATGAATTGGACAGACGGATTTCCGTATTGAGGGTGTCAATGTCGCCAACATTCTTGGTCAAGTCAAAAAATACTTCCTTGGCGCCATCGCCATCGGTGGCCTGGTCTTGCTCAAAATCACTATAACTGGCCAATGCGGTCAGGGTCAGGTCGTTGTCCAGTTCGATATCGGCTCGAACCACGGTCTGATAAAACTCCCTGTCGCCCCTGGGGCCAAAAATCCCCGTTGACCAGTCGGCGTCCCGGGCTTCGCCGGCGATAAATTGCGCGTTCATTTGCTCTTCAGAGGTAAAAGCTGGAACGCCGGGAACTACAGCAATAAGTTGCTGCGCCTGAGGGTCGGTCTTGTCTCTCCAGGTGTTAAAGTTGAACTGGAGATTGACCCTGTCTGATGGCTGATAATCCAGCAGCACCCGTGCTGCGTAATACTCTTCCTCGCCATTTTCGTCGTTTCTGGTAATGCTTCTTTGCCAGTCATCTGCATTAGCGCCAGTGACAGCGAGCCTGCCATTAAGGGAATCAGTCAGGGCGCCGCTGACGAAGCCATTCATTTCGACACGATCAAAACGCCCATAGCTCAGGTCGCCACCGGCCTGGAAGTCATCAGTGGGCTTTGCCGCGATAAAGTTGATGGCACCACCCGTGGAGTTTTGGCCAAACAGAGTGCCCTGGGGTCCTTTGAGAACTTCAACCCGCTCGAGGTCAAAGCCGGTGTGGCTCGCCATTACAGGGAATGGCAGCGGCGCTTCGTCTAAATACAGGCTCGTAGCAGGATAAACCCCTAGAGAGCTTTCATTGAAACCGACCCCTCTCAATGTGAATATGGGCGTGTTGGTCGTACTCGGAGAGTAGACCAGACCAGGAACCTGGTTGGCAAAATCTTCCAGGGAGCTGAGTCCTTTTTCCGAGATCGTCTCAGCCGAAAGCGCCGTGATGGTCATGCCCACATCACTGAGGCTTTCTTGCCTTTTTTGTGCTGTTACTACAACTTCCTGTATCTGTGCAACGGCCGGAATTGACATCAGAGATGCAATGCCTGCGGTTGCCACAAACAATGCCAAGGGATTGTTTTTTAAAGATAACATACTGTTCTCCGCTACTTTTATTTCGTTTAAATGAGTGAGTAGTTTTACTGTGAAGACTGCTAATAAGTAAAGTGGCGTACTATAAATTGTGTTGACTTTAATTATCGGCATACACGGTAGTGTTTTTTTTGAAGGGGGTCTTTCACAGGCTGTAATTATTTTTTGCATATTCTTGACGAAAAATGCTTTTGTGGCTATTTTGCCAGAATGCCAATGTGGCACTCCCATTGAACAAAGGCACATTTATGTCCATTTTCGAGCAGTGCGAAATTATGAACCGGGTGCACGGAAGCGAGGCTGTTGACTACCTGGCGGGCAAAGGTGTCTCCAATTGCACCATTCAGCGCTGGAGTTCATTTTTAACCGAATACAATACCGGCAAGCTAAGGTACCCCATACTGGCGTTAAAATTGTCGGGGCATGCGAAAATCCGCCGCGTCGTTGATGGCCAGGCATTGACCAGTGATTATGTTATTCCCGGTGATCTTATTATTGTGCCCAGCATGATTGATCAACGCTGGTATATCCATGGAAAGGTGGACATTGCGGTGATTACCTTTGAAAATTCTGCGGTATGTCGTTTTCTCAACGATCTTTACAACAAAATAAGCGCCCAGGATATTAACAACAATCGCATAAGCTCCTTTTCAGACTCCTTTATCTATTCAACCTGTCAGCATCTTCTCGATATTCCGAGCGAGACCAACCATGGCTTTATCACCGAGGAATATTTGGATTCTGTATTTCGCATTCTCGAAATGTACATATTGAATTATCTGGATAAAAAATCCACCAAGCGACTGACAGACAAGGATACAACCTCCTACCTTATCAGCTACACCCTGCAACGCTTGAATTTTGGTATCAATACCAATATTTATATGGAAGATATAGCCAGGGAACTGCGGGTTTCCCCTTCGTACCTCACGAAAAAATTTAAGGAAGATGTGGGCATTCCACCCCATCAATTTTTGCTGATGTTGCGGATTCGAAAAGCAAAACAGCTACTGGCTGAAACCGATATCGATATAGCGTCCATAGCAGATGAATGCGGTTTTTCTCACCAGGGTCATCTCACAAGGTATTTCAGCAAAGATGTTGGTATGCCACCGCTAAAATTCAGGCAACATGTGCGAAAGGAAATTGCCAACCTTGACGGCGCAAAAAACTCGACAACTCAATCAACCGATGGCTAGCGCCGAGGATTTTGCGCCACGTCCTTACCCTGCGCCAACATCCAGCATCAGTTTCGAAGGAAAACGCCATTGCCGATCTTTCGAAGAAAGAAAAAATAATTTTTCCAATCGTGCAAACAGCGCATCCCTGCGCTGTAGCATTAATGAAAGATAAAGCCCTCAAGCAGTAACTTCTCTGGCTGGGCAGCCAAAAAAACTCCCCAGAAAGCTGTCAATCCCAAACCGGCGCAAGCCCCGGCGGGCTGATGATGCGCCCGTCAGCGTTGGCGAGACCATGAATCGCCTTCATTTCACTCTCATCGAGGGAAAAATCAAAAATAGCGCGATTCATGTCGGCGCGCTCTTCGCTAACAGTTTTTGATAACGCAACCACCGCCGGCTGCTGCACCAACCAGCGCAGCACCACTTGCGCCACGGTTTTGCCATGATTGGCGGCAATGTCTTTTAGGACAGCATCTTCAAGCACTTTGCCGTCCGCCATGGCGTAATAGGCGGTAATACATTGACCCACCTTGCGGCACTGCTCCAAAAGGCGATGCTGATCCAGGTAGGGGTGATATTCAATTTGATTGGTCACCAGCGGCGCATCACTCAACTGCCAGGCTTTATCAAAGAGGGCGAGGGTGTAATTACTGACGCCAATATGGCGCGCCATACCCGCCTTGTGCACCTGGTTGAGAAGGCCAATCTGATCCGCCAGGGGCACGGCTTCGTTGGGCCAATGGAGCAACAGCAAGTCCACATAATCGGTCTTGAGTTTTTTGAGGCTCTCCTCCACCGAGGGGATAAATTTGCTGGAGTGGAAATTATCCACCCACACTTTGGTGGTGAGAAAAATGTCAGATCGCGCTCTTCCCGAGGCCTGAATGGCGCTGCCGACTGCCGCCTCGTTTTCATAAATTTGCGCAGTATCGATATGGTCGTAACCATTTTTAAGCACATGGGTGACCATGCGCAGGGTGTCTGGCTCGGGCATTCTAAAGGTGCCAAAACCGAGAACGGGTATTTTGGAAGTCTGATTAATTATTGGCGTCATCTTTATTTCTCCATACAGTTATGGTTGTTTATTGCTTTGCTTCATCGCTGATTGCGAAACCGGTATTAATCCTCGTCGTTGACCCAGCGCACGAAACGCTGCAAAGGATAGAAGCCGTCGTGGGGCAATCCCGGATACACCAATCCGGCACTGCCGAGCGCCGTGACCCGTTGCACACCTCTTGCGGCAAGGGCATCGCGCAGTTCCTGACGGCGACTGTCGGGGAATATGCCTACAGTTTGCGTGGCAAAATTGGCTCTTGGAATGGCATCGTTGAGACTGTCCACTCTAACCACATTGACCACACGGCCATCGGGATGGAAATCCACGGGTTCGTCGGAGCGGATAATCACACCGCTGCCATCCAGCTTGCCAAATACTTTGAATTCCGGCTCCAGGTCACGCAGAACTTCAATTTCTTCGCGAATGCTTCCAGCGAGGGGACTGCCGCAAATGGAGCTGAAAGGTCGCTCCACACTCAAGCGCGGCAGCATGGCCTCGCAGAAGGCATCCACTTCTTCAATACTGCCTTCAACGAACTGGAACCTGCTCGACACACAGGCCTGCTGATCCATCACTGTAACATCCCGCGCCGCAGCGTCGGCGGCACCCTGGCGGGTTTCATGGTCGCGGTGAACCTCTCTGCCAATAAATGAAATTGACGTTTTCGGATCAAAGGACACGAGTTCGAGGCCGGGACCAATATAATTCTTTGCCGAGCGGATAGTGGTTTCGCCACCCCAGGCAACGATTTTGTCAAAAAACAAGGGCTGAAACAGCTTGGCTTCCACCGCCGCATCACCACCGCGCCAGTACGCCGCTGAAAAGGATTGGGTTACCGGGTGCCCAGGCGCCACTTTGGCCAATCCCCGCAGCAATGCCGTAGCGGTGTAAAGATCATTGGAAGGCAATTTGATCAAATTGAGACTTTTGGTGATGGCGCCGCGAACAACGGTCATGGCCGACACGCCAGGAGCATTACCGGCGATAACATGGAGCATTCGCGAAGGAAAAGCGCGAATGCCCACTTTGCGGCCATCCGGTGTCACCACGTCGCGCCAGCCGTCGAGAACGTCCTTGCCCCCCAGCTCCTGATTGATCTGAAACTCGATCCCCTGACGATCGAAATAGTCTCCCAGGGATTTAAAGCTGCGCTCAAGCACGCCTTTTTCCAAGGGGTTGGTGGCAAAACTGGCCTGCAGCGCCTGATCCACCGTACCCTCTGGATCCCGGCGCAGCCAGTCGCCCAATGTCACTAAAATATCAATGATTTCATCAACGGGAATATTGGCCGCTGGCGGCGCTGTATTGCGCAACCAGCGCAGCTGATCCACTACCAGCGGCGGCGTGGTGAAGCGGCCATA
>JALOAH010000040.1 GCA_023228865.1 Porticoccaceae bacterium | reverse complement strand
CGCCCTTGTTACCCAGGGCAAATAACTATGGCACAAGTCACTGTGCCACTGGTTGCCGCAGGGTAAACTGGGTAAAATTCGCCACAGTTTTCTACAGGGCAGCCATTTGTGAACTTTACCGGCGCACATATCCTTTCAATCGCTCAATTCGAACGGCAGGACATCGACCTGCTGTTTCGCACCGCCGATCTCATGGAGCCCTATGCCCAGCGCAAGCGGATGACGAGGGTGCTGGAAGGCGCCATTCTCGGCAATATGTTTTTTGAGCCGAGTACGCGCACCAGAATCAGCTTCGGCAGCGCCTTTAACTTGCTGGGCGGCGAGGTGCGCGAATCCGTGGGCAGCGAGAGTTCGTCCCTGGTCAAGGGAGAGTCCCTTGAGGACACAGCGCGGGTTTTGTCCGGCTACAGCGATGTCATCTGCATGCGCCATCCCCGCGAAGGTTCCGTGGAGGAGTTTGCCAAGGCCAGTCGTGTGCCGGTGATTAACGGCGGCGATGGCAGCAACGAGCACCCCAGCCAGGCATTGCTCGATCTGTACACCATCGAGCGCGAACTGTCTGCCAAACACCGCAGTATCGACGGCCTCAGAATCGCCATGATTGGCGATCTCAAATACGGCCGCACCGTGCATTCACTGTGTAAATTACTCAGCCTCTATCGCAATGTCACTGTGGTGTTGGTGTCGCCCCAGGAGCTGGCGATGCCCGAAGAATATTTGCAGGCTCTGCGAGAGGCCGGGCATCGGGTTATAGTAACCGATCAGCTGGAAGCCAGTATCTCCAATGTGGATATTGTCTATTCAACTCGAATTCAGGAAGAGCGTTTTCTCGACCGCCAGCAGGCAGATCTCTATCGTGGCCGCTTTCGTCTCAACAGCGCCATTTATACCCAGCACTGCGAGCCCAATACGGTGATCATGCACCCGCTGCCGCGGGATTCCCGCGCTGAGGCCAATGAGCTGGACAAGGATCTCGACGATAACCCCAATCTGGCCATCTTTCGCCAAACCGATAATGGCCTGATTGTGCGCATGGCCATGTTCGCCCTGATTCTGGATGTGGCGCATCTGGTGGAAACCTATTCCCGAGATGTCCGCTGGCACAACCCCAGAACCCAGTCTTGATAATACGGCGCAAGCCTTCAATGAATGACGCAACTATGAGTGATACAGCTGTTGTTGGCGAATTTGATGATATTCGTCCCTATAACGATAATGAAGTGCCTGAAGTGATGGCGCGCTTAATGGACGACCCGGAATTTGCCAAAACCCTGTTGTCCATCAAGCATCCGGTGCTGTCCCGTTATTTCAGCCCCCTGTTGACCCCCTATATTCGCCGCCTGCTCCACAGGCGCTTTGACAGCATTCGCTGCGTTCACGACCTGCAGATGCTGATCGGCGAGCAGATGGAAAAAATGCTCAAAAAGTCCGATTCCATCTTCACCGTGTCGGGGCTCGATGGTCTCGATAAGGGCACGGCTTATCTCTTTATCAGTAACCACCGCGATATTGCCATGGATCCCGCGTTTGTGAATTTGTCCCTCCACAACCACGGCATGGGAACCGTGCGCATTGCCATTGGTGACAACCTTCTCAGCAAACCGTTTTCTTCCGACCTGATGCGGGTCAATAAAAGTTTTATTGTGCGCCGTTCGGTGAAGGGTAAGCGCGATAAGCTCGCCGCCCTTACCAACCTCTCCCGCTATATTCGCCACAGCCTTTTGGTGGATCACTCCCATGTCTGGATTGCCCAGCGGGAAGGTCGCGCCAAAAACGGTATCGACCGCACCGAGACGGCACTGCTGAAAATGCTTGGCCTCGGCAAAGACCAGGAGCAGAGTTTTAGCGAGGCCATTGCTGCAATGAACCTTGTTCCTGTGGCCATATCCTACATGTTCGACCCCTGTGACCTGGACAAGGCGCGGGAAATTTATCAGCTTCACACCACGGGCAGTTACAAAAAGTCCGAGCATGAGGATCTGAAAAGTCTTTACCAGGGCATCGTCGGCTACAAGGGCGCCGTTCATGTCGCTTATGGTGATGTTATTACCCATGTTGCCGATGCCGATGATCTCGCTCTGCAGATGGATCGCCAGATTATCGCCAATTACAAACTCCATCCGACCAATCTGATCGCCTGGGAAAAACTCCACGGCAGCGATGGCCGCATCGCCGAGCTCAAAGCCGGTTTTCCCCACTGCGACTGGCGGGATGTGGAGCAGGAACTGATGGCAAGGGTGGCTCAGGAAAATGACGGAGTCACGCAAATATTCCTCGAGACCTACGCCAATCCCGTGCAGAGCCGCTTTGACCTTGAAGCCATGGCCTTGTCAGGAGATGGGCTTGCCTGAACTCAGTGAAGATCTGAAAGCCACCATTCAGGAAGGCTATCGCAGCTTTCTGCGCTATCGCGACCTCAAACCGCGCCAGGGGCAGCGTCAGATGATCGGCATCATTGCCTCCACCCTCGGCAAAGTTGAGGTTAATGAGGAGGGTGAGCGGGACGGCGATACCCCTATTTGTGTTGTCGAGGCGGGGACGGGCACCGGTAAAACCCTGGGCTATCTGTTGCCGGTTCTGCCGGTGGCGCGGGCGATGGGCAAGCAGGTGGTGGTGGCTACTGGAACGGTTTCTCTGCAATCCCAGCTGATGGTAAAGGATATTCCTGAACTGCTTGCCGCCACCGGTTGGAAATATTCCTTTGCCCTCGCCAAGGGGCGGGGGCGCTACCTCTGCAATATTCGCCTCGAACTTTGCCTGGATGCGGCGGATGCCAGTGAGTCCGGACTTTTTCTTTTCGAGGATGAAAAACCTTTCAACAGCGACAAGATCAGTGGCGATTTTTTTAAAAAACTCGATGAAAGCCTGACGGCGGGTGAATGGGACGGCGACCGTGACGCCTGGCCGGAGTTTATTGATGACAGTGTCTGGCGGGCATTGACGGTGGATCGCCGCCAGTGCACAGGCCATCGCTGTCGCAAGGTTAATCAGTGCGCCTTTTTCCGCGCGCGGGCGCAGCTTGAAGATGCGGACTGCATTATTGCCAATCACGATCTGGTGATGGCGGATCTGTCCCTGGGGGGCGGGGCGATTCTGCCTGCGCCAGAGCAGGCCATCTATATTTTTGACGAAGCCCACCGTCTCGGCGACACCACCCTGCGCCATTTTGCCGCCAGTTGCCGCTTGAAGGCGACGGTGCAGTGGCTGGAGCAGCTGGAAAAAGGTCTGGCCATCACCGCCAAAACTCTGGCGGGCGATACCGGCCTGGTTTCTCAATTGGATCAGATCGGCAGCGCGGCCGCGGATGCCCTGCAGAGCCTGCGCCAGGCCACACCCCTGTTTAGTCATATTCTTGACGAAAAACTTCCTGCCAACACCAGCCATTTTCGCTTTCCCCTGGGGGATGTGGGCTTGGAAATTCGCGATCTGTCTGCGGTGCTGGCCAGGGGTTTTATCAAACTGCATTCCCATTTGGACGATCTTTCTTCCAGCCTCGAGAAAAAACTCGATGGTTTCAGCCCTGTTCCCCGCGTCGATTTGGAACAGATCCACCAGGGCGTCGGCAACTGGCTGGCGCGGGTGGAAGCGGTTACCGGATTGTGGACACAGATGGCGGAAACCGATAAACCCGATCAGCCGCCCAGGGCGAGATGGTTATCCCCCGATGAGCTGGGGCAGGACGTGGTGGTGTCGGTTTCTCCCATTTCCGCCGCCGACCTGCTGCGCGCCAATCTCTGGTATCGCGCCTTCGGCGTTGTCGCCGCATCGGCAACCATTCGCGCTCTGGGTCGCTTTGACCGCTTTGCCGCCACCGTCGGCCTTCCCGGTCATGCGACAACCCTGGCTGTTCCAGGCGCCTTTGATTTCGCCAACGCCGCTGTCCTGGCAATTCCCGACATAGGAGCCGACGCCAGTGACGCCAGCGCCCATACCCAGGCGGTCATCGACAATCTCAACAGCCTCGTCAATAGAGAAGACGCCAGCCTGGTGCTGTTTTCGTCCCGTCGCCAGATGGAATCTGTCGCCGCAGCCATTAGTCTGGAATTGAGAGATATTGTGCTGATGCAGGGAGATTACTCCCACAGTGAAATTGTCCGCCGCCACAAGGAGCGTATAGATGGCGGAGATGGCAGTATTATTTTTGGCCTCGCCAGCTTTGCCGAGGGGCTGGATCTGCCGGGCAATTACTGCAACCACGTGATTATCGCCAAGTTGCCTTTTGCGGTTCCCGACGATCCCTTGCAGGCCGCGCAGGCCGAGTGGCTGGAATCTCTTGGCCTTAAACCGTTTCAGGCGATGACTCTTCCAGACACTTCGCTGAGATTGATTCAGGCCTGCGGTCGCCTGCTGCGCACAGAATCGGATACAGGCCGGGTGACCATTCTCGATCGTCGCCTGGTGAGCAAGTTTTATGGCCGCCAGCTGCTCGACTCTCTGCCGCCGTTTCGCCGGGAAATCGACTGAGGCGCCGTAGGAAATCATGTCCGTTAAACATCATGAATTGAAAGCAAGGCTCGTTGAACTGGAGAAGCTGTTGCGGGATTCACAGCTGTGGTCAATCACTGCGCCGCCCGCCCAGGCGCTTGCCAGCGACCAGCCGTTCGCCTGGGATACATTGTCGTTTGACCAGTGGCTGCAGTTTGTTTTTATCCCCAAACTCTTGGCCATAGTGGCAAGCCAGGCATCATTGCCGACCAACTCCAGCGTTGCGTCGATGGCGGAAGAATTTTTTGCTTCAGCCCTTTTTTCTCCTAGCAGTGGCGCTGGCGCCGAAGTCGTTCGCGTGCTGCGCAGTATTGACGCGTTGCTGGCCGGCAACCATTGACAGATATTGTCAGCCGTCCATCAACTCAAATAACACCGCGAAAGGCAATCAGCGCCGCAGTCACCGCCACATTGAGGGATTCGACGCCATTGTTCATGGGAA
This sequence comes from Porticoccaceae bacterium, assembly GCA_023228865.1. The sequence continues at coordinate 35,989 of JALOAH010000040.1, read as the reverse complement.
TGCGCAGTCGGGTATTGGCAAGCCTCGCCACCTCTGGTGATACGCCCTGGGTTTCATTGCCGAGCACATAGATAACCGACCGGCGGGGGTGGTAGTCATTGAGGGAGGTGTCGGCGGAGCCGCTGAGGACACAGATGTCGGTACCGGCTTCGGCAAAAGCGCTGAGGGCGTCATCCAGTTTGTCACAGCGAAGAATTGTGCATTTGAAAAGGGTTCCTGCGCTGGCCTTGATCACCAGGGGGCACAGGGGGGCGCTGCCCCTGGTGGGCAAAAGAATGCCATCGAGAGGGCTGGCGCTGACGGAGCGCAAAATCATGCCGAGGTTCTGTGGATTGGTAATTTTGTCGAGGGCAATCAGGCGAAAATTCGTTGCGCTGCGCTCGCGCAGAAAGTCCCGGTAATGTTGGTATCCCGGGCAGCTGAGGTCGATGGCCACGCCCTGATCCTGGCGCCGGTTTTTCGAGATGCGCGACAGCTCGTCGCGACTGTGGTAGCGAATGTCGACACCCCGTCGACTGGCGAGTTTTTCAATATTGGCGAGAATGCCACCGGACTGGTTGGTGTCGGCCAGGTGGAGGCGAAAAACCGGGATCGAGCTGTCCTGAAGAACCTCAAGAACGGGTTTTCTACCGTAGACTGTGAGTAAGTTGTCGAAGAATTGTTTCTTTTCCTGATAGAATGTGCTCATGGCTAATTATTTCAAGCTTCCTTGAATTCAACCACAAGATCGCTGGACAGCTGCTCAAGGATTTCCTGCAAATCCTCCCTGCTCATACCCTTGGGTATAATGACCCTCGCAGAGGCCTTAAAGAGCAGTTCGCCGCTCATGGGTGCGTTTTCGGTATTGGTGTAAAGTTCATCGACGCTAACATTGTGCCGGGCGAGAACATGGCTGATTTCACCGACAATCCCCTGGCGGTCATTGCCGATAACGTCGAAGTCGGCCTGCTCGCCGCCAATGGCAGTGGCGGAACCGGCATGATCCACGGAAACGCGAATACCTTTGCTGGCCAGGCCGGCGAGGGCTGCTTCAAGAGCCCCTTGCTGATCGACAGGAATATCGACAAGAATGATACCGGCAAATTTTCCCCCCAATCGCGACAGGGCGGACTCAAGCCAGTTGCCCTGGTGGTTGGTGATGATGGCGGCGACCTGTTCGACCACGCCGGGTCTGTCGTCGGTAAGTATGCTGATGACCAACTGGTTGTTCATGGTTAATCCTGATTCTGTCACTATGGGGAAATTTCAACACATTATAGTGGAAGCAGAGCGGGTAATACCTGCCAATTATCAACAACTGATGCAGGAGTATGTATGAAAAAGACGATTGGGCTGCTACTGTTCCTGGCGTTGCCTTTTACGTCAGTTGCAGCAGCTGATTTGACGGCGATTCTCTCGGGGGATCATCGCAGCGTTGAAAATCGCCAGCGGGATGAATTTCGCCACCCTCGGGAGACCCTCGATTTTTTTGCCATCGACCCGACCATGACTGTGGTGGAGGTCTGGCCCGGCGCTGGCTGGTATACGGAAATCTTGGCGCCGTTGCTCAAAGATGAGGGCAAGCTCTATGCCGCCCATTTCAGCAGTGACAGCCCAGTGCCTTATTTTAATAAGGTGAGAAAAGAGTTCATCGAAAAACTCGGCGCTGATCCCGTTGTTTACGGAAATGTCGACGTTGTCGAATTTAATCCCGGAAGCGGTGTCCTCGACGTTGCCGATAGCAGTGTCGACAGGGTGGTGACCTTTCGCAATGTGCACAACTGGTTGCGGGACAACAGTGAAGAGCAGGCATTTGCACTCTTTTATAAAGTCTTGAAACCCGGCGGTATGCTCGGCGTGGTCGAGCACCGGGCTCCGCCGGACAAGGATCGCCAGTGGATGCTCGATAACGGTTATATGACGGAAGCTGCGGTGATCGAACTCGCCGAGAAAGCCGGGTTTAAACTGGTGGCAAAGAGCGAAATTAACGCCAATCCCCTGGATAAGAGCGACCATCCTGCCGGCGTCTGGTCTTTGCCGCCAACACTAAGGCTGGGGGATACCGATAGGGAAAAATACAGCGCCATCGGCGAGAGCGACAGAATGACACTGTTGTTTCGCAAAGCGGAACAGTAGCCATCGCTGCGCCGGTTACAGCACCAAGCGGGCAAAATTTGAACAGGAAATTTATTTGTTATGACGTATGCAGATCGACACATCCCTTTGATTGGCGCGAAAAATTTTCGCGATTTCGGTGGCTATATAACCGCCGGTGGCAGCCATGTAAAAACCGGCGTACTTTTTCGCTCCGATGTGCTTGCCGAGTTGACGGCAGATGATTTCAACAAAATTGCGCCTCTGGGTATTCGCAATATCTGTGATTTGCGTCGCGACAACGAGCGCGGGCGGGCGCCGACAAACTGGGTCTGCGACGCTTCGGTCAAGCACCGCCATATGCCGCTGTTGAGCAGCAAGGGGGAGCACACTCTGGAAAAACTGGTGACCGCCTCCGGCGCCAGTCGCAGCCCGGAAGCTGCTCGGGAGTTTATGGTCAGTATCTATCTTCGCCTCATTGGCGAACCCCAGGCGCGCCAGTATTTTCGCCAGTTGTTTGAGTTGCTGGCCGATCCGGACGAGCTGCCGGTTCTTATCCATTGCACTGCGGGAAAAGATCGCACCGGCGTATCCTGCGCCCTGATTTTATGGGTTTTGGGGGTTTCCAAAGAGGACATTCTTCAGGATTACATGCTCAGCCAACCCCTCTACAGCGAGCGCGTGGATATTCTGAAATTATCCCCCCAGATGTTTGATCACACCGTCATTGAAAACTGGGAAGAGGAGTCGCTGCGCCCCATCTTCAGCGCCGAGCCTGTCTACCTCGAAGCCATGTTTGAATTTTTGCACCAAAGCCATGATTCGCCGCAAATGTTTTTTGTTGACACACTGGGGCTTGGCGAAGACGTGCTGGCTCGAGTGCGCCACAACCTGTTGGAAGCATAGATGCCCGGAAGCGCTTAGTGATAACCATACCTCCCGAGCGCCTCAGTGGCGAATTGCTGGACGCCATTATCGAGTCCTATGTGCTTCGTGAGGGCACCGATTACGGCGATCGGGAAGTTCCCCTGGAGATCAAGATCGTTCAGGTTAAAAAGCAGATCGACAGGGGGCAGGTGGTTATCGTCTTTGATGAAGACTCCCAGAGTTGCAACCTGCTTTCCCGACAGGATTTTGACCGCAGCCAATAGGCGCCACCAGCGCCAACAATCGTATTCAACAGCACCGTTGTGGAGTTGCAATGAGAATTGGTCACGGCTATGACGTTCACGCCTTTGGTGAAGGCAATGCCATTGTTATGGGTGGTGTCACTATTTGCCACCATAAAAGCCTGGTGGCTCATTCTGATGGCGATGTCCTTATTCACGCCTTTTGTGATGCCCTGTTGGGTGCCGCGGGGTTGGGCGACATTGGCAGACATTTTCCCGATACCGATGTCGCCTATCGCAATGTTGACAGCCGTGAACTGCTGCGCGCGGTGGTGCAATTGCTTGCGGGGCAGGGTTGGGCGTTGGCCAATGCCGATGTGACCATCGTCGCTCAGGCACCCAAAATGTCACCCCATATCAGCGCGATGGTTGCAAACCTGGCCGCCGACTGTCGGGTTGATTCAAATAAAATCAATATTAAAGCCACCACCACAGAACGGCTGGGTTTTGCCGGGCGCGAAGAGGGCATAGCCTGCCATGCCGTGGTTTTGATAGCGGCGCCCGCTTGATTTGCCCGCAAGGGCAAAAGATATTGCCTGCCCCTCAGCAGCGGCAGGATTTCAGGAAAAAATCCTCCTCGCAATGGCTGTATGCGCCGGCTTGTCGCCAGCAGCAATCATGGCTTTTGGACGCCGAAAATCAGTGACGCGACATCGAGCAGACGCTCTTTGTTGTTTCTGCTGTTGTCGTCAAAGGCTTCGTTGACAATTGCCTGGCCTTTTACCCACACCGCGAATGCTGCCGCTGCGGCGCGGCTGATTTTGATGTCAGGGGGCCAGATGGTTTGACTGGCGTTGTAACTTCCCCTGCCTTCAAATTTGCGCATATGATCGACAATGGGATGGAGTTTCTGGCGGTGCTTCACGAGCAGGGCGGCCTGGCCGATAATGCGGGCGACACCGATAAAAAAGCCGTTTTGATGGTTGTCGGACTCTCTGGCGGGAACAATAAAATGGGTGAGCAGATCCGCCCATTGCGACAGCGATGTTTGCTTGCAGTTGCCCAGAAGGTTGGGGTGAACTTCGTTGGGAATATCTACAGCGAGGGCGCGCCAGATTGCCTCGTTGACAAAGGCGTCGAGATTGCCGAAGTGGTAGGCAATCATTGCCGAAGAGGTTCCAGCGAGCTTGGTGATTTTGCGCTGAGTCAGGGCGTCGACACCGTAATGGACAATATGCTTGGCAGCCAGATCCAGCAGCCCCTGGCTGAGGGCGTTGCGCTCTGCTGTTGCTGACACCTCGAAGCGGTGCGCGCTTCTGTCGAGCCACTCACTGATTTCACTGTGTTGAATGTCGCCATCACCGGCAAAACTCTGTGCGGTGAGGGCTTCCGCTGTTTCTCTGAGCATAAGACTATAGGCCAGCTGCCCGTTGAGAGCGTAGGCATAGGCCTCTTCCATTGTGCAGTAGCAGGCGAGAATGGGTGCCAGGCCTGGATTGCCGTTGTTTTCATGGAGACGCGATTGCCAAAAAGTAATGCGCATGGCATGCCAGGCGCGCAGATGCTCGCCTGCTTTGGGTGTCTGGCCGGACTTGAACATGATTTCAGACCAGAAGCGCGCGGTTATCAATTGGCTGCGTTGTTCAATATAGAAAGCAAGCTGATGGGCAAAGCGCCGCTGGCTCAGCACCAGCCCTGCGGTTGTTTCGGCAAAGCTGCGGTGAAAATCCAGGTCATTCTGAAGTGCTTTTTTCATGGCTGCGTCGATCAAGCCCGCTTTACTGCCGAAATACTGAAACACAGCCGCTGTAGAACAGCCCGCGTCACTGGTAACTGCACGCAGGGAAATATCTTCAAAGCCCTTTTCAGCCACAGCGTGAATGGTTTGATCGATGAGAATATCGCGAAGACTGGAAACTGTGCTCATTGGTTTCGGCTCTGGGCTACACGCTGTGGTTTGATGGCTGGCCAGGTATTTTTTTCATAAACAGATTCCAGTTTCGGGGCAGCGACCTGTGTCTGTGTTGTCCTCAATCTTTCCAGTTTGAGCGCTTCAGCCCGCTATGACAGCGCGAACATTCAGGTAGCCGGTACAGCTTTCCGGCTGGTTTTTGACGAAGAATTTTCCATTAAAACTTCAGCAATTGCCATATGCTACTCTTGCCGTTGTCGTTGAGGGGGAATTTCTGCGGGTGCCCGCTCTTGCGCCCCTGATTTTTTGCCGGGGTGCAATGTTGCCGCCAGCGGTGATGATCATTGAAAGTCGATTTTTATTTAACTACTATGATCTGTTTTAACATAACCGCTGAGAGGATTAAAATTGACTATCCCGACAATGACAGAGAATTTCGCAGAATTTCCCGGCGAGCACGCGAATCGACACCAGCTCGGAAAAGATGGCGGCCGCGACTCCCTGGCGCACATGATTATGCTGCCCGACCACGGCATAGCCGGTTGGCTGTATCCCACGGTGACCTGGGACGGCCAGGCCAAGGGCGCTGCCTGCGTGTTTGGCTCAGGTGTCGGTGAGTTCATTCTCGAAGAATCCACCGCGCAGATTGCCGACACGGTGGATTTCTACGATTTTAATGTCGGCAATTTCCACATGGCGATCAAAGACCCCCACAAAACTGTCGATCTCGCCTGGCGGGGCGACCGCATCAAAATGGATTTCAGGTACGAAGCCATGCACCCTGTGTATGCGTTTAGTACGCGCGAGCCTGGCGTTCCCCCTTATTTTGGCAATGACCGCACCGAGCAGCATGGACAGATAAGGGGAACCCTGCAATTTGACGACAAAAAAATTGACGTCAACGCCTTGATGATCAGGGATCATTCCTGGGGGCCGAGAATCTGGGGTTTGAATCAGCACTATAAATGGTTTCACGCCACTACTGGCGACGCCAGCGTTCACTTCTACGAGATGCACTCCTTCGGCCAGCGCCACCAGCAAGGTTATGTTTGCAAGGATGGCGCCATGCACCAGATCATTTCCATCGAGCACCGCTATACGTTTGATGATGCCATGATGCACCAGACATTGGAGGTGACGGTCACCGATACTGCCGGGCGCTCTGTGTTTGTCGACTGCAAGACCTTTGCCAGTACCGAACTCAAAAGCTACGACCCCATGATTCAGCTCAACGAAGCGGCGCTTACCTGTACCATCGAAGGCAAACCCGGCGTGGGGTGGGCAGAGTTCTGTTGGAACCGCAACTATCTCGAATTTGCCCGCCAGTATGTGGGTCAATATAGCTGATGGTGGCGGCCTTCAAACTCGATTCTTGACCCAGGCAGGTGATCGTTGCCTGTCTTAGTGGGATCGAGTTTGATGGGGTTTCTTTTATTGAAATTTTTAAGGTGTTGATTTATAACTATAATTTTATTTTTTCGGTTGGCTGGGTGATTTTTTGACGCCGGTCCGCAGTTAATCCGGATATTGCACCGGTACGACTCATATCAAGGGTTTCAAGGTTCATAAGAGCTCGGCAGTTGCTGGCACTTTGCCCGCATCCCCCCCCAAAAAATCCGGCAACTAATCCCAAATTCGGGCTAAAGCCTGTTTGACGGCTATTGTTGCCCTTCGGTTACCTGTTCCCCGCATCAGTTTGGCCTCGGTTTTACCCTGTCTGTGTGTTCTTTTTTGCTGTCCCCCTTTCTGTGCCGATGGGCGGGAGTGGCGGTGCGCCCTGTTTGTTGTGGTGAAGCTGAAAATTCCATCGCTGTTGTCGTTGCTTGTCAGAAAGTGGCTTTCTCTCTGAAAAGAGAACTGGCTGAATCTATTTCTTAGTAGTAAAAAACAGATATTTAATTATTTTTTTAATTTAAAAAAACAGTATATAAATATAATTAAAAATATAATACATTGATCTATATAGAAATATATTTTTGATTCCGAGCTTGCAAAATAACACTTTTAATAATAATATTTGTTCAGATCTAATTTTAATAAAACGTTAAATAGATTCTTGGTGCCATGGCTGCTGCCAACCTGTTCGGCACTCTCATTCACATGCAACGATCTGGATACAACAGGGGATTTCGATATGTACAAGAAAGCATTAGTTTTATCACCCAGGGTGGCTGCACCCATGGCTATATTGGCGCTGGCTGGTTCGGTCAATGCCGCAGTATTGGAGGAAGTGATAGTGACGGCGCAAAAACGTGCCGAAAATCTCCAGGACGTGCCTATTACTTTGACCGCGTTTGATGGTGAGGCTCTAGACAAGTTTGGTATCACTGATACCAGATCCCTTGAAGCTACGACACCGGGACTGATTTCGAGCAAGACAACATCCACGGGGCAGTCTTTTTGGCTGCGGGGCATAGGTTCGCGATTTGCCTTCGCCGGCCAGGATCCCAGTACGGCGGTCTACATGGATGATCGCTATATCGGCAGAAGCAATGCGATTTTTTTTGACTTCGCGGATGTCGAACGGGTGGAAGTATTGAAAGGGCCCCAGGGTATTCTCTACGGTCGCAACGCCACTGCAGGCGCCATTCGCGTTATTAGCAAAGATGTGGGCGAAGAGTTTGAAAGGGAGCTGAACACAGGATTAGGTAACTATGGCGCCCGCCGCGTCTCTGGCACGGTCAATGTGCCTGTCAGCGACACCTTCGGTTTTCGTTTCACCATGCTCGACAAAGAGCGTGACGGTTTTGCCCTCAATCTGGATCCCAGGGGCAGAAATGAACTCGATGACCTCAATACTTCTGCTTACAGAACCAAGTTCCGCTGGGATATCACGGAGGATGTCACTTCAAAGCTGACAGTTGGCTACAGGGAGAGCGATGATACCCAGGGTTCAGACATTGTTGACCGCACCCCGCCTTACGGCATCAATGCGGGTGTGGCCGCTGGGGGTATATCCAGCACTGAGCCGCGTTATGTGGCAACTGCCGGTGATGGCTCTGTTGACGTGGAGGAAATCGATGTCAGTCTGAGGTTTGATGTCGCCTTTGACAGGGTGGATTTTGCCTCCATTACTACCTACGACAAATTCAAGATGTACGCTGATAACGGCGATGCCGATGGTACCAGCGCCAGATTGTTTGATGGTGTTGATCAGACTATCGATGTCGATTCGTATTCACAGGAATTTCAATTGATTTCCTCCCTGGATGGTAATTGGAACTGGCTTGCCGGCGCATTTTTCTATGTGGAGGATATCAACCAATTTCAGATCAACCTTGATCTCAGGGACGGTCCTGCGGGAAGATTTGGCTCCCAGGGCAACACCGCCGTTAAAACCACGGCATCGGCAATCTATGGTCAGGCAACCTATGAGTTTACCGACGCCTGGGCTCTAACCTTGGGTGGCCGTTACACCATTGAGGAAAAAGAAGCGGAAGTAAACGCGCCCGGCGGCAACTATCTTCCCCTGGGTCATACCTTCCCCTTCAACGATGAAGAAGAATGGAAAGAATTTACGCCCAAGGTCTCGTTGGAATACAGCTTTGAACAGGGAATGGCTTATCTGACCTTCAGTCGCGGCTTCAAGAGCGGCGCCTTTGACTATCCGGCCAGCAAGGTTAACGCCATAACCGGCCAGGCGGTGGATACCCTCGATCCTGAAATTCTCGATATGGTTGAACTCGGCTGGAAAACAGAACTCCTTGACAGCAGTGTTCGCTTCAATGGTGCCATTTACTATTACGATTATTCCGATCTCCAGGTGACGCGGGCGGCAACAGACCCCAATACGGGATCTGTGGTTAATCTCATCGAGAACGCCGCTGACGCTACAGTTATGGGTGCAGAATTCGATCTTGTCTGGCAGGTTAATGATGCCCTGCGCTTGAGAATGGGCGCCAACTATAACGACTCGGAGTACGAAAATTATATTGCTGTAGGCAACATTCTCAATTCCATCGTTACCGGCAATCCCAATGCGGCTGGCGCGCGTTCTGTTCCCGGTTACGACGCCGACGGCAAAAAAATGCTGCGCTCTCCGTCATTCTCCGGGTTTGTTTCTGCTGAATACGATTTTTATGTTCCCGGCGGCACCTTGCCCGTTATGGTCAATTACTCCTACAAAAGTGAATACGACTTCGATTTTGTCGTTGACCCGGATATGAGAAACCTGACCCAGGACGGTTATGGCCTTGTCAATGCCAATATTGCCTATATACCAGATGGGGAACAATGGAAACTTTCTGTTTGGGGTAATAACCTGACTGATGAAGAATATTTTGATGACCTTGTCGTCAATGGTGCAGGTATTCGCGGTTCCTATGCCGATCCACGAACCTATGGCTTTGATATTCAGTATCGGTTCTGACAGTGATCCCGGACAACCCTGCAGGGTTGTCCGGGATTTTTCATTTTCTGGGGTGACGTCTCATCCATGATGTTGTCGACTGTCTAAGCCGCGTTACTGATAGCCAGATTGCGCTGAAAACCATCTCCTGATTAAAAGGTCAGACTATGCTAAGTAAACACTATAAACGCTTGGGAATTTTCGCCATATTGGCTCTGGCGCCCCTGGGTTCGAATCTCACTTATGCGGATGACTATGCCTGGGAAAAGGTTGTTCAGGCGCCGGTTGACGAATCCTATTTTGGCCCTGGCGACCCGCGAAATCTCTACGACCCCCATTCAAACAAGCACCCCCTGCCTGGAAGTATTGAAAAGCGTAACGGCGGTTATGCCTGGGGAGTCACCAATGTTGGTGATGAAATTTGGTACGGCGCATTTATCAATGGTTGGTGTGATATCTGGCTATACCACGCCGGACTGCCAGCAAGAAACGAGCAGAGCAAGCATCTCTATAATTACAGCAGCAAAATAAATGCCTGCAGCATACCTGATAATAACCGCAAGCCCGAACTCTATATTTTCAACACCAAAACTGACGATCTTGAAATATACAGTAACAGCGATCAGGAATTTAACCAGTACTGGGATGGCGTCAAAGCGATCAGGGGCGCAGGTAATATTAATGGCATTATTTTCGTTGCGGGTCTTGTCGCCGAAAATATAAAGCCAAGCGAACATATGTCCAATGAGGCCGATGAATATTTTTGGGATGGCACGCGCATATTTGCAATAGATGTCAAGACTCGAAAATACCTGGGATCAGTGCTTCTCGATGGCCTCAATGAAATTCGTGAATTAAAAACCGTAGAACATCCTGACGGCACCCAGGGGCTTTACCTGGCCGCGTCTAACAGAGGCGGCGAATCTTATTTGATGCGTTGGACAGGGACTAAAGAAAACCCATTTCCCGCCACTGAAAACAAAAAATTTGCAGGCTTCGATATTGTTATTGACAATTCCGGGTATGGATTGATTGGCGAAATCGTGCCCTTTTCTACCAAAGATGGCAGTTATCGCCTGGCATTCAGCACCTGGCACAGTTGGCCTGCCCATAAAAAATCAGGAGGCTTGATTGTTACCAGCCCCATGCCTGAAAGTGGTTTTTCAAAATCGAAACCTGCAACCACTAAACCTGTTTTTATGCTCGAGGATTTTGATCCTGACAAGCTGTTTGGCTATATCTGGGGTGGCGGTCTTCTGTCTGAATACAGGGGGAAATTTTATTTTGGCACCATGATGATTGGTAACTCCTATGCGCGGGATTACTATCAATATGAAAAAACATTAGCGGAGTCAAAAGAATCCCAGGAGCAGTTGGTGAAGGCCACATACTCCCGTGCAGCCCACCTTTTTGAAATTGATCTCGCTGATCTGGATGCCCCTCAAGTAAGAATGCTATATGGCAATGAATACTTGCCTGCATACAATGAGAAAAGTAAAAAATGGGAAATGCGCCGCAATAAAATGGCTTTAAAACCGGTTCATGGCAATGCGGGGTTTGGTTTTGGTACCAATAATTACACCTGGAAAAGCTTTGTCTATAAAGACCGACTGTTTATTGGCACCATGGACTATTCCGGTGGGCTTGAAGATTATATCCATAATACCCCTTACGATGAAGAGGGGCAGGAATTCTTTATTCATACCGCGTATCGAGTTGCCCAGGAGCGTGGCTATGTGGGTGGTGGCGACCTTATTGTTCTTGAAGATCCTGAAATGCCAGTAAAAGTTCTCTCTAGTGATGGTTTTGGTAACGAAAATAATAACGGCTTCAGAACTTTTGTCGAGGTCAATGGCGATCTTTATATTGGTACCTCCAGTGAGGCCAATATTGGTAAAAATGCCGGATACGCGATTTACCGCTTTAATATCAATGATGGTCAATAGATATTCATTGCTATAGTCAGCAATGGAAAATAAGTGTTTCAAAACTCTGATGCCCGTCCCTGTACGTGCTCTTTCCGGAGTTAGATGTGAGGTGTGGTTTATGAGATTGTTAAAAATAAGTGCTTTTTTCGTGTCTGTGCTGGCCAATATTTCTATGGCTATCGCCGATACCTATAGCTGGGAAAAAGTTTTTCAGGCGCCTGTGGATGAAACTTTCTACAGCCTGAATGACTCGAAAAATCATTACGACCCCTATTCATTTGATCACCCCAAGGAGGGCGGTATTGGCAAAAGAAATGGAACCTACGCCTGGGGTGTGACCACCTACAAAGATGAAATCTGGTATGGCGCTTTTGTAAACGGTTGGTGCAGCGTTTGGTTAAATCTTGCCGGTCTTCCCAATCCCACTAAAGACAATGTGGATGTCTATAACCATTTGAGCCCGGCCAATGCCTGCGGTATCTCTGATAATGAAAGAAAACCGGTTTTGTACAACTATGATACAAAAGCCAAGCGCCTGTCCGTCTACAAAACGGATAATGAACAGTTTGCTGAGGACTGGAAAAATGTTGTCGCCGTGCGTGCAGCAGTGACATCTGGAAATACTGTTTTTATCGGTGGCCTGACGTCGTCAAAGCCGGTGACAGGCGGCGCGTTTGAAGAAAATGAATACTATTTTGATGGCATAAAAATATTTGCCTTTAACGGTGACACAAAAGAATACCTGGGCGTTTCCTACTTTGATAATCTCGATGAAATAAGAAAGATGCATGTTCTTGAACATCCTGACGGCGGCAGTGGCATGTATGTGAGCGCTGCCAGCCACACAGGAAAAGCCTATTTATTGCGCTGGACAGGCAATGCTGACAATGTTTTTCCCAAGGCCAGAACCTATCAAGGCTTTGATATCGTGATCGATAGTAGTGATTACGGCTTTATCGGTGAGTTTGAGGTTTATAAGCCTGAAGGTGGTGAGGATAAAATAGTCGCCACTACCTGGAGCAGTTTTCCTGCCAAAGACACTTCCGGTGGCTTGATTATTAGCAGCCCTTTACCCCGTCAGGGTTTTACTGCAGAAAATTCAGGAGTTATGTATCCATTGCTGATGCTCAAGGATTTTGACCCCGATGATTTTATGGGGACTACATTGGGTGGTGGCGCCTTATCTGTTTACAAGGGCGATGTCTACTGGGGAACCATGGAGCTGGGCACAGCATACACCAGAGCCTATTTTTTGATGGAGAAGGCTTTGGAAGAAAATCCTGAATCGCGAAAACAACTTCTCAATGCAACTTTCGCCAGAAGCGGCCATTTTTTTAAAACTGCCATTGATAAGGAGAATCGTACAAAAACAGAGATGCTGTACGGCAACGAGTATCTTCCTGTGTTTGATCGCTCAAGCAAATCCTGGGTTATGAAAAAAAACAAATGGGAATTAAAGCCTGAATTTGGTTCCGCCGGTCTCGGATATGCAACCAATAACTACACATGGACTAGTACAGTATTTTGCGACCGGCTTTTTCTCGGCACCTTTGATTACTCTGGTGGTGTTGAGGATTATGCGCTTCACAGCAAATATTCAAGGCCGGAATATAATTTCTTGTTGCACGATATCTTTGAAATAATCCAGGGCAGAGGCTATGTGGCCGGAGGGGATATGGTTGTTTTCGAAGATGCTGAAAATCCGCCAACGGTTATAACCCGCAATGGTATGGGTAATTCCCACAATAACGGGTTTCGTAACTTTGAAGTGATTGATGGCAATCTTTATGTGGGCACCTCAAGCGATTCAAATATTGGCGATAATGCGGGCTATATGTTTTATAAGTTAAAAAATCTCAACAGTTCTTCCTGTAAAAAGTAACCTAAACAAAATAACGGAGCGATAAAATTATGAGTATGAACATTAGACATTTATATTACCTGATTATTGCAGTGGTTTCCCTGGTGATTACCTGGAGCTATGGCATTCAATGGATGAAGGAGGGCGGCGATGTTTCAAATCCGTTGGCAATGTTTATTGATGCCTTCAATACCGGGAATCCCGGTGCGCAATTTTTAACTGTTGATATTTTTTCTGCCTGGATGGTTTTTATAGTCTGGGTATTCTCGGACTGCGTCAAAATAGGCCTGGGTAAAAAATGGGGCGCTTTCTGGATTGCTGTTTCTTATCTGGGTGTCTGCTTTACCTTCCCGGTTTACTTGATTGCCAGAGAAAGATATTTGAAATCATTGCAAAACAAAGCTGTTAATTAATTTACCCCAGGAGGTACCATGAACAAGCAGTGGCTGGACGCTTTATTACAATCCTTTATTGATAACGATGCCGTTGAAAAATTTTATGCGGATGAGTTTGAGTTTCATGACTATCCCCTTGAGCATCATGTTGTCAATGACAAGGCAAAACTCAAACGCATGTTTCAGGTTTTTGCCAATAGGGATCCCGATAACGGTATGGGGATTCACGAATTTGAAGTGGCTGACTTCAAGGTTTCAGGTAACACCTGCATGTGGCAGTTCAACTGGCGAGCCAGTCACACGCAAAGTTTTTTTGGCGTACCCACTAACGGTAAAACCCTGGAGACAAATGGCATGTCATACCAGATATATAATGATGATAAAAAAATTATCTGGGAAGCTGTTCATTCGGATCAAGTGCATGTGTTCAAGCAGTTGGGCATGCCCATAGAGATTGTTCATTATTGGGAAGATTGAGCAGAATTTGTTATCCCTGACGATTTGCCTCTTAAAAAGAGTTAGGTCGCCAGTTGGACAATAAACCTTAATATCATTGCCGCGCAGGTGGGAATCTTAATCGATACATTTTCCTGGACTCCCGCCTGCGCGCACTGCTGTCCGGAATATTTCACGTCGTCATTTCTGCGTAGGCAGCAATCCTTACCTACCCAGGAACGACGGTTGTCGTTTAAGTCTTCATGTGCCGAGCATGACTCAAACTCCTTTATATTTCATGATTAAGGCAAGCAGTCTACATTTATTCCGGACATTAGTTCGCCTGCGCGGGAGTGACGAAAACAGAGTTTCCCTAAACGGTGTTTGTCCTTTCAGTTATTTCTCTTCAAGATTTTTCAGGCGATGTTTCCAGCGCAATTTGGCATGGCGGCGCATATTAGGGATGTCGTCAGTTTCGTCCATGATGGGCTTGCCAATAATGGTCTCAAGAACATCTTCCATGGTCACCAAACCCTGCCAGCTGCCGTATTCGTCGTAAACAAGAAACATGTGTTGCCGTTCCTTCATAAACTGACTCATCAGGCTTTCAGCATTCACCTGGTCATTGACTATGGTAACAGGCTTCATAATGGCTTCTATGGTTTGCCCCTCGTGGGCAATGATAATATCGCGTAGAAATAGCATGCCCAGAGGCGCTTCGTTTTTATCGATCACCGGGTAGCGGGAAAACTGGCTCTCCTTTGCCCGTTTGGCAAAATCGGCAATTTCTGTATCTGGCGCCACATACTCACAGACTATTCTCGGCGTCATGATGTCCCGCACGCGAATTTCATGTAAATCAAGAATGTTGGCGATAACCCGTTGTTCATCCTCATCCAGTTTGTTCAACTCTCGGCCAAGCACGGAAAGCGCTTTAATTTCCTGTCTGAGATCGTGCTCCGGGGGAGAGCCGCCAAATAATTTCATTATCTGGTCTGACACCCAAATGAATGGCCTGAGCAGGAAAATCATACCGTTAAGGGTGACGGGGAGTATGGGGGAAAGCCATTGCCAATAGCGGGCGCCGATGGTTTTGGGCACGATCTCGGAGAGCACCAGTATCAAAATAGTCATAATGGCAGAGGCAATGCCCAGATAGCCATCACCGAAAATAACGGCAACCTGTGCACCCACGCCAGTGGCGCCCACCGTATGAGCCACAGTGTTGAGGGTGAGAATGGCGGCCAGGGGTTGATCGATGCTGTCTTTGAGCGTGGCGAGCTGATCGTGGAGTTTCTGGTTTTCGAGACGCAGTTTGGCGATGTAGCTTGGCGTTAGAGACAATAATGCGGCTTCAAGAATTGAGCAAAAAAAGGAAACACCTATGGACAATACGGCAAACGCTATGAGCAAACTCATGAAGTTGTATTAGGCCTCTTGTGGGGAGCCGTCGATCATAGACGGATAAGTGGTCAAAGGCAATTCATTGATGGCAGCGCAGCTGCGCGCCTGTAGTTTTGCCTGCCATGTCCTCTGTGCCCGGTTGTTGGTTTTCTGTTCAACCCTTTGACTCAAAAGGTTAATTTTGACACGGCAGCCATTATTTTTGCTTCGGTTTGTTCACAGCTATGACTAAAAATATCGTCAATAATGACTTGCCCTTTCAGCCACAGGCCAAAAATACCAGACGTGGAGCGGCCAATTTCCCCGCCGTCTTTGGCAAAGTTTTTATATATGTGGTGGATGGAGACGCCTTCGTTAATACGAAGCTGATCGATAAGGGGTTTGAGTTCGGGGTTATGTTGACACAATAACGATGTCTGGCCAATAATTCTTGCCACTTTGAGGTAAAAATTCTTGTAGGTACTTTTACTGCCAACAGGCCTGTTCACCAATCCTCTAACCACATCGACCCAGGAGTCGGGCGGCTTTTGGCTGTGGCCATTTTTGATTACCGGAATCATCTCTTCGGGAACCTTGAGGACGATGGCTTTCCATATGGCTTCATTGGTAAAAGCGGCCATAGTGCCAAAATGATAAAGCACCATGGCGCTGGACGTGCCGGCGTCTTTGGCAATTTTGGCGATATTAGCCTTGTCTACGCCCTGAAGAATAATGTGTTTTGCCGCCTGATCCAGGAGCCGCTGGCAAAGAGGGTTGCGAGCTTGGGTGGGTTCTATGGAAAACCTGGGGGAGCCGCTTT
Organism: Porticoccaceae bacterium; assembly: GCA_023228865.1. The sequence continues at coordinate 19,725 of JALOAH010000040.1, read as the reverse complement.
CGAGCCAGATCCAAACCTGGCTGCTGACGCTGTCGCGATGGGCGCCAAAACTTTTTGCTGTTATTGCCGAGCAGGATTCCCTGAGCAGCAGCAAATATTCCAGATTGGTGTGCAACGCCAGAGAGTAGGCCTGTTCTGTAACGCTGTATGCCACCAAAACAGAGCCAAGATCCTCGTTGCAGGTGCTTTGTTCAAGTTTGGACTGCCAAAAGACAAGGTGCATCTCGTACCAGTTGCGAATGATCTCGTTGGCTTCGGGCTCCGGAAATTGCCGGGACTTGAACACTACTTCAGACCAGAATGATGCCGCCCGGGTTTTCGCTCGCAACTCTATGTAGGAGGCGAGGAGCGCTGAAAAGCTCTGGTGATCAAGGGTAAGCCCCCTGGTGTGGTGGGCGAAATCGTCGAGAAATTGGCGGTCTTCTTCCAGCGCTTGTTTTAGGGACGCCTGCAGCAAGCCCGACTTATTGCCAAAGTAGCCGAAAATAGCCGTTGTTGAACAGCCGACCGCATTGACCACAGCCCGAAGAGAGACACTTTCAAGACCAGTTTCGACAACGGCCGCAATGGTTTTATCAATCAGTGAATCGCGCAGTGAGGGCGAATCATTCATCGGGGAGCACTTTAGGTTTGTCGGCAGGCATGGCGCCATTTTACTGTAGTTTTTACCCGTCTTTCAATTTGATATTGCCCGCCCTTGGCAATCTTCAGGCATCGCCTGCGGGGCAGGCGCCTACCGAAAAATTATTTGTAGGAGTCAGCCCCGCTGGCGATGGCGCAGCTATAGGACAAAACCAAATTCAAAGAGTGCTAGACCGCATATTGCACCAGCACCCTCGCGGATCAAGGTTTTTAACTGCTATAGCGGCTCGGCAGAGTGTTTTGCGCTGGTGGTTTACAGCAGGGCATTCCCCCTTGACAATAATCGAGTCAGCGACAACGATTTTTTCAGTCAATGAAAATGAAGCAGTTATCCGCTGCTTCCAGTTTTTTAAACATAAAGGCTTCGGCAGAGAAGATTTGGCCAATGAACATTGCAACAAAAATACGGGATCACAAAACCCATGTTATACGCCTGCGCTTGGACAACGTCCAGCAGTTGTTCAATTCACTGGACCCCTCACCTTTTGTGGGCAGGGATCTCGATGCTGACGCCGAGGCATTTATTTTTGACTGGGCTGCTGAATATCCCGCCAGTGGAGATTTTTGTCTCGAGCTGACGTTGACTGGCGCCTTCGACGACAAGGAAAGAAATCGCGTTGAAGCGGCCATTCACAACTATTTCAGTGAACGCGCCAGGTTTTGTCAGAGCGAACGCCGCCAGTTGATGCGGGAGGGGCGGCTCAGTTTACTGATTGGCCTTTTATTTCTCGGTTTTTGCATGGGCATGAGCCGGGCTCTGGAAAATCATGTGCCAGCCAGTGGGTTTGCCGCCCTGCCCAGTGAAGGTTTAATGGTTGGCGGCTGGGTGGCCATGTGGCGGCCTATGGAAATTTTCCTCTACCGCTGGTGGCCTCTGGTGCGCCGCAGGCGCATATACCGTCGCCTTGCCGATATGGCAGTGGTGGTTGTAGAAAATCCCCAGGTTTGACGCGGATGGATTTGTCCTTGCCCGAAATACAGAGTCCTTTAACTCGAATCACCCAGCTCATGCCGGCAAGCCATCATTGGACATCCCTTAGGGCTGGACAACAGCCTTTACCTGTCCACCAAATTCAGTATAGGGTCTGATGATCCTGTGCTGAGAGTTTCTTCTACTCACTCAAGGTGGAAGCTATTCACGGAGAGGGATGTCTTATCTGCGAGGCAATGCGTCAATCGGTATTCGAGCACATTGAATTGGACTACAATCGAATCCGCTGACACAGTGTCTGTGGCTTCATCCATCAGGGTTTGAAGCACAAGAAATCGCTTAATGTAGTGCACACCGTTGGCAAACAGAACCATAAAAAATAGTAGAGGAAATTTCACTATGCGTTACTACCTTGCCTTTGTGTTTACTGTGTTGGTTACCCCTGGTGCTGCATTTGCGGCGGATCGCCACACCTGCAAGATGATCGAAAAACTTATGGAAGCGACAGATAAGGGGTTAGTGAATACTGCCGCTGGCAAGGCGGATAGGCAGCCAGTCAGCGGTATTGCCACTTACGCTCGTGAAGCGCAGTCCATGGCGGAAAAATTCTCTACCAAAGATCCCCTGCCAGATAACATTATCGCGGCACTCACCGCGATCGCTGACACGGCATCTTCGCATTATTTTATCGCCACTGCTGCGCCTTTGCTTCTTGAGCATGGGTTGACTATCCAGAATGCTATGCCACAGATATGTCCAGCAACCAATATTCCCGATTTGAGGCGCCACGCCAACTGAAAATAGCGAAGGGCTCGTCGGCTTAACGCTTCTGTCAATAAGTATTTGAGGCGGCCATTACGGTAGCGGTTATCAGGATTTTTTGACGACGATTAATACACAAAGGTAGGTGTATATCATGGCAGGATATTCAGATTTTTCGTTCACCTCCATCTGGGCGCGCATCGGTGGTGGTGCCGACAAAGTTGTGGCGGCTTCGGGAAATGCACCTCGGGGTGTTGTTGTCGACCTGTCCAAGGTGGAGCGCGAAAATCTTTTGTCCCGTATTGCTCCTTTTATCAGTGATCTTGAACAGCTCAGGTTGTCCACGCTGGAAACCGTGGACCAGCGTGCTCGTTTATGGGTTCCGCTCGCCGGTTTGGGTGTGCTCCTGGCTCTGCTCTTTACAGGTCAGGGGATTTTTGTGGCACTGATCTTCGGCATCCTGGCGGCCTTTGTCGGATGGTTTATAGCCATGGGCAACCGGTCGAGCACTTACCAGACAACCGTCAAGAGTTGTTTTGCTCCGGTCATTTCCGAGTATTTGGGTGGTTTCGACCATGTCGTCGAGCCAGAGACGGATCTGGCGCAGCTGCGTGGTTGGTGCCTGTTTCCAGTGCTTCAGTCTGCCAGAACCACTGACCGCCTCATTGGTGTTCGGGACGGGCGCGAGGTAACGCTATCTGAAATGTTGATCGCCTACGCACCTAGGAGGAACAAGAAACACAATCTGGGCGATTATACCCTGAATTTTACAGTGATTCAGATGGCTTCGGATTGGGGTAACGATGTATCAATTGTGTTAACTCCGAAGGATGCTCCACCAAGACTGTTGCTGGCGCAGAGTAAGACGTCTGAGCTGGCAGTCACACTCACCGGCGATTCAGCTTTCGATGAGGTCTATAGTCTGCGTATCAGTGATCCCGGCGCCGTTGACCTGCTCCCTGCGGAAATGCGCTACGCAATTTTAGCCTTGATCGAAATCGCGCCTGGGAGCCGCCCCTATCTGGTGCTTAGGCCGGGGTTTTTCGCCGTACTGTTTCCCACGCAACTTGCCGATTTGGCTTTCTATGTGCCGCCTTACTGGATTTCTCTGGATGCAGATGCGCTTGTGGCGCAATTTGCGTCTGACCTCGCTCTCAAGAATGCTCTGCTCAATGGGGTTCTCGCTTTGTCTGGAGGCGCAAAAGTCTCGTAGGGCGGAGATCGGGATCAGAAAAAACTTCGATAAATGTCACAGATATTTTTACCTTTAAGGGTTCTTGTTCTGGCCGCGATTTCTCTCTGGCTGCCTGAGGGTGCCTGCGCCCCGTGGATCTTTGTTGAGGTCACGGATACCGCAACATTACAGAAATTACTGCGCCCAGCCTTGTGAACGGATTTGTTGGCAACACCAATCGACAAGGCCATCACAAAAATGCTGTTGGCTCTGCGATTCAGTTTGCCGGAAATTAAGCAGCTAGCCCCGAAACGATACTGCGGCGATCAGACAGGGTCAGGGTTCATTGCAAATTAGGGTTCCGGACAGGAGAACTCAAAGCTACCTACTGAGATGCTTGGGTCGCCTTTCATGATTGAGTCTACAGATAAAAAATTGGCTTCACCCCGTGCGCTCCGCCCATCTGCTGAAAACTCCACAGAAGTGATATCCAGTCTGGCTGGATCAAGGCTGCCCAAGTTGTAGCCACTGACCAGGCTCAGGCCAGATTCCCATTGCGCATAGGGGTTCTCAGATCGCAGTGAAATCGTTCCTGTTTCGGTCCAGCCCTCGGTTTCAGGGCGCTCGCGCCAGTTGGCAGGGGAAAACTCAAAATTGACTTTGATATTGTCGGGCTTCTGGGTGCTCACCGCGCTTCCCCCAAGCACCCCGAAAGCCACCAGACACCTTGTGATTTCAAGGTCGTGATGGCTATCGCCAATTTTGAGGAAGCCAGCCCCTGGACTGCCAAAGCTTGACCCTCGATCGAGTGATGAGGGGTTTGCCTCGGTAACGGAATCGTTGGCTGGAGACCCGTTATCTCCGCATCCAGTCAGTATTAGCGCTAGTATGACGAATAGGCTTCTTGCGTTTGTTTTCATTGGACTCTCCTTAGTGCAGTGCCTGAGTGTAAGGTGGAGTATAACCGCTCACAGTAAAAATGAGAGTCTATATGCATCCGTCCCATCGCGTTAACACCGACCACAAAGCCGATCACGAAAAGGACTTGGCCAAGCTCAAATGGTTTCACCCCTATCTCGGGGGTAAATACCTGGACGAGATTGACCGGGATTTGGTTGATCGAATAGGGCTGGCAAAGAAACGGGAATCCACAGCCTCAACAGCCAACCGTTATTTGGCGCTATTGCGGGCTATTTTGCGGGCGGCTCGGGATGACTGGTAATGGGTGGACAAGGTGCCGCGAGTGAAGTTGTACCCGGAACCGAGAAAGCGCATTCATTGGATTACCCGCGAAGAAGCGGCGAGGCTGATTGCCGAACTGCCACCGCATTTGGCGGGGATGGCGCGTTTCAGCTTGGCCACGGGATTACGGCAACGCAATGTGAGTTATCTGCGTTGGGATCAAGTGGATATGGACAGGCGCGTTGCCTGGATTCATCCCGATCAGTCGAAATCTCGCCGAGCCATTGGGGTGCCGTTGAACCGCGACGCGTTGGCGGTGTTGGAGGAATGGCGTGGCAAGCACAAGGAGTGGGTGTTTGTGTACGGTCGTCCTCGGCGTCCGGTGGATCGCACCAGTACCAAGGCGTGGTACGCGGCACTGGAGCGGGTTGGCATTGCGAATTTCCGTTGGCACGACCTGCGCCACACCTGGGCATCCTGGCATGTGCAAAGCGGTACCAGCTTGCAGGAGTTACAGGAATTGGGTGGCTGGTCGACAGTGGAGATGGTGTTGCGTTATGCGCATTTGGCAGCGGATCATTTGCTGTCGGCGGCGGAAAGGATCGAGGGCACAAATTTGGGCACAATTTCCCAAAAACGTGATCTTCGATTGGTTGTAAGTCATTGATTTAAATGGTGCCCAGGGGCGGAATCGAACCACCGACACGGGGATTTTCAATCCCCTGCTCTACCGACTGAGCTACCTGGGCGTACTACGTGAGGAGGCTGAAAACTGCTCCTCGGCAAGAGGCGCGTATTAAACATTGCCAGCCTTTCGACGTCAAGCCTCAAAGCCATAAATGTTACTCAGATGGTGGAATATAACCTTCCGCCTGGTCGTAATCGTCGCCGGAGAGAAATTTCTCGCGCTGTTCGGCAAGATAGTTGCGGGCGCTGATATCCATCATGTTGAGGCGTTTTTCATTGATGAGCATGGTTTGGTGTTCGAGCCACTGGTTCCAGGCGTCCTGGGAGATATGTTTAAAAATGTCTTCACCCTTGGGACCCGGAAAGGGGGGCTGTGCCAGGCCGGGGAGGTCGGCTTTGAGTTTGCGGCAGTGAACGGTGCGCGTCATTTTGGCTCCAGTGATTACAACGGGGGCGGGTAGCATAAGAGTATGGGGGGGATGCTGCAAGTTAGGTGCGGACTGTCCACGGAACTGGCAGCAGGAAAAATCTTTGCTCAGGATAAACTCTGTGGCTAGATAGATTGGCGGTAAAGCTCCTCCAGCAACTTTTTAACGGGAGCCGGGGTGCCGTAGCCTTCCAGGTTGGCGGCATTCAGCCAGCGCAGTGGGGACGCGTCGTTGATACGGTGCTGGGGTTTGCCTTTGACCACAACCGGGATGTAGTCGAGGTGAAAATGGCTGAAGGTGTGGCGGCGGCTGTCGAGCGCCTCTATTTGCGCGGTCTTGAAGCCGAGCTGTTTGCAGCGCGCGCCGATATCGTCAATGGTGTCGACTTCCGGAAATGCCCAGAGCCCGCCCCAGAGTCCTACAGGGGGGCGATTTTCCAGCAGTAGTTGTCCGCGGTCGTCTTCTAACACTAACCACACACTTTGCCTCACGGGCAGGCTTTTTCTGGGTTTTTTGCCGGGGTAGAGCTGCTGGTTTTGCTGTTGCCTTGCCAGGCAGTCGACCTGCACAGGGCAGGCCTCGCACTGGGGTTTACTTTTGGTGCACAGGGTTGCGCCCAAATCCATAATTGCCTGGGTGTACTGGCCGTGCCGGGTTTTGGGGGTGAATTGCTCGGCGGTTTGCCAAAGGGCATTGTGAGCAGCGGTTTGCCCCGGCCAGCCGTCAATGGCGCGGTGGCGGGCGAGTACCCGTTTGACATTGCCGTCGAGAATCGCAGCGCGTTTGCCAAAGGCGATACTGACAATGGCGCCTGCGGTGGAGCGACCGATGCCGGGGAGTTCGCACAATGCCGCCACAGTTGCCGGAAATTGCCCCCGGTATTGTTGTGCAATAATTTGCGCGGTTTTGTGGAGGTTGCGGGCGCGGGCGTAATAGCCAAGCCCTGTCCACAGGTGGAGAACGTCATCCAGGGGCGCCGCAGCCAGGGCTTCAATGTCGGCATAGCTGGTGGTAAAGCGCTGGAAATACGGAATCACCGTACTCACCTGCGTCTGCTGCAGCATGATCTCTGACAGCCATACCCGGTAGGGGGAAATGTTCTCCTGCCAGGGCAAATCCTTGCGCCCGTGGCTCTCGAACCAGCGGAGTAGACGGTTGGCAAAAGTCGTGGTTTGAGCTGTCATTTAGCCGCCAAAAATACCTTTGAGAAGCCCTTTAACGGCCTTGCTTTTTTCGCTTTCTTCCCCGTCTTTGTCGTCGATAAGCTTGTCCAGGAGCTTTTCCTGTAATAGCCCTTTGACAAAATCCGGGTCGGGTTTGCAGCTACCTGCGCCCGCTTTGGCAAAGCTGTCTTTACAGATGAACGGAATCTTTTTGTTGCGAACGCGGGTGCTTTTGATCTCGCAGCCGCTGTCACTGGTGCGATCACCGTCGAGTAGAGTGACGACACGGATGTTAAAGGCCTGGTTGATAATATCGATGACGCCGTTGCCGGTGAGTTTGAGGTTGCCCATTCCTGTGCTGTAGTCGTCGAGAATCAGGTTGCCGTCGGCCATGTGGTAATCGCTGACCAGGTTGTTGAGCCTGGTGCCCGCGGGCCAGGGCTCCTGGCGAGCCGGTGTTTTTTCCACCAGGGCGGCAAGTTCACAATAGCTTTTTTCGATGTTCACTGTCGCCAGGGTGGGGTCTTTAATCTCAAGGACTCCCTTCGCCTGGGTGTTGGCAATAAGGGCGTCGCCGGAGTTGCCGAAGGTGGTGCCGCTAATGCCCATGTTGAGAGTGCCTGTAATATCCACCTCGCTCGCCAGTTTGTCCATGGCTGCGGCCATGTCGATGTCTCTGAGCTGTTTTTTGAAGCTGATTTTTGGTGTTTTGCTGTTGGTAAAGGTGGCGTCGGCGGTGACGGTGCCGCCAAAAATTCCTGTGGAAAATTGATTGACAACAATTTTGTTGCCGCTGGCGCTAGCCAGTAACTGCGGTTTGGTGAGGGTAATGCCGTCATAAACCAGGGCTTCGAGGGTGAGATTAACCTCGCCGGAGCCGCCATCGAGGAGCGCCAGGGGCGCGAACAGGGGGGGAAGCAGTTGCGCCGCTTCGGCTTCTTTGGCAGTTTCGGCGTCCCCGTCGGTTGGGTTCGTTGCGGGCAGCAGCTCGTCCAGATTCAGGTCTGTTCCTGAGAGGTTGAGCGCCAGGGATTTCGGCGTTTTGCTGAATGTGGCTGAGCCGGTCAGCCGGGTATCGCCAAGAGACAGGGTGAGGGCGTTGAGGGTTCCTTCCATGACATTGGTGTTGAGGTTCCCTGTGAGGTTGATAATCAGCGGAGTTGGTGTGACCCCTTTCAATTCAATCAGCATGTTCGCCAGGGTCAATTCTCCCTGGCGCTGATCAAAGCCCGCGTTGCCGCTGAGGCCGAGATGAAGCGGGGCTTTATCCAATCCCTGGTCGTAGTCCAAACCCAGGCTGAGGGTGAACGGGTCGCCTTGAAGATTGACGCCTTTAGTGGTTGCGTCAAGGTTTTTAATAAGGATGTCGTCGTATTGGATTTGGCTGTTGCGCAGCGCAAATTGATCCACCGCCAGGGAAAAGGAGCCATCCGGGCTGGATACGGGCTCTGAGCCGGAGGCGGGAATGGCGGCCGCTGCGGCACCGGAATCGAGACTGGTGATGTGAATATTGGCGCTGTCAATGGTCAGTGCGCTAACCGCCAGCTGTTTGCGGAGCAGCTCCGGCCATTTGAGCGCCAGGCTGGCGCTTGCTATGGACGATGGCTCGACACCGTATTGGGCGCTTTGAAAATGGGTTTCGCCGATACTGATGGCGATATTGGGAAACACAGACCAGCCCAGTTGCCCCTGAATATTCAGCTCGATGCCCTGATCTTTTGCGGTTTGCTCGATCTGTGGTTTGTAGCTGTTGATATCAATGGCAAACATCAGGTAGGCCAGAACGGCGCCGAGGACGAGAAAAACAAGCAAAACGGCAATGACGCTGAATTTGAGGATTCGTGGCATGGCTGCATCCTTTCCGGTATTTAAAGCGGTTTTCATTGTAGCCCATATTGCCGTTGGCGGCAGGGCGGGGGTGAGAAACAGAGGCTAAGAGTAATCAGCAGCAAGGTATTTGCCGGTACAGATTGACCGTTTCTGGCCTCGAGGTCTTTCTGTATGAAAAACAGTCCGGCGGCCTGCCGGACTGTTTTCAGAGTGTAGCGGGTTGTGATCAGAAGCTGTAGTTTGCACCAATGACAATACTGCGACCCGGCTCCGGGGCTATATCGCGAAGGAAGCTGGTGGAGTTGCGAATTTCTTCATCGGTGAGATTGGCGCCCTTGATAAACACAGACCACTCCTTGACGCCGTAGCGAACATAGGCGTCCACCCTGGTGTAGTCTTCGGTATCACTCTGGTTTTCGCCGGGTCTGTCCTGTTTAAAGGCATAGGTAATGCTCAGCCTGGTATTCCAGTAACCGCTGGCAAAGTCCCAGTTGGCGCCGAGGCGAGCGGGGGGCATGCGGGGTACATCGCCGGCGTTGTCAAAACGGGCGCGCACCGCATCACCCCAAAGGCGCAGAGCCTGGGTCTCTGTCATAGGCAGAGTCACTTCGGCCTCAAGGCCGGTGAATTTGGCGTCATTTTGAATATAGGAAAAACATTCCGGCGAAGCGGCAAATTCATCGCCATCGCCATCAAAATCCGCCAGGTCGGAGGAGCAGGCGGCGAGGCTGTTGAAACCTTCTTCTTCAAGATCGTGACTGAAGCGCGAACCTGTATCCAGGGCATAGATAAAATCACTGAAACGGCGGTGAAAGAGGCTGACAGTGGCGGGCACGTGAGCGCTGTTGGACCAGGTCAGTTCCAGATTCCAGGCAGATTCGGTGTCGAGGCCGGGGTCGCCGATTTCGTAGGATCTGGTGGCAATATGTTCGCCGTTGGAGAGCAGTTCTTCCGCTGCGGGCGCCCGTTCGGTGCGGGACAGGATGAGGCCAAGGCGCTGGTTTTCTGTGAGGGGGTAAAGATAGCTGGCGCTGGCGTTAAAGCTGTTGTGGTCGATATCATCGCTAGCGGAGGTGGCAACGGTTTGGTGGTCGTGACGTATACCCAGCTCCAGATCGCCGCCGCCAAATTCTGTTTCCTCAATGAGGTAGAGGCCTGTGGTGCGGGTGTCTGATTGGGGCACAAAAGCCTCTGCGCCTATGGCGTCAAAATCCCGGCGCTTGTGCTGCAATCCCAAGGTGCCCATCCAGCCGAAAAGCGGCGCGTGGGTGGCCTCGGTGCGAACTTCGCTGCTGTCGATATCAAAAACGGTTCCCGTGTTGCGCTCGCCGTCCTCGATTTCGATTTCTCTGTGCTTGTAGTCGGTGTGATTGAGGTCAAGGCTGATTTTTTCGATGATGCCGTTGAGGTTTCGCCATAACAGCTTGCCCTGGTAAATCCTTTGCTCCATATGGATACGGGTAAATTCTTGGTGCTCTTCGCCATCCTCAGAATGATCCTGGTCGCTGTCGTGGCTGTCGTGGCTGTCGTGGCTGTCGTGGCTGTCATGGTCGTCGTGCGCATCCCCGTGGCCACCATGGTCGTGGGCGCCCGGCGGCACACCGTATTGGTTGTCGAGGTGAACCACGCTGAGCCCTGCCACCAGGTTGTCAGTGACATGGGAGAGACCAAATACCCAGGAATCCACCTCGGCGTCGCTGTTGGCAATATAGCCATTGGAGGTTTCTGCGGGGTCGTCTACGCTGGAGTTTGCCAGTTTGGGAATCTCGACATTATTGCTTTGCCGCAACACGCCAGCGAGGTGAAAAGCCAGGCTGCCGGCACCGCCATCGAGGCGGCCGACAAAGGCGTCTTCATCGTTATTGGTGTTGTGGCGAATTTCCCCGGCGCCGTGAATGCCGTCAAAAGCCTCGGTGTGAATGCTGTTGTCGATAACATTGATGACGCCGCCAATGGCGCCTGGGCCATAGCGAAGGGTGGCGGGGCCGCGAAGAATTTCAATGCGGTCTGCGAGCAGGGGCTCTACGCCGCTGGCGTGGTCGGGGCTTGTGGCAGAGGCGTCCGCCACGCTGGTGCCATTGTTGAGTACTTCAACCCGGTTGCCGTCCATGCCGCGAATAATGGGCAATCCGACCCCGGAGCCAAAGGAGCTGGAATGCATGCCCGGCTGGTTTTGCAGGGTTTCGCCAAGGGTTGCGCTCACTTCCCGTTGCAGGGCGCGGCGGTCGAGCACCGTGATGGCGCCCGGCAGTTCCTCGGCGCGTTTGTCGTGGGGAGAGGCGGTAATAATCAGCTCTTCAATGGTGTCAATATTGCCTGCCAGCACAGTGGGTGCAAGCAGCATCAGGGGCAGCGCCAGTCCCCGGTATTTTTGATTGATCATCTCTATATTTTCCTGAATTGGAATAAAACGGTTTTTTTGCAAAGCGCTGGAACAGTTTTTGGTTGCGTTAAAAACGCAGCGCAGTGGCTGTTGATTGCTTTGCTTCAGATTGTGGTGACAGGAAAATCAGAGAGGCGGGGCACGGCCAAGGTAGGCGGGGATAAATTCGCCGCTATGGCTGCAGGTCAGGGATTGGTGAAGATGGCGAACCGGGGCGGCAACAGGGATCTGTGGCGCTTCCAGAGGGGTGTTGGCGGCATGGGGAAGCAGGCAGGCGTCGCAGAGTTCGTGCTTGAACTCTGCGTGTTGCAGATCCAGATGCTGGTGAGCGGCCACCACTGTTCCCCACAATAACGTGGTAAGGATCAGTATTCCAATTAAGGATAGGTTGCGGTGCCTTGTCATTTGCTGCCGGTGGATGCAAAAACGGGGCAAGTCTACGTCAGAATGCTGTTTTGTGGAAGACTGGCGCTTGTCGCCGTATAATGGCGCCTCGCTTGAAAAGGTACATCGCCATGTCTGCACAAATTTCATCATCAGCCTCAGCGCGCACCGCAACCATCAAAAGAGATACCCTGGAAACCAAGGTAAGCGTAACGGTGAATCTGGATGGCACAGGTGCGGCAAAATTCAGCACTGGCGTTCCTTTTCTCGAGCATATGCTCGACCAGATTGCCAGGCACGGCCTGGTGGATCTCGACATCGACGCCGATGGCGATACCCACATCGACGATCACCACACGGTTGAAGATATAGGCATTACCCTGGGTCAGGCCGTTGCCAAAGCCATTGGCGACAGGAAGGGCATTCGTCGCTACGGCCATGCCTATGTGCCCCTGGACGAAGCGCTGTCCCGGGTGGTTATCGACTTTTCCGGCCGCCCCGGTCTGGAAATGCATGTGGATTTCACCAGGGGCAATGTCGGAACCTTCGATTTGCAATTGACTTATGAGTTCTTTCAGGGGTTTGTCAATCATGCGGGTGTCACATTACATATTGATAATCTCCGCGGCGCCAACGCACACCACCAGATAGAAACCATATTCAAGGCATTTGGCCGCGCGCTGAGAATGGCTGCAGAGCCAGATCCGCGTATGGCCGGTGTAATGCCCTCAACCAAGGGAAGTCTCTAGTCAATGACCGATTTTAGAATCCGCATTGCCGTTATCGATTACGGCATGGGGAACCTGCACTCTGTACAAAAAGCCTTTGAAACCGTTGCCCCCAGGGCTGAAATTGTGGTGACCTCCGATAAAAACGAGATTGCCGAAGCCGACCGCGTGGTATTTCCCGGTGTTGGCGCCATTCGCGACTGTATGGCCAGCATTCTCGACGGCGGTTTCGATCAGGCGGTCAAAAAAGCCATCAACGAAAAGCCGGTGTTTGGCATCTGCGTCGGCATGCAGGCGCTGATGACCAGAAGCGAAGAGAACGGCGGTGTCGACTGTTTAGGGATTTTTCCCGGTCAAGTGCGCCATTTTGAACGCAATCGCATCGACAGCGATGGCAGCAGAATCAAGGTGCCCCATATGGGCTGGAACCAGGTTCACCAGGTTGTCGATCACCCCATGTGGCGGGGCATCGATCAGGACGAACGCTTCTATTTTGTCCACAGCTATTTTGTCGATGCCGGTTCTGATATTACCGCCGCCACCTGCCATTACGGCAATGATTTTAGCGCTGCTCTTGCCCACGGCAATCTCTTTGCCGTGCAGTTTCACCCTGAAAAAAGCCATACCGCTGGTCTACAATTATTAAAGAATTTTGTTAACTGGCGCGGCGAATAAACGAGGTTTTTTATGCTGATCATTCCTGCCATCGACCTTAAGGACGGTGAATGTGTTCGCCTGCGCCAGGGGCGTATGGACGACTCCACCGTATTTTCAACCAACCCGGTAGATATGGCGCGTCAGTGGGTGGAAAAGGGCGCTCGCCGTCTCCACCTGGTGGATCTTAACGGCGCCTTTGCCGGTGAGCCGGTGAACGGCCATGTGGTGCGGGCGATTGCCCACGAATTTCCCGACTTGCCGATCCAGATTGGTGGCGGCATTCGCTCTATAGCCACCATCGAGTCCTATCTGGAAGCCGGTGTTAACTATGTCATTCTCGGCACCTCTGCCGTTAAAAACCCGGTGTTTGTCGAAGAGGCCTGCCGTGATTTTCGCGGTCATATCATCGTTGGCCTCGATGCCAAAAACGGCCTGGTGGCCACCGATGGCTGGGCTGAAGTGTCTGAGATTAAAGCCACAGAGCTGGCGAAAAAGTTCGAAACGGACGGCGTCACCGCCATTGTCTACACAGATATCGACCGCGATGGCATGATGCAGGGGGTCAATGTCGAGGCCACGGTTGCTATGGCGCAGGCCTCATCGATTCCGGTGATTGCCTCTGGCGGCATTACCAATATCGACGACATCAAAGCCCTTTGTGCAGTTGCCGACAAGGGTATTCTCGGCGCAATTACGGGTCGCGCCATCTATGAAGGCACCTTAAATCTTGAAGAGTCCCAGGCGTACTGCGACGCCTTCTTCGTTAAAAATTGATGGCTATTAACGCGGCAATCAAGATTGCCGTATTCCGCCAAGCTGACTGAAGGGCACCTCTAAAATCCTTCAGGTCAGAGTGGCGGGATTCAATAATTTTTCCAGCTCATTTCTGCTCAAATCACACATCTCTGCGGCCACATCGACAATGGGGCGTTGCTGTTGATAGGCGGCCTTGGCGATTTCTGCCGCCTTTGAATAACCGATAATCGGGTTCAAGGCGGTGACCAGTATGGGGTTCAGTGCCAGGGCTTTGTCGAGGTTTTTCTGACGAACCTTAAAAGTGGCGATGGCGTTGTCCGCCAGCAGTCGCGCGCAGTTGGCCAATAATTCAACACTTTGCAACAGGTTATAGGCAATCACCGGCAGCATCACATTGAGCTGAAAATTGCCGGACTGTCCGCCAATGGCGATGGTGGCATCATTGCCCATCACCTGGGCGGCGACCATGGCCACCGCTTCGGGAATCACCGGGTTGACCTTGCCGGGCATAATACTGCTGCCGGGTTGCAGGGCTTGCAGTTCAATTTCCCCCAGCCCCGCCAGGGGGCCGCTGTTCATCCAGCGCAAATCGTTGCTGATTTTCATCAGGCTGACAGCGACGGTGCGCAGTTGGCCAGAGAGTTCTACGGAAATATCCTGGGAGCTGAGACCGGCAAAAAAATTGCCGCTTTTGACAAAGGGTAATTCTGTTATTTTCGCCAGTTCAGCGGCGATTCTGTCGCCAAACTCCGGGTGGGCGTTAATGCCAGTGCCCACCGCAGTGCCGCCCTGGGGCAGGGCATAAAGTCGCGGCAGGCTGGACTCTATGCGAGCGATACCTTGGCGTATCTGAAACCCCCAGCCGGAGAGTTCCTGCGCCAGGGTTAGCGGCATGGCGTCCATCAAATGGGTGCGACCGGTTTTCACCACGTCGCCCTGACGTTGACCTTTGTCGTCGATGATTGCAGCCAGGTGTTGCAGTGCTGGCAGCAGTTTTGCCTGCAACGCCATAACCGCTGAAACCTGAATGGCGGTGGGAATGACGTCATTGCTGCTCTGCCCCATATTGAGATGGTCGTTGGGGTTGACGCTTATAGCCTTAGCGGCCAGCCGCTGTGATGCCATTGTGGCGAGCACTTCATTAACATTCATATTGGTGCTGGTGCCGGAGCCGGTCTGAAAAACATCCACGGGGAACTGGTGTCGGTAGTCATCGTCGTCAAGGCTGTCGGCGGCCGCGCAAATGGCGCTGGCAGTATCGGCATCGAGCAGTCCCAGTTCGCAGTTCACCCTGGCGGCTGCTCGTTTGATTATTACCACGGCCTTGATAAACCCCGCTGGCATCACCAGGCCGCTGATGGGAAAGTTGTCCACCGCCCGCTGGGTTTGCGCTTTGTAAAGGGCATTTTCTGGCACCTGAACTGTGCCCAGGCTGTCTTTTTCGTCACGGAAGGTTGCCATTGTCTTGCTCCTCAAAATCTCTTGCTTGAGTGTAGCAGGCCTGAAAGACGTGAAATGCTCTTTTCTGGATAAAGGGGCTGTTATGGAGGGATAGCCTGCGCCATAATCCCGCCCCTGTTGTCATTCTCTCGTTATTGTCCAGGATCAGTTGTCCATGAAGTCTATTTTCCAACGTATTGCCGAAGAGCTCGCCATCGCCGAAAAACAGGTGGTTGCCACCGTTGAACTCCTTGATGGCGGCGCCACCGTGCCTTTTATTGCCCGCTATCGCAAGGAGATCACCGGCTCTCTCGATGATACCCAGTTGCGCGATCTCAGCGAGCGCCTGATTTACCTGCGCGATCTCGAAGACCGCCGCGACGCGATTCTCAAAAGCATCGATGAGCAGGGCAAACTCAGCCCCGAACTCAAAAATGACATTCTCAATGCCGACACCAAAACCCGCCTCGAGGATCTCTATCTGCCCTACAAGCCCAAGCGGCGCACCAAAGGCCAGATCGCTATTGAAGCCGGTATCGAACCCCTGGCGGTGGCACTGCTGGAGAACCCGAGTCTGACGCCCGAAGAGGAGGCGGCAAACTATATCAACGCTGAGCTGGGTTTTACCGATAGTAAGACGGTACTTGATGGCGCCAAATATATTCTTATGGAGCGCTTTGCCGAAAACGCTGATCTGCTTGCCAAAACAAGAACCTATCTCAGTGAGCATGGGCTGCTGTTTGCCACCGTAGTCAGTGGTAAAGAAAGCGAAGGCGAAAAATTCCGCGATTATTTCGACCACAAAGAACCTTTGGCCAAGGTGCCATCCCACCGCGCCCTGGCGATGTTTCGCGGTCGCCGTGAAGGTTTTCTTTCCCTCAAGGTGGATGTGGCGCTGGAAGAGGGCGCTTTGGGGCATCCCTGCGAAACCATGATTGCCAGCGCTTTTGCCATCAGCGACCAAAGCCGTCCTGGGGATGCCTGGCTCAAGGAAGTGGTGCGCTGGACCTGGCGAATCAAATTGCAATTGCACCTCGAAACAGAACTGCTGGGGGATTTGCGCGAGCGCGCCGAACAGGATGCCATCGACGTTTTTGCCGCCAATCTCAAGGATCTACTATTGGCGGCGCCCGCCGGGCAGCGCGCAACCATTGCCCTCGACCCCGGCATTCGCACCGGCGTCAAGGTGGCGGTGATCGACAAGACCGGCAAAGTAATGGATCACGGTGTTATTTATCCCCATGCCCCCAAAAACCAGTGGGATCAATCCATCGCCCAATTGGCGACGCTTGCGGGCAAATATCAGATTGAACTCATCGCCATAGGCAATGGCACCGCATCCCGGGAGACCGACAAGCTGGCAGCGGATTTGATCAAGCGCCACCCGGAACTGAAACTGCAGAAAGTCATGGTCAATGAATCCGGCGCCTCTATTTATTCCGCCTCGGCGGATGCCGCGCGGGAAATGCCGGATCTGGATGTCACCATTCGCGGCGCTGTTTCCATCGGCCGCCGCCTCCAGGATCCCCTGGCGGAACTGGTGAAAATCGATCCCAAATCCATCGGTGTCGGCCAGTACCAGCACGACGTCAGCCAAACCCAGCTGGCGCGCAGCCTCGACGCAGTTATCGAAGATTGCGTAAACCGCGTTGGCGTGGAAGTGAATACCGCATCGGCCTCCCTGTTGCGGCGGGTCTCCGGCCTCAATCAGACCATCGCCGACAACATCGTTGCCCTGCGCGACAGTAGGGGGCCCTTTAAGCGCCGCAGCGAACTCAAGGACGTTCCCCGTCTCGGTGACAAAACCTTTGAACAGGCGGCGGGCTTTCTTCGTATTCGCGGCGGCGACAATCCCCTGGATGGCTCCGCCGTGCACCCGGAGTCTTATTCCGTGGTGGAAAAAATTGTCGCCGACACCGGCTTTCCCGTGTCAAAACTGCTCAATGACCGCGCGCTGGTCAGCAAACTCAATCCCGCCAAATACACCGACGAGCGCTTTGGTCTGCCCACCGTGGTGGACATCATCGCCGAGCTCGAAAAACCCGGTCGCGACCCCCGCCCCGAATTCAAAACAGCGACCTTTATGGAGGGCGTTGAAACCATCAAGGATCTGGCGCCGGGCATGGTGCTGGAAGGCACTGTTACCAACGTCACCAACTTTGGCGCCTTTGTCGATATAGGCGTACATCAGGATGGCCTGGTGCATATCTCGGCGCTGGCGGAAAAATTTATTAAAGATCCCCGCGATGTGGTCAAGGCGGGGGATATTGTCAAAGTCAAAGTGATGGAAGTGGAAGTGGCGCGCAACCGCATCGCCCTCAGCATGCGCATGGGCGACGAACCTGGGCAGGAGTCGAGCGCCGCGCCCCGCCAGCAACGCAGCGGAGCCAAAACAGAACAGCGTTCTTTCAGCGGCAAAGGCCGCAGCGGCGACAGACCAAAATCCCAAGGTGCGGCGCAGCCCAATGCCAACGGCACCATGGCGGCGCTATTGCAACAAGCCATGGCCAAAAAGAACAAATAGCCTTTAGGGGCTGCGATAATGTTGTGCGATAAGCTGGCGGCTCTGGGCTGCCAAGGTCTGGAAGCGGATTCTATGAAGGAGTGAATATGGGTGACACCATAGGTTATGTGGCGGCTTGCCTGACAACCCTGTCTTTTCTGCCCCAGGCCATTTTGACCCTGCGCACCCGCAAGACGGATGAAATTTCCTTCTGGATGTATCTGCTCTTTAGTCTTGGCGTGGCCTGTTGGCTTGGCTATGGGCTGGTGCTGCATAATGGGGCAATTATCGCCGCCAATGCCGTCACTTTGCTGTTGGCGCTGCCGATTCTGGCAATAAAAATTCACAACCTCATAAACCGCAGAGACTGAGATTAGAAAAAAGTCGCATAGGGATTTTTGACCATATTCGTTACCAGCGAATGGCGCTGACTTGGTACTAAAGCGAGAATTTTTGTCATAACCGAGCAGGCGGGAATCAAGGCACAGCGCGAATACTGCGCCACTACGCCCCCGGATTCAGGTTTTCAACGTATCTAATGGCTCGGCAGTGTATTTTGTCTTGGTGACACTTTGCCGCCGATTGCACTTGCCGGCCAAATTCCGGCAACTGGCGCAATATCCGGGTTGTGTCAGTGCCATTTCGTTACGACCCCTTTTAGCCCTCTTTTAGCCCGACCCCTTTTAGCCCTTTAGATTCGATTCGATATTCCTTCCATAGGGAGCGGAATCTGTGATGGAATAGCGGCCATGAAAACCACACCCGCCACATCGATTTTGCCAGCCCATCCAGCCGCCCGCTGGTTGCTGTTTTTGATTGTCGCCGCAGGGATCTATTTCTTCCACAGTTTTATTGTTCCCGTACTGGCGGCATTGATCATTGCTTTTGCCGGCTGGCCCCTGTACCAGCATTTGTTGCGTCTCTGTGGCGGTAACCACACCCTCGCCGCTGTCTGTGCCATGGTGGTGATCCTTGCCGTACTGATCGCACCTCTGACCCTGGCGTTTTCCTTTGCCCTCCATGAAACCCATGCCTGGATAGATTGGCTGCTGGAAGCGAATCGTCACGGAGCTGTGGCTCCGGCTTGGATCGCGGCTTTGCCCTTTGGCGGCGTCTGGCTCGCTGAACTCTGGAACGAATACCTGAACCATCCCCAGGCTGTCAGTGAGCTGGTTCAGGCGGTCAGCGGCCAGCACCTCGGCAATATTTCTCGCCTATTGATGGTGACGGGCGGCAAAGTGTTTTCCCTCCTGCTGGCGCTGCTGTTTATGCTGTTGACGCTGTTCTTTGTGTGCCGTGATGGCCATCACTTGGTGGCGCAGCTCGATCGCCTTGGCGAGCGCATACTGCCGATGCGCTGGCAGCGCTTTTCACGGATGGTGCCGGTTACCATCAGCGCCACGGTGGTTGGCATGGGACTGATCGCGATTGGCGAAGGCATCATTCTCGGTGTCGCCTACTGGATTGCCGGTGTGCCATCTCCCGTCGCTCTTGGCGTCGTCACTGGCTTTATGGCGCTGATTCCCGGTGGTGCGCCGCTGGCTTTTACCGTTGTGTCCCTCTATCTGGTGGGAAGTGGCGACTCTCTTGCCGGTCTTGGGTTGTTCGCTTGGGGAACCATCGAGCTGTTCATTGTCGACAAGACCATTCGTCCCTCTTTGGTGGGCGGGCCGATCAAGCTGCCTTTTTTGTTGACCTTTTTTGGGCTTATCGGTGGTGTCAAGACCATGGGGCTGGTCGGTCTTTTTATCGGTCCGGTGCTGATGGCTTTGTTGCTGGCTGTGTGGCGGGAATGGCTCCATGAAGAGGAACTCGATGACGAGCTGGCGAATGAGGCCGGGAACATGGAAAACGCCTCTGCCATGTTGGTGGGCAAGTGAAAATGGGGTCGTATTGAAAATGGGGTCGTATCGATTTTTTAGTTTTTTATTGCGCCACTTCATCGGGGTCTCTTTTTAATTGGCCAGGAAAAGCCCTTACTTGCTGGCGCGGCCTGTAATTTCAGCCAGCTGGCGCTGATGAAGTCCCGCCAGTAGCCATTGCGCCACTATCGCCCCCAGCAGCGCCAGGATCAT
>JALOAH010000139.1 GCA_023228865.1 Porticoccaceae bacterium | reverse complement strand
TGACGACCTCCACGGCGGTGATGGCAATGACCAGATCAGTGGTGGTGAAGGTGCCGACAGCCTGTTTGGCGATAGCGGTAACGACCTGCTTTACGGAGAAAATGGCGATGACACCCTGGATGGCGGCGCGGGTAACGATACCCTCAATGGCGGTACTGGCAACAACAGCTACCGGTTTGGCTGGGGCGATGGCCAGGATGTCATCTACCATGTTTATGACCCCTCGGCGGGCAAGCGCAATGTGCTGCAATTCAAAGACGATGTCACACCGAATGACGTTCTGGTGTCACGTCTCAACAACGACCTGGTGCTGAGCCTTGCGGGCACCACCGACAAGGTGACAGTGTATTTCTTTTTTTACCAGGACAATCCCGGCAACGACCACAATCCGCTCCAGGAAGTGGTGTTTGCCGATGGCACCCGCTGGGATCAGACGGCGCTGATTGAAAAAGCCATGACGGGTACGGATGGTGCGGACACCCTGAGGGGTCTGGGTGGTGCCGACAGCCTGTTTGGCGGTGGCAGCAATGACTACATCTACGGCCAGGGTGGCGATGACGACCTCCACGGCGGTGATGGCAATGACCAGATCAGTGGTGGTGAAGGTGCCGACAGCCTGTTTGGCGATAGCGGTAACGACCTGCTTTACGGCGACAACGGTGATGACACCCTCGACGGCGGCGCGGGTAACGATACCCTCAATGGCGGTACTGGCAACAACAGCTACCGGTTTGGCTGGGGCGATGGCCAGGATGTCATCTACCATGTTTATGACCCCTCGGCGGGCAAGCGCAATGTGCTGCAATTCAAAGACGATGTCACACCGAATGACGTTCTGGTGTCACGTCTCAACAACGACCTGGTGCTGAGCCTTGCGGGCACCACCGACAAGGTGACAGTGTATTTCTTTTTTTACCAGGACAATCCCGGCAACGAACACAACCCGCTCCAGGCAGTGGTATTTACCGATGGCACCCGCTGGGATCAGGCGGCGCTGATCGAAAAGGCGATGACGGGAACGGACGCTGCGGACATCCTGAGGGGCTTGGGCGGTGATGACAGCCTGTTTGGCGATAGCGGTAACGACATCCTCTACGGAGAAAATGGCGATGACACCCTGGATGGCGGCGCGGGCAACGACAGTCTGAATGGCGGTGACGGCAGCGATACTTATCTATTTGTCGGTAATTTTGGTGCTGATCACATCAGCAATTACGATGCCGTTAGTGCAAGTATTGACGCTGCCTTTTTTGAAGGAAGAGCCATTGAAGATTTATGGTTTAGCCAATCTGGCAGCAGCCTAAAGATATTTGTGGTAGGTACTGATAACTCGGTAACCGTTAATAACTGGTATTCGGGGGCTAGTTATCAGCTTGACCGGATTGAAACCGATGCCTGGTTTATTGAGGCAGAAGATGTTCAGTTGTTGGTGAGTGCAATGGCTGGGTATCAGGTTCCCAGTGGCGTGGAAGGCTCGCTGACACCTGAGATGATTGGTATTTTACAGCCTGCTTGGGATGAAGCATGGCAGTTGCTTTGATGGCAGCGCGGGTTCAGGCCAGAGACTGCTATCAATTATCCAGAGCGATGTATTGCCGGGGGAAACTCCAGCAATTGCCACACGAACTGGCTATCTATAAAAAATGGGCTGCCTTCTCTGAGAGGGCAGTCCATGCCGGGAACGGATATTCGATTAGTGTTAACAGGCTCTACTCACTCCATTGACACCGGAACAGCTCCCCATTAAGGTTGCCTCCTTTTCCATTATTTACCCCGGTGACGTTCTTGAAAACAGTGAAAATTGGCATCTGCGGTCTGGGTACTGTGGGTAGTGGTACCTTTAATGTGCTTACCCGCAATACGGCTCTGATCAACGCCCGTGCGGGCGCGGATATACAGATTGTTCAGGTGGGCGCGCGGCGGGATCACCCCAGTATAGATACAGGTGAGGTGACGATCACGCGGGATATTTTTGATGTGGTCAAAAATCCTGAGGTGGATGTGGTTGTCGAATTGATCGGTGGCACCACGGTTGCCCGCGATCTGGTGCTGGAGGCCATCAGCAACGGCAAGCACGTGGTTACCGCCAACAAGGCGTTGATCGCCCAGTACGGCAATGAAATTTTTGCGGCGGCGAATCAAAAGGGCGTTATGGTCGCTTTTGAAGCTGCGGTGGCTGGCGGTATTCCCATTATCAAAACCCTGCGCGAAGGCCTGGGCGCCAACCGCATCGAGTGGTTGGCGGGCATTATTAATGGCACCGGCAATTTTATTCTCACCGCCATGGCGGAGCAGGGCAGGGGTTTTGACGAGGCGCTCGCTGAAGCCCAGGCGCGGGGTTATGCCGAGGTCGATCCCACCTTTGACGTTGAGGGCATAGATGCCGCCCACAAACTGGTTATTCTTGCCTCCCTGGCTTTTGGTATTCCACTGCAGTATGACAAGGTGCTCACCGAAGGTATTCGCACTCTGGAACTGCAGGATATGGCCTATGCCAGGGAACTGGGCTATCGCATCAAACATTTGGGCATTGCCCGCCAGACAGAGCGCGGCATCGAGCTGCGGGTTCACCCGACCCTGATTCCCGACAATTGCCTGATCGCCGAAGTGGATGGTGTTATGAATGCCGTCATGGTGAAAGGCGATGCGGTGGGTCCCACCCTGTTCTACGGTGCAGGCGCCGGCGATGAGCCAACCGCGTCGGCGGTAGTTGCCGATATTATTGATGTTGCTCGCGCGCTCAATGTGCCGCCAGAGGCGCGGGTGCCTTATCTGGCGTTTACCAATACCAGTTTTAACGGCCTCAGGGTTTTGCCCATCGAGGACGTGGAGACCGCCTACTACCTGCGCATGCAGGTGGTGGACAAACCCGGCGTGCTCTCCCAGGTGGCCACCATTATGAGCAACAGGGGCATCAGTATCGAGGCCATTATTCAGAAAAGCCCCAAGCCTGGGGAAGAGCATGTGCCCCTGATTATGCTCACCAGTAAATCCCTGGAAGGCAAGTTGAGGGCGGCGGTTGCCGATATTGAAAACCTCGCTGCGGTAATGGGCGCGGTGGTGCGTATTCGCGTTGAGCAGCTGGATAAGGGTTGAAACTGCCTTTCATCGGCATATTAGAACCTGTTGAGGATCTGCGGCGGCGGTCTGCCGCATCGCTTAAAGAGTCAGCTTTTGGTAAAAAGGGTCTCAGAGCACGATAGCTTCAACAGGCTCTAATATCCGTTGGAGCCGGGCATTCCGGCGATAGGTATCTGGCTTGGCAAGCTTTCGCCTGCAGGGCAGGCTCCCACAAAGACACCACAGGGGAACATGCTTTGCGGTAGCCCCCCACAAAAAATACGGCCATGGGGCGTCGCCTAAAGCACCTACTTTTTTGGGTAACAATGAGCTTAGGCTGCGAGAGCTTGAACAGACTCTACTGCCGACGTAAAAAATAGCGGAATCTAATGATGAAATATATCAGTACCAGGGGCGGTGTTGCTCCCCAAAGTTTTGAGAATGTGGTGTTGACCGGCCTCGCCCCGGACGGCGGCTTGTTTGTCCCTGAAACCCTGCCCAGCTACACCCAGGCGGAAATTGCCTCCTGGGCAGGCCTCAGTTACACAGAACTTGCCCTCAAGGTGATGACGCCCTTTGTCAACGGCGCTATTCCCGACGCCGAGCTCAAGCGCATCATTGATCTTTCCTACAGCGGCTTTCGCCACCGCGCCATCGCGCCACTGGTGCAGACCGGCCATAACGAGTGGGTGCTGGAACTGTTTCACGGCCCGACACTGGCGTTCAAGGATTTTGCCCTTCAGTTTCTCGGCCATGTTCTCGACTATTTGCTCGCCAGGCGCGGTCAGAAAGCCGTAGTGATGGGCGCCACCTCTGGAGACACCGGTTCTGCCGCCATCGAAGGCTGTCGCCGCTGCCAGAATATTGATATTTTTATTCTCCATCCCCACAACAGAGTCTCCAATGTTCAGCGCCGTCAGATGACCACAGTGGTGGGCGATAATATTCACAACATTGCCCTCCAGGGTAATTTTGACGACTGCCAGAATATGGTCAAAGCCAGTTTTGCCGACCAGAGTTTTCTGCCCAAAGATCGCCAGCTGGTGGCCGTCAATTCCATTAACTGGGCGCGCATTATGGCGCAGATTGTCTATTACTTCTGGGCGGCGCTGAGCCTGGGCGCACCCCACAGGCCGGTGTCTTTTTCTGTACCCACCGGCAATTTTGGAGATATTTTTGCCGGCTATCTCGCCCATAAAATGGGGTTGCCGGTGGCGCAACTGGTGATTGCCACCAATGCCAACGATATTCTCCACCGCTGCATCAGCGCCAACGACCACAGCAAGCATGAGCTGATTCACAGCCTGTCGCCGTCAATGGATATTATGGTGTCCAGCAATTTTGAGCGCTTGTTGTTCGACCTGTACGACCGCGACGGCGCAGCCATTGCCAGCTTGATGGATGATTTCAAAAGCACCGGCAAGCTTAGCCTGTCACAAACCGCCCTCGACCGGGTCAAACCCCTGTTCAGCAGTTGCCGTGTCGACGATGAACGCACCGTGGCAGTGATCGCTGAGGAGTACGCCAAAAGCGTTTACCTCCTCGATCCCCACACCGCCATCGGCGTTGAAGCGGGTCGCCGCTGTCGCACCAGCCTCGATGTGTCCATGATTGCCCTCGCCACCGCCCACCCGGCGAAATTTCCCGATGCGGTGCAAAAAGCAGGCTATGCCGGTGATCCGCCATTACCTCCCCATATGGCGGATCTGTTTGAACGCCAGGAACGCTACGAAGTGATCGCCGATGATATCGCCAAGGTTCACAGTTTTATGGCCGCCAACCTCAGCGCCTGACTTTCATGGGAGGTCAGCTTTCTTCCACTGTTCTATTGTTACACCACAAAGCACCAGACAAGGGCTGCTGGCGCAATCTGGATTCTAGTCGATAATGAAAATCAGAGAGCGCCAACTTCCGCAAACGCCGCGAGCCTTCAGTGCTGATCTTCATCCCCTGTTGCAGAAAATTTACGCCACCAGAGGGGTTTTCAGTGATCAGTCGCTGGGTCGTCAGCTGGCCGAACTGCCCACACCTCAAACCCTGAGGGGGGTTGAGGCCGCGCTGGAACTGCTTGAATCCGCATTTGTGGAGCAGCAGAAAGTGCTGATTGTCGGCGATTTCGATGCCGACGGCGCCACCAGTACGGCATTGATGATATTGGCGTTGCGCGCCATGGGGTTGGCGCAGGTGGATTTCCTGGTGCCCAACCGTTTTGAATTTGGTTACGGTTTGACCCCGGAAATTGTCGTTTTGGCGCAGCAAAATTGCCCGGATCTGCTGATCACTGTCGACAATGGTATTTCCAGTGTTGAAGGGGTGGCTGCCGCCAAAGCGCTGGGGATGCGGGTTTTGGTCACAGACCACCATTTGCCCGGTTTAACCCTGCCCGCCGCAGACGCCATCGTCAATCCCAATCAGCCCGATTGCCCTTTTCCCGGCAAAAACCTGGCCGGTGTCGGCGTTGCCTTTTATCTTCTCAGTGCTCTGCGAGCGAGGCTGCGCCAGCATGGCTGGTTTCAGA
Source organism: Porticoccaceae bacterium (assembly GCA_023228865.1). The sequence goes on along the minus strand of JALOAH010000139.1, from coordinate 1,845 downwards.
ATAGCGGCATCAGCGAACCCAATATGGCGAGCTGGCTGGATTTGGTGGCGCTGGGCACTGTGGCCGATGTGGTGCCCCTGGATCAGGTCAATCGGGTGCTGGTGCATCAGGGCTTGCAGCGGGTTCGCGCCGGGCTGTGTCGGCCGGGCATTCAGGCCTTGCTGGAACTGGCGGGGCGCGAGCAGTGTCGCATTGTCGCCGCAGATTTCGGCTTTGCTGTCGGCCCGCGCCTCAACGCCGCCGGGCGCCTCGACGATATGAGCCTGGGGATTGAATGCCTGCTCAGCGATGATCCCGTCAGCGCTCGCGAACTGGCAGTGCAGCTCGACGAACTCAATGCCGATCGCCGCCTCATTGAAACCGGCATGCAACAGGAAGCCCTGAAAGCGGTTGAAAAACTGCACCTCGAAGACAGGGATAATTTGCCCTGGGGGCTCTGTCTCTACGACCCCGACTGGCATCAGGGTGTGGTGGGGTTGCTTGCCTCCCGCATCAAGGAGCGCTATCACCGTCCGGTAATCGCCTTTGCCGAGGGGGATAACGGCCAGCTCAAGGGCTCTGCCCGCTCCATTCCCGGCCTTCATATTCGCGATGCCCTCGACGGCGTCGCTGCCGCCAATCCGGGATTGTTGTCGAAATTCGGCGGCCATGCCATGGCTGCCGGGCTCAGTCTGGAAAGGGACAGCCTTGAGCACTTTCGCGAGGCTTTCGACCGGGAAATTCGCCGCCAGTTAAGGGCTGAAGACTTGGTGGAAGACGTGGCCACCGACGGTACCCTGGCTGCTGCCGAGTTAAACCTTGGTGTGGCTCATTTGCTGCGGGATGCGGGGCCCTGGGGGCAGCATTTTCCCGAACCCCTGTTTCAGGGAACCTTTCGGGTTGTGCAGCAGCGCCTGTTGTCGGGCAAGCACCTTAAATTTACCCTCTGCGCCGAAGAGGACGCGAATCTGCTGGTGGACGCCATTGCCTTTAATGTTCCGGAAACGCTGATCAAGCCCAGTAGTGACTGGGTCGAAATTCTTTATCGCCTGGATGTCAATGTATGGAAAGGGCGAGAATCTCTGCAGTTGTTGATTGAGCGCATACTGACTCTTCAGTAGCTTGTTTTACGATTTGCGGCTGGGCTATTTCCTTTCTGCGGCTGATTGACTAGAATGAGAATGATTTTCATTTGTGCTCAGGCTCTTATTTGTAGGGGAATGACATTGTTTTCCGTTATTGTTTATAACCCATTGTTTGGTCAATAGTTTTATCGCTAAATTGGTTTTCGAAATTGTAGAGTAGGTCGATGACAACCTGTTTTAAAGATCTCAAGGCTGGCGATTGCGCCCGTGTAATCCGTTTTAACGGTCTCGACACCCTCTATCGCAATCGACTGATGAGCCTGGGTCTTACCCCCGGAACCGAGTTTCAGGTGCAGCATGTGGCTCCCCTGGGAGACCCCGTTGACATTCGTGTGCGCGGCTTTTATCTCAGTCTGCGCCGCCAGGAGGCCGGAGCCATGGAAGTGGAGCTGGTGAAAGCCACTGACAGTAACAGCGGAAATGGCGAGGTGCGGAGTTCGTGAGTAAAACCTATACCCTGGCGCTGATTGGCAACCCCAATAGCGGCAAGTCCACATTGTTTAACGCCATCACCGGTTCGCGGCAAAAAGTCGGCAACTGGTCGGGGGTCACTGTCGAGAAAAAAACCGGCCGCTTCAGCCATGGCGAATATGAATTTGAGCTGGTGGATCTGCCGGGTACCTATTCCCTCCATGTGTCCCACGGCGACGATTCCATCGACCAGCAGATTGCCCAGAACTTTATCCTTAAGGATGCCCCCGATCTCCTCGTCAATATTATT
>JALOAH010000039.1 GCA_023228865.1 Porticoccaceae bacterium | reverse complement strand
CGCCATTGTGCAGCGGGAAGGCGTCGCCGTTACTATTACTGCGAAAAAAGGTGTGGTTCTTGCCAGCGGCGGTTTTGGCGCCAATCCTGAGTTGCGGGCGAAATATATTCCTCTTGCTGACTCTCATATCAGTGTTCAGCCCGATGAAAATACCGGCGATGGTATTCGTATAGGGCAAGAAGCCGGTGGTGCTCTGGGGGCGGTGAATCCGGAAAATGGTGTATGGGCGCCGGTGTCGATAATGGTTAACAAAGATGGTTCTCTGTCGAAATATCCCCACTTTGGTCCAGATCGTGGCAAACCAGGATCGATCATTGTCGATCAAAGTGGCAAACGCTTTGCCAATGAAGCCGCACCCTATCAGACATTTGTCAATATCATGCAGAAAAATAACATTACCACCGCCTATTTTATTGGCGATCACAAGTTTTTGCGTTCCTATGGAATGGGTTTTGCGCTAGCTGCCCCTTATCCTATTGGCCACTTTATTAAAAATGGCTATTTGATTAAAGCGCCGACCATAACGGCACTGGCTGCCAAGCTGGGCATAAACCCACAAACCCTCTCTGAAACCATAGCAACGTTTAATAGCCACGCAAAGGACGGCAATGATCCTGAGTTTAATCGTGGCGGTAATGCATATGACAATTCCCAGGGGGATTTCAACCATACGCCAAATCCGAATTTGGCGCCCTTGTCTGAAGGACCATTCTATGCCGTGGCCATTCATCCCGGCGATGTCAGCACTGTTCTAGGAATGAAAACCACGGTCGATGCCCAGGTGATGACGGAAGAGGGTGCCGTTATTGATGGTCTTTATGCCGTGGGACTGGATCAAAATTCTGTGATGCGCGGCGTATACCCTGGTGGTGGTTCCGGCATTGGTCCGGGAATGACGTTTGGCTACAGAGCTGCGAAACATCTGGCGGCAAAGACTTAAGGATGCTCTGATTAATTCTGTTTTTGTCACTCCCGCGCAGGCGGGAGTCACATTTGACAGAACAGTTAAAGCAGTTATTTATCGAGCAATTTTATGTAGCTGCGAACCCTGTTGGCGATAGATTTCCGTTGCTGTTGGTTCGTTGTTAGAAGGCCCTTTTTATTCCGGTAAAACCCTGTTTTCTATAGCGCCAATACCCTCAATTTCAACGCGAACAATATCCCCTTCCTTGAGCCATTTCGGCGGCGTCATCACGGCGCCAACGCCGCTGGGTGTGCCTGTGTAAAAAATGTCGCCAGGTTCCAGAGTCATGGCCTGGGAGAGAAAAGCCACCATATCGTAGCAGTCAAAAATAAAGTAGGACGTATTGGAATTTTGGCGTTCCTCACCGTTTACGGTGCAGCGAATGGCGCGGTTGTGGGGATCGATTTCATCCGGCGTAACAATCCAGGGGCCAAAGGGCGCGTGGGAATCAAAGGATTTGCCAATATTGAATTGAGAGCTTTTGAACTGCCAGTCGCGGACACTGACATCGTTGCCGACGCAATAGCCAAAAATCACTGATTTGGCGTCTTCGCGACTGACATGGCGGCAGCGCTTGCCAATAACAAAAACCAGCTCTGCCTCGTAGTCCAGCTTGCTGGAGGCTTTGGGCAGTTGAATTGGGTCATAGGGGCCATTAACGCTGGTGACAGCCTTGCAAAACCACATCTGTTCTTTGGGAAGTTCCATATTGGCTTCTGCGGCGTGATCAGAATAGTTCAAACCCATGCCCATGATCTTTCCCGGACGGGATATAGGGGCATGAAAGTGGCACCCTGAAAGCGCAAAATCTGGTTTTAGGGTCGTCAGTGATTTGAATTTTTCTGCCCATTGATCCCATTCGTCTATGAGTATTTTCATGTCTGAGGGACAATTCGCAAGGTGTTTCCTTGTATCGACCATGCCGCTGTCAATAACAATACCTATGCGTGGAGAGTTATCTACGCTGTTGGCAGGTGAAAAAGATGCTAATTTCATTAAAAATCTACTCCTGAATTTATTGATTAAGGAAGCTCTCATTAATTCTGTTTTCGTCACTTCCGTGCAGGCGGGAGTCCAGAAAAAATCAACGGATTATAGATTCCCTTTGCGCGGGAATGACATTAGTCAGAGTTTCCTTAGAGAATATCTGGTTAATGGCTTGCTGCGCAAGAGAGTATCCGTGCCGCTGTGTGTGGCTTGCGTGTGGTGATTTGTAGGCGCGAGCCCAGCACGCGATATTCTAGAGTCTGTAAAATTAATGCGATTACCCAATAAGCCAAATTGTATCTGTCCAGCCTGGCAACCTCAATAAGGTTTTTTACAACGGACTTTCAGGGGGCAGGCCAACCAAAATTCTGCCGTAGGTTTCTGTTGCCACTTCGAGGTCGAGAAATCCATGAACGGTTAACATGTTCAAGTCCCTGAAAAAGCGCTGCAGGGATGATTCGTTGCGCCATGCACCGGCGCCCGCACCTTTGAAGAGATAATTGATCCCAGAACTGCAAAAATCCGTGACCATGGACACCTTGCTCTTTGCGGCTGCACGCGCCTCCAGAGGTTTGAAGCGATCGACATCGGCGCGGTCGATTTCTGCAATATAGTTTTCGAGCATGGCTTCAGCGAGTGCGGCGCCAGTCTGCCCGTGCCCTATGCGCATTTGCGCTGTTTGTTTGCTGAGAACTTTTGCCGAAGTGAACGTTGTGAAGCGTTCTTCGGTAAGTTTTTTAAAGTCATTGGCTGCACCGCGGTAGGCGCCGACAACCACAGGCATGACCTCGCCGAGCACAAAGGGCAGCAGAGGCATGGAATAAATCGGCGTTTTGTGAATCAAGGAACCTGGAGATGTGCCGCCCAGTAGACCCAGGGTTTCTGTGGTGTGGTATTCGGGGACAAAAACATCCTTGAGTTCAATGTCGCCGCTGGATGTGCCTTTCATGCCCGCTACATTCCAGTTGTCGATGATATTGGCGTGCTTGGCGCGGACAAAAAAACAGCGCATCGTCGGCGGTTGTCCTTCTATCTTGACCAGGCCATTGTTGAGAAACCAGTCGCATCTTGAGCTGCCGGAATTCCACGAACTCCTGCCATTGGCAATATAGCCGCCATCCACAGGTGTAAGGCTAAAATTTGGCGCCACAGTCCCGGGGGTCAGTGCATAGGGGCGATTGGCAAACACTTCTTCCTGGGATTTTTCCGGGAACAGGGAATGAATAAAGTTGTGGCCGATATAGAAGGAAAGTACCCAGGCTGTGGAGGTGCAATGGGGGGCAATTTCATAAACCACCCTTGCCATGGTTTCATAATTTAGTTCATGGCCGCCAAAGCGCTTTGGCACCAGAATTTCCAGTAGCTGAGCATCGCAAAAAGCATCTATGACTTTGTCGGAAATGGCGCCGTTGCGGTCGGTATTTTCCGCCTCTGCCGCCACCAGCGGGGCAATTTCTCTGGCTCTTGAGATCAGTGTTGATGTGATTGACACGGTAAGTAGCTCCTGAAAGTAAAGATTTTGTGGTTTTAAATTATGTATTTCAGCTGGTAGATCCTGGCCAATTTTTAAAGCAGCTTGGTTTGCAGGTTCCCTGAAGCTGAATGTAAAAATAAATGTCTCTTCTATCCATGGCTTGGCATGTTCTGCACCAACTGCGCTTAGCGAAACAGCAGATTACGGGAATTTTGCCAAAAGTTAAAACAAAAATTCGAATAGTTGGTACAGCTGAAATCTATAGGTTCGATGTTTCTTGACGCTGTTTTGCTGGTCTTTTTGCCATTAACCAGGAATCAATGGTTGTCGAGTCAATAGCGGCAATGGCGTCTTGGTTGTTGGCGTTGGTCAGACTGTCAATACGGCCAAGAAGTTCATCCAGCGGTTCAATCAGAGTTTTGGCAAAGGGGGTAATGACCATGTTTCTGCCGACCCTCACCAGAATTTCATCGCCATACTGATTTCTTAGCCTGGCCAAGGCATCGCTGACAGCGGGTTGTGTCATGTGGAGGCGTTCCGCCGCCTTGGAGACATTTTGGCTATAAAGCAGTTCCCTCAGTATGGGCAACAGATTCAAATCAATGGCGCGCAAACTTTTTTGTAGTGGCTTGTTCATGGAAGGATTCTCTGTGTCGTTTATTGTCAAGGTTGACCATTGAGATGACTGGTTGCAAAAATTTTCCTGAAATAACTTTTATTTTTCCGGGTGGTCAGTATTATATGCGTTCTTAATGCGAACCAATTTAGGCAACACCGGGGATTTCTTCCTGTAAAAATTGCCGGATGCTGCGTTAAATGACAATGTCTCCTGTTTTTGTTCTGACCTGCTTGTCAAGTATAAGTATAACCTGTTGCTAATCTGGAGTTTCAACAATGATCACAAAACATGTCTGGCTTGCTGCTGTTATTCTTGCCTTCACGGCTCTAAGCCTGAACGCCGGAACAATTTTAGCCCCGGAACAGGATAAGGGTTGGCCAATGAAAGGTCATGATAACTCCGATAATCATTTCAGCCCCCTGAGTCAAATTAATACGGACACTGTTGGCCGCTTAGGCCTGAGCTGGTATCTGGATTTGCCCGATGAAAGAGCGGCATTGGAAGCAACCCCCATCAGTGTTGACGGCGTCCTTTATTTTCCCGGCAGCGGCTCTGTTGTCTATGCAGTGGATGCTGTAACAGGAAAACTTCTCTGGCAACACGACCCGGAAGTGTGGAAAAACATACAGCCAGAACAGCTACGCACTGTTTTCAGAGCCAATCGCGGCGTTGCCTATGGTGACGGCAAAATTGTTGTTGCCACCAATGACGGCAGGTTGCAAGGGCTGGATGCCAAAACCGGTGAACTGCTCTGGAATGTTCGCACCTTTCCACAAGACCAAAATTATTTCAGCGCCGGTGTGCCAAGGGTGTTTAAGGATAAAGTGATTATTGGCAACGGCGGCGCCGACTGGGGTAATCGCGGTTTTGTCACCGCCTTTGATCTTAAAACCGGAAAACAACTGTGGCGGTTTTATACGGTTCCTGGCAGCCCTGAAGACAATGCCGGCGATCCCGTTATGGAAATGGCTGCCAAAACCTGGAGCGGCGAATACTGGAAGACCGGCACCGGCGGCACTGTCTGGCACGGTATCACTTATGATGAAAAACTGGACAGACTTTATATAGGCACCGGCAATTCCGGTCCCTATAACCCCAGCGTGCGCAGCCCTGGAGATGGCGATAATCTGTTTCTGGTTTCCATTGTCGCCTTAGAGCCGGATACGGGAAAATATATCTGGCACTATCAGGTTAACCCCCGCGAAGCCTGGGACTACAAAGCCACGGCGGATATCTTATTGGCAGATCTGGAAATCGACGGACGCATCCGTCCTGTTCTCATGCAGGCACCCACCAACGGTTTTTTCTATGTTATCGACAGGGAAACCGGAAAACTGATTTCCGCCGAAAAAACCGGCAAGGTAACCTGGGCTGAGCGTATTGATGTTGCCACTGGACACCCTGTCGAAGCGGCCAACATTCGTTTTGAAAATGGCGAAATGACCGTGTGGCCGGGAGCGCTTGGCGGCCATAACTGGCAGGCCATGTCCTTCAGTCCGCAGACAGGCCTGTCTTATATTCCCTATATGCAGGCGGGTACCCACCTAAAAGTCAATCCTGATCAACTGGTGGGTGGGGTTTCCCTCAATTTTGTGATCGAAGATGAGCAGGACGGCAAAGGCAAGCTGTTGGCCTGGGATCCCGTCAGCCAAAAACTGCGGTGGTCGGTGCAGAGAACTACCATGTGGAATGGTGGGGTGATTTCTACTGCTGGAAATCTCGTCTTGCAGGGTACGGAAGAGGGCATCTTTGAGATTTTCAATGCAGAGACAGGCGAAAAGCTTTGGAGCTTTAATGCCAACCAGGGAATTATTTCTGCGCCGATCACCTATAGCGTCGCCGGCAAACAATATATCTCTCTTCTGGTCGGCTATGGCGGTTCGTCTGCTGCAACCGGAAATTTTAATAAAACCTACTGGAAATACGGTGAGCCACGGCGCCTGCTGACGTTTGCTCTGGACGCCAATATAGCTTTGCCCGAAAGTAGCAAGGAGGCATCAACCCAGGCCTTTCTCGACGATGACAACCTGGTTATTGATGAAGACGCCGTTGTTTCAGGGGCGGCTCTCTTTGGTGAAAAAGGCTGTTCCATGTGCCATGGCATCAACTTGAAAAGCGTCGGCGCCCAGGCGCCTGATCTGCGTGGTTCGGCCATCGCGCTCTCAAAAGACGCTCTTGGCACCTTCTTGAGAAGCGACGCCGCCGCCAGATACGGCATGCCGAGGTTTTCAGAGATTACTGACGATCAAGTAAACAGCCTCTATATGTATATTCGCGCAGGGGCAAAAGAAGCGCTGGGTCAGCGCGAGTCCGGCGCTGAAGCTGAGGGGGCGTCAAGATTATAAGTTGTGAACCGTTTCCCGGAAGCAATTTCCCCTGAAGTAATGGAACATGTTGGGGCGGCGGACTCTCGGTGCGGGTTGCGCCCTGTTGTTAAATGACAAGCCCATCTGCTGCGACCAGCCAATTTCGGGCTCATGTTTGCCCGGGTGCGCACCCTTAAAATACCGATGGAGCTGTGTGAAGTCTGCTGTATTTTAAGGGTTTGTTTTGACCTGCCGGTCAGTGGTGGGGCATCCTTGTGCCCCATTAACCCCAGCTAAAGCTTGCCCGATTAATCAATACGAAGTCACCCAGAAAAATTTTATGGCCAGGGTACGAGGGCAAGGAAAAAAATAATGCTTGAAAAAATCAGATCCATAAAGCAATAGCCCATGACTTCCCGGGTTTGGACGCCAGCGATTGTTGTTGCTGGAAGCAATGCCAACGGGTGGATAAGATTAGTCCACTGATCTGGACGTGACACTCACATTGCAACCGGCGGTAAGTCGGCGGCAAGTTTCAGGCTCCATCACGATAGGCTCTTGTACGACCCACTGACCTCTTCCCGAGGGAATAAATAGATTTAATAGTCCGTCACAAAATTTTTAATGGCGCCTGCAACCACAAGACACACCAAAAGAAAACAAAAATTGAACGTACCCAGTGTTAAACCCTGGCCGCGCTCAATAAAATAAATCCAGAGATACCCCCATCAGAATAAGGTAACGATAATAATAAGGAAACGGGAGTTTTCGATATGATCGATCAGTGCGTCGGACTCTTGTGTCTGTGGATCGAAGGACTTTTCTGAGCTTTGCTCGGCTCTATATTCTTGTATTGGCTCACCGGGGGACTTGGAATGGATTGCGGCCATGCGTCTAGCTGGATAATCCATTGCAGGCAATGGGGATGGGTTAAACCGGGGCAATCATTGTTGGAAATTTGGGTGGCTCTGAGCGTACCGATCCACCCATAAGAAACTGCCTGCCCCTATAGTTGTGCTGACATCAGCGTATTTTCTCCGGCGCGAACCATCCCGGCATAGGCTTGGCAACGGGGCAGTACCTGCTCTGCAAACACCAGTGCCGTATCGATAGCTTTCCTGTTGATTTCGGTATTGCCACTATTGAACGATTCCATCCCGGTGGCCTTCGCTGCTCCTTTGCCCAGATAACAGCCAGCCACTGTAGTGCCCAGCAGCATAAGAAGATTGAAAGCAACGGCGCCGGCAAGGTCGGGACGGTCGGGCGCGGTGGTGAGCAGTGTGGCCACCGCTTCCCGGCACAGGGTCAATGCTTGCGCCAGCTTGTCCGCCAGTGACTCCAGCTGTTGTTCGCGACACAGTTCGATGACGTCGTCAAGTTCTTCAAACAGGGAGCGCGCGAAAGCGCCGCCGTTGAGGAGCAACTTCCGGCCGACCAGGTCGAGCCCCTGGATGCCGTTGGTGCCTTCATAAATGGCGGCAATACGGGCGTCGCGATAGTATTGTGCGACGCCCGTTTCTTCGACGTAGCCCATGCCGCCGTGGATTTGAATGCCCAGGGAAGTCACCTCATTGCCGATTTCCGTACACCAGGCCTTGACCAGTGGCGTTAGCAGATCGATCCGCTGTTGGTGAAATTCCCGTGTTTTCTTGTCCGGATGGTGTGCGGCGAGGTCAAAATGGGTCATGGCCGACAATGTCATGGCACGACCGCCCCAGGTAAGCGCCTGCATTACCAGCAGCATACGGCGGACATCGGGGTGCTCGATAATGGCCGCGGCTTCGCTGCGTCCCGGCCTGCTGCCCTGCAAGCGTTGCCGGGCGTAGCCAAGTGCGTGTTGAAATGCGCGCTCGGACACAGAGACCCCCTGCAAACCCACGGCGAGACGGGCGTGGTTCATCATGGCGAACATGTATTTGAGACCCTGGTTCTCTTCGCCCACCAGATAGCCAACAGCGCCACCATTTTCGCCAAACGACATGGTGCAAGTGGGGCTGGCGTGGATACCCATTTTTTCTTCCACTCCGATGGGGTAGGCATCGTTGCGTTCAGCCAAAGTGCCATCGGCGCTGCTGACAAATTTGGGGACGATAAACAGGGAAATTCCCTTGACGCCCTCTGGTGCTCCGGGCGTTCTCGCCAATACCAGGTGAATAATATTGTCTGCCAGGGAGTGATCTCCCCAGGTAATAAAAATTTTCTGGCCAACAAGTCGGTAGTGATTGCCCTCTGGCTCGGCGCGGGTTTTTACCAACCCCAGGTCAGTACCGGCCTGGGGTTCCGTCAGGTTCATTGTGCCTGTCCACTCGCCGCTGATGAGGCGGGGTAGGTAGAATGCTTTCTGTGAATCCGAGCCATAACGCCCCAGGGCAGTAATTACCCCCTGGGTGAGCAGTGGCAGCAGCGAAAACGCCAGATTGGCACTTTGCAACATTTCATCAATGACAAAACCCAGCGTATGGGGAAGACCCTGCCCGCCAAATTGTGGTCGCCCTGTCAGGCTCGGCCATCCTCCGTCACAATATTGGCGGTAAAGTCCCTGGAGAACCGGCGCGACTTCCACCTTGTTGCTGTCTACATGGCAGCCCTGTTTATCAGCTATAGCGTTGGTGGGTGCCACCTCCGACTGAAAGAAGGTAGCTGCTTCGTTGAGTATGGCCTCAATAAGTTCATCGCTAATTTCCTCATAACCGGGAAGAACCTTCAGTTGATCGAGGTCGGCAATGTGCTTGAGGATAAAAAGCTGGTCTTGAACTGGCACCCGGTAATCTGTCATAGCATGGTTCCTAGAGGGTTGGATTCAATATTGTCGCGATAGGGGTGAATGCTGAGTTTCCGAGACAAAGGTGCGTTTTTATGCTTGTGTTGCCGATGGTGCCTTCTGCTCGTAGTGCCTCGCGCGGATACCCAAATCACTGGGTTAAAATATACAGGCCATAAATGAACAACAGCAACGTTGAGTGCAATGGCAAGATTACTCTTGCGCCGCCATCTCTGCCAGCTGTGAATTAATCTTGACTGACAGGGTGGCGGCACAATAATTGTCTTTTCTGGCTTTACAGACCTTGGTTCGATAAGTACTTAGCCCAAGGCTTTACTTTAAGGGAGTTTCTCGGGATCGTCCAGGCGCTGCAATACCTGGATAACCTCAATGCCCCGGCTAACTGAGAAAGCGCTTTCGTCAGGACTGTTTTTTCTGCGATGTACGGGGATTTCCTCTTCTGAAATCTGGGATTGGTTCGAACGCCTGTGTCTGATCGGGAGTTGGCGCGGCAATTATCCAGCCCCGCTGCGATGGTGCCTTGTGGATACCTTGCTCGATGCTGCAGTAAACACGGCAATTTCATTAGCTCCGGCAGCGAGGGCGGCTTCAAGGCCTTTCATGTTTGGGGTTAAGGCGGCATAGCGAACGCCGCGGTGGCGCTTGATACCGGCAAATACTTCATCGCTAGCGGCCATTTGCGGCACCCATTTGGGTGACACAAAACTACCTGCTTCAATATATTGAAATCCTGCCTCGGAGAGTTGATCAATCAGTGCAATGTTATCGGTGACCGAGATTGCGCTTTTTTCATTCTGCAAACCATCACGGGGGTCAACTTCAACAAGTTGAACGCTGCGCGGTAGCACACTACTCATGCTGATTTTTCTTCGGCAGGTTGAAATTCAAGCAGGCTGGCACCGCCGTCCACCAGATCTCCAGGCTTGTAATAGATCTCGGTGACTTGCCCATCACAGTCGGCACGAATAGCGTGTTCCATTTTCATGGCCTCCATCACCAGCAGGATAGTTCCCGCTTTTACCGACTGGCCAGGCTTGACCATCACATCCACAACGGTGCCGTGCATGGGTGCAACAAAGCCGCCTTCTTGATGCACATCGGTGTTGTCACCACAGTCGGGCAGCGCCAGTTCAAACTCAAGGACGCCATCGGCGCTAAACAGGCTGTGGCTGTGTCCATGGGAAACCACGACTGCCCGCTTGCGCAGACCATCAATATCAGCAAAGAGCTCGTTGCCCGCCAAGCTGCCACTGGCCTGGAAACAGTGGTTATTCCAGGTGATTGAAAAACGCTGTTCTTCTCCCGCACCCTGTTCTTCCACCATCATCATGTGGTGATTGCCGCTGACAATAATTTCCACTGGGTGTGCCGCCGGTGCGTTAAGGCGCCAGCCATTGACCGCATTCCAGGGGGAAGAGTGTTCGCTGCTGTGGGCTCGGCGGGCACGCTGCTCCCGATACAGCAACAGATAGAGGCAGGCAAGGGGGATCAGCTGATCCGATTCCGCGCTGGTGTCGCGAAAAATGAGCTGTTTGTGGTTTTCAATAAAACCGGTATCAATGTCGGCCTTTTTAAAAGGGATGCTGGTGACGAGGTTATACAGAAAGGGAATATTGGTGACGACACCGCGGACAAAATATTCTGACAGTGCCCGTGCCAGCCTTGCCAATGCCCTGTCACGGTTTTCGTCCCAAACGATCAGTTTGGCGATCATGGGGTCGTAATAGATACTGACGTCATCCCCCTGTATCACCCCGGTATCAACCCGCACATATTCACTTACCTGGGGCGGGCGAAGAAAATGCAGCTTGCCGGTTACTGGCAGAAAGTTGTTATCGGGGTCTTCTGCATAAATGCGGGCTTCAAAGGCGTGGCCACTAATCGTCAGTTGGTTCTGGGATTTTGGCAGCGCTTGGCCAGAGGCAACGCGCAGCTGCCATTCCACCAGATCCTCCCCGGTGATCATTTCGGTCACGGGGTGTTCCACCTGCAGCCTTGTGTTCATTTCCATGAAATAGAAAGAACCGTCTTCATCGAGGAGAAATTCAACCGTGCCGGCACCCACATAATCGATGGCCTGGGCAGCACGCACGGCAGCGTCGCCCATTTTCTCCCGCAAGCCCTCTGGTATATTGGGTGCCGGGGCTTCTTCAATCACTTTTTGATGGCGGCGCTGAATGGAGCAGTCGCGCTCAAACAGGTACACCCCATTGCCGTGCTGGTCGCAAAAAACCTGTACCTCCACATGGCGGGGGCGAGTCAGGTATTTTTCCACCAATATGTCGTCATTACCAAAACTGGAGCTGGCTTCGCGTTTTGCCGCAGCCAGGGCGTCGTCGAATTCTTCTGTAGACCATACCTGACGCATGCCCTTGCCGCCACCACCTGCCACCGCCTTGAGTAGTACCGGGTAGCCCATGTCATCCGCTATGTGTTTTAGCAGGGCAGGGGTTTGATCGTTGCCGTGGTAACCGGGCACCAGTGGCACATTGGCCGTTGCCATTAGGGTTTTGGCGGCGGCTTTGGAACCCATGGCTTCAATGGCTTGCGCTGGCGGGCCAATAAAAACAATATTTTCTGCTTGGCACTGGCGGCAAAAGTCGACATTTTCGGAAAGAAAACCATAGCCGGGGTGGATAGCCTGGGCGCCGGTTTTTTTTACAGCGGCAATAATTTTTTCGCCCACCAAATAGGATTCGCGGGACGGTGCTGCGCCGATATGCACAGCTTCATCAGCCATGGTTACATGCAAGGCATGGCTATCTGCATCTGAATAAACCGCCACCGTGCGAATACCCAGCTTGCGCGCGGTTTTGATAATGCGGCAGGCAATTTCGCCGCGATTGGCAATGAGAATCTTTTTAAACATGATTTTTCCCGTGAACAACCTAGTCTATTATTTCACCGCCACCTTCATATAAGACGGCTGCCGCTTTTGCAAAAAGGCCTGAAGCCTTTCTTGCCCTCTGCCGCCAAAATCATCAGGCGCACGTCAGGGTTGCGGTCTATGGTGCTAAAGGCGTCCTGTAAATCTGCGATGATGGCGTCATCAAAGGCATTGTGCTTGGCCGGGTTGTTCAGGGTTACTTGCGCAACACCCCGGGAGTCGATTGACGTCGATACTACTGCTGTTGTCATTATTCCCCCTTACATTCTGAACACGCCAAAGCGTGTATCGTCAATGGGTTTGTTCAGGGAGGCGGAGATGGCCAGACCCAGCACCTGGCGGGTTTGGGCTGGATCAATCACGCCGTCATCCCACAGGCGGGCGGAAGCGTAGTAGGGGTGTCCCTGTTCTTCGTATTCATCAATGATGGGTTGCTTAAAACGGGTCTCTTCCTCTGCAGACCAGCTGCCGCCGGCTTTTTCAATCTGGGCGCGTTTGACTTGAGCCAGAACGCCCGCCGCCTGTTCTCCGCCCATCACGGAAATGCGCGAGTTGGGCCAGGAGAATAAAAAGCGCGGTTCGTAGCTTCGCCCACACATGCCATAGTTGCCAGCCCCGTAGGAGTTGCCAATGATCACCGTAAACTTGGGCACCTGGGCACAGGCCACCGCCGTTACCATTTTCGCGCCGTGCTTGGCGATACCCCCGGTTTCATACTTGCGGCCAACCATAAATCCGGTGATGTTTTGCAGGAATATCAGCGGGATTTTCCGTTGCGAACACAGCTCAATAAAATGGGCGCCTTTTTGCGCTGACTCGCCAAACAAAATGCCATTGTTGGCGATAATGCCCACCGGATAGCCGTAGATACGGGCAAATCCGCACACCAATGTGGTGCCGTACAGGGCTTTGAATTCATCAAATTCGGAACCATCGACGATGCGCGCTATCACTTCTCGGACATCATAGGGCAGGCGTTTATCTTTCGGGATTATTCCGTAAATTTCCCTGGCATCATAAAGTGGCTCTATGCTGTCCCTGATATCCAGTTGCTGTGGCTTAACCCGGTTCAGGCGCTCGACGGCCTGTCTGGCCAATTTCAGGGCATGGTGGTCATTTTGCGCGTAGTGATCGGCAACACCGGATTCGCGACAATGAACATCGGCGCCGCCGAGTTCTTCAGCGCTGACCACCTCGCCAGTGGCGGCTTTAACCAGTGGTGGCCCGGCGAGAAAGATGGTGCCCTGCTCCTTGACGATAATGGCTTCGTCGGCCATGGCGGGCACATAGGCGCCTCCCGCGGTACAGGACCCCATAACCACGGCGATTTGTGCAATGTTTTTGGCAGACATGGTGGCTTGGTTATAAAAGATGCGGCCAAAATGATCCCGATCCGGGAATACCTCATTTTGGCGGGGCAGATTGGCGCCGCCGGAATCCACCAGATAAATGCAGGGCAGGTTATTTTGCTCGGCAATGACTTGGGCTCGAAGGTGTTTTTTTACCGTCAACGGATAGTAGCTGCCGCCTTTAACAGTGCTGTCGTTGGCCACAATCATGCATTCCTGTCCGGCAATTCGTCCTATGCCGGCGATGACGCCAGCAGCGGGAACATTCTCATCACCGTAAACCTGGTGGGCTGCCAGCTGACCCAGTTCAAGAAAGGGCGTGCCCGCATCGATGATGGCATCAATGCGTTCCCGTGCCAGTAATTTACCGCGGGCTTTATGTCGCTCCTGAAGGGCTTTTCCGCCACCGAGTTTGATCTCATTGACCACTCTGTGGAGGTCGTCCACCAGCGATTGCATATGGTTGCAGTTTTGGTGGAACTCCTCGGAGCGCGTATTAATTTTGGTTTGAAGAACCGCCATAACTGGGTACCCGTTAAAAAATGGATTTACTTGGTTTCTGCAAAAAGTTCACGGCCTATGAGCATGCGCCGAATCTCGGATGTGCCAGCGCCTATCTCATAGAGTTTGGCATCGCGCAACAAACGTCCAGTGGGGAACTCGTTGATGTAACCATTGCCCCCCAGGGTTTGAATGGCTTGTAGAGCCATTTGTGTCGCCTGCTCGGCGGTATAGAGAATGACGGCCGCTGCATCCTTGCGGCTTTCCTGGTTGCGGTCACAGGCTTTGGCTACCGCGTAGAGATAGGCTCGGCTGGTATTTAGCGCCACATACATGTCGGCAAGTTTGCCCTGCATCAACTGAAATTCACCGATGCTCTGGCCGAACTGTTTGCGGTCGTGCAGATAGGGCAGGACGATGTCCATGCAGGCCTGCATGATGCCCACCGGCCCCCCTGACAATACCGTGCGCTCATAATCCAGCCCGCTCATTAGCACTTTAACGCCACCGCCTTCTTCGCCGAGAATATTTTCGGCGGGGACGGCGCAGTCCTCGAATACCAGCTCGCAGGTATTGGAGCCGCGCATGCCCAGCTTGTCCAGTTTCTGGGCGCGGGAAAAGCCGGGAAAATCTCTCTCTACGATAAATGCGGTGATGCCCTTTGAACCGGCATTGACATCTGTTTTGGCATAAATGACATAGGTGTTGGCATCGGGTCCGTTGGTGATCCACATTTTATTGCCGTTGAGGATGTAATGATCACCCCGGCGTTCGGCCTTCAACTTCATGCTGACAACATCTGAACCGGCGTTGGGCTCGGACATGGCGAGGGCGCCAATATGCTCGCCGGAGCAGAGTTTGGGAAGGTATTTAGTTTTTTGTGCTGAGGTGCCATTTTTGAAAATTTGGTTGACACAAAGGTTTGAGTGGGCGCCGTAGGACAAGCCCACAGAGGCTGATGCCCGGCTGATCTCTTCCATGGCAATTACATGGGCCAGATACCCCATATTGGAGCCGCCGTATTCTTCGTTAACGGTTATGCCAAGCAGTCCCATAGCGCCGAATTTGCGCCAAAGATCCATGGGAAATTGATTGTCGCGATCAATCTGTTCGGCGCGCGGCGCGATTTCGGCCTGAGCGAATTTGCCGACAGATTCGCGGAGCATGTCAATGTCTTCACCCAAATCAAATCCCAGGGAAGTGTAGTTCGTAGCCATTGGTGAACCCCTTGATTGGTTTCAGTTGTAACAGGCCTGAGAATTAAGCTGGCAGGCTTATGCCGTCATTTTCCAGTGCAGCCAATCAGCGTTCTTCCCAGTCATTCAAGTCCAGAATCATGACGTCGAGATCCTTTTGTTGTTGCATGAGATAGTGGCGTTTTTCGCGAATGGTTTTGATCAGGCGTTGCAGCTGCTTTGTATTTTTCCTCAGCAACGCGCGCTATTGGCTGTTCGCGGCCTTCCTATACCGCTATCGATCCAGTACATAGCTGGTAACTTAGGCAACGCACAGTTTAGTACCCGCGCCTATGCCGTGTTTGCCAACATCGCTCAAGAGTTGACGGACGATTTCAGAGTCACCCTGGGCGGACGTTATACCTAGGAGGAAAAAGAAGCGCACAAGGGCAGGCAGGGCGTCAATATCCTGACTGCGCCAATTCCTGAAATTATAGACGCTGCGGTGGGTTTTCAAACCCTCTCCAGTAATACAGCCTCAGGGTCGACGTATCCTGGACGAAATTTACCTCAAGTTAGCCTTCAATACGATATCTCTGATGAGGCTATGGCCTACCTGACCTACGCGGTTGGTTTCAAAAGCGGTGGCTAGGGGTCGGGGGACGATAATCCGCCCGTAGCTCCAGAGGTGCTAGACGATATTGAGGGCGGAATAAAAGCAGAATGGCTCGATGGCCGATTGAGAACGAACCTGAGTGGGTTTTATTATATGTATGACGATTTCCCCCGACCCGGTTAGCAATGGTTTGAGAGTGCAAAATGCTGCGGAAGTTACCGCCTATGGCATGGGGCTTGATGTCGCTTTCCAGGTAACGGATCGTCTGAATTACTACAGCTGACCTGATTGTTAACGCCCTCTAGGAAGTTATTCCAGATACCAGAAAACCTAGACACTTCTGACCCATCCCGTCGCCTATTCGCCGGCCCAGGAAATATCCTTCAGGTAGTTGGCCACATCAATGCCATAGTCACTGGCATCAATGATCTTGCTGACGTCGATTGCCTCGCCTTGATTGTATTTCGACAGGTCTACGATTTTCGGTATTGGGTAGGGATTTTTTTTCTTGTCTAGCAGTAGCAGCAGTTTGGGGCGCAACCGTTTTCCGTGATTCTGGGCAATCACCAAACCCACCTCGTCGGTGCTGCACAGCACCAGTGTGCCTACTGGGTAGATGCCCAGGCACTGAATAAACTGTTCCACCAGTTCTCTGTCAAACTGACCGCTTCTCTGATCGTAGAGTTCTTTTAGTGTATTGGTGGGTGCGATGCCGTCCCGGTGGAGACGATGTGTGGTCATGGCGTCGTAGGTGTCCACAATGGCCACCATGCGAGCAAACAGGGGAATGTCGTCTCCTGCTAGACCTCGGGGGTAGCCCGACCCATCATATCGCTCCTGGTGTGAATACACGATGTCCAGTGCAGTTGCTGGAATATTGCCTTCCGCCGCCTCCAGTATCTCCACGCCTTGGATCACATGGCTTTTGACGATCTCGTACTCCTCTTCCGTGAGTGGACCTTTTTTGTTGAGTATCTCCCTGGGGATTTTAAGGGTGCCGATATCGATCAATAGCGCACCCAGTCCAAGCTCGTTCAAACGGTCAGGGGGCAGACCCAGGTGGCGACCGAATGCTAAAGACACCGAGCAGACATTCATGGCATGGGACGCCGCGTAATCGTCCCGTCGCCTCAATTGACCTAGCAACATATGGGCATCTGGGTTGCTCAACACGCTTTCAGTTAGGTCGCCGATGACTTCGACAACATAGCCTGTACTGAAAGTGGATCCCAGCCGAATGTCCTCGAACATGGTTTCCACGTGTTCCTTGGCTCGGCCGCGGATTTCCCAGGTTCGGCCAATCTCCGCTTCGAGAGGTTTTGGCTTGCCGTATTGTTTCTGGTGCATCAACTTGGCATCAGCAGGAAAGTAGGCCTCGCTTTCCCAAATACGTCTACTCGCTTGCTTTGATAGAGAGGGAGAAATGTACTTTATGGCTGTGGATTCCAAACGTTCGGGGTCGGCCTTCCCGGTAACGTAGACATACTCGCAGTACTTCTGAACCCGTTCGATGTCCTCGGTCGATTTGATTTCGAAACCTTGCAACAGAAAAGGGGTTTCGATCCAGGGGCGATCGAGTTGTTCCACAAACATGCCGATCTGCAGATTGTTTACTGAAATTTTGTATTTCATCTATCTCGAGCCATGGTATTGCGAAGATGCGCTTGCCACAGTATAAACAAAATTTACCGATTGTCGGGGTGGATTGACAGCAGGCTACGGCTTGTCCAGTTTTATTCGACCACTACGAATCTGCAGGGCACTCCAGGAGTGTACAATTTCTAAGGCTATAGACTTTAAGTGTGCCCAGCCACTGGTGTTAACAAGCTCTAGGACGATTAAGTGACAAACCTGAGCCCGGACGTTGCGCCAGTTGCCTGAATTTTCACGCAGGGATCGTTCGCTTTGAGCATAAACACTGCCATAGCAACGTGGAAATGAGAGTGTGTGCTCAAAGCAGGCGAGGCCAAGTGAAAAGCAGGCAAACGTAGCCGACAGCAAGCTGTTGCTAAACTGCAATGACGTTTAAGTCTGTGCTGTGAACGCCTGGGTTTTATCAGGAGCCCAGTCTGGATTCGAATGCCAAAAAAAGAAAAACCCAGCAAATGCTGGGTTTTTAGACTTTCTTGTACTGCTTTCGATCTTGATATGGTGCCCAGAAGAGGACTTGAAATATATAAATAAGTATTTGATTTAAAATAATAAAAAATTTTATTGATTTAAATATGTACTCGTTAGTGTACTCAAAATCACATGGCTTCGGTTTTTCTTAAGTGGCTGGGCCGATACCATAGCCAAAAGGTAGTGCAAGCGCACTGATATGTGAGCGCTTGGACATAATAGTCCGGGCTATATTGATGCGAGCTTGCTGTTAGTCTCCCAGTCGATGGACAACGCCCTCTGGCTGAATCGCCACCAGGCGCTCGTAGTGTCTATTCGAGATCGTTGAATGAGGCACACCGTGGTCGTGAGTGGAACATCGGCCAGGAAGCAACCAATCACTCCCCACGGGAGATATCGTTTTACTTTGGACGCTGGTGTGATCGTGACACCCTGTCCTGAAGCAACCAAGGTCATCATCATATCAAAGGTTCGGACAACCCGGGTGCCTGCGGGCTGCGGGTTACCCAATGACTCGAGGATAGCGTTCAACTCTCGGTAGTTTTCATAACAAAGCACTGGATCCCAGTGGATGAAGGGGCAATCTATCAACTGATCCATGGTAACTGAGAGGCCTTGCCTCAATGGAGAGTGGATTGATGTGGCGACCACCCAGGGCTCTCGCCAAAGCGGCACGGCATCCCATTGTTCATCAGTAATGGCTGATCGGGATATCCCGATATCATATTGCCCATTGCTGAACTGCCGAGATGTTAGTGACGGATCCGACTCACTGAGCTGAACTTTGACGCGTGGTTCTTCGGCCCTCTGCCGGGCGAGCAAAGTCGCCAGTTGAGGATGCGACAGCCCATGGGATAGCAGGACGCGCAGTTTGTCTGAGGTGACAGTATCCATATTTGCTGAAATGGCGATTGCACAATTTCCGCTTATCTTATCAGTAATGAGTTAAATTTAACGTGGTTTAAGCAAAGTCCATAATGGATGCTTTTGCAGATGCAGAAGCGTTCAATACAGCGGGGACGCCCCGTAGGATCCACGACTTATGATGCCGAGCCTGCTCTGGCGTTTGGTGCGGCTGTGCGGGAAGCCAGGGTCGATTTGGGCATAGCCCAGGAAAAGCTCGCTCATCTTGCAGGCATTGAGCGTTCTGATCTGGGTAAGATCGAGCGCGGCGAACATATGCCGACACTCGCTTTGATTTTAAAAATCGCAAATGCATTGGGCTGTCGTGCAGGAGCGCTTATAGAGGCTACGGAAGCGCAACTGGACAACAGGGTCAAATCCAGTCCATAGCGTTAGTCTTCTTCCATAGTGAGTTCCCCGGGCGATCGATCACTGCGACTGACCCGTTGTAGAAACCGTTCAAGTTGTTCAGACGGTTCGGTATTTGGGCGCAGTAGATAAGTGGTCAGTGTGGCCATCTCCATATCGAGTGGTCGGGGAACCACATCCGGATGTCGGTACACCTTGAGCTGGGACTCCGTGGCAAAGCCCAGTCCATAACCGGCGGCCACCAGAGTCAGCATCAAGTCGAGCGATGTGGCATGCTCGGCGACGATGGGCTCTGTCTTCACACTCCTGAGTATCTGATCGATTTGCCGACTACACCCCTCGCAGACGTCAGGGTGACAGAGCACCAACGGATAACGCAGCAGGGCGTCCAGTGGCACATGGGTGAAAGACAGCAATGGATGTCGGGAGGGAATAACGGCGACGAGAGTATCGGTCCAAACAGCATCAACCAAAATACTTTTTTCGACGTTGTCTGTGTGGGCAAAACCGACGTCAAAAATATCGCTTTGCAGTCCCTTGATTTGTTGGGTCAGAGATCGCTCGAACAAGCGAATTTCCACATCGGGTTCCTCTTCCCTGCAAAGGGCGAGCAGCGATGCCAAGCGCGGCTGGACGATGCCATCGGAAAGCACAATTCGCAGAGCGCCACGATAGCCGGTGGCGGCAGCTTTGACGTTATTGCGGGCCTGGTCCAAGACGGTAAAGATCCGCTGAACATCTTCTAGGAAAACTTGGCCAGCCCATGTCAATTGAGTTCCACGGCGACTCCGCTGGAACAACAGGACATTGAGTTCTTCCTCAAGCTCCTTGATGGTGCGGGAGAGGGGAGATTGTTCAATATGCAAACGCGCTGCAGCCCGGGCGAAGTGAAGCTCTTCCGCCAATGCAAGAAAATAGCGCAGGTGGCGAAGTTCCATGCTTTCACCTTGATATATTTGTTTGGTTGTATTGTTTTTACTCCTTGCGGCAAGCCGGTACATTTCCTCACGTTGTTGAACGAAGCCGCTGCGCGGTAAGAGACCTTCATCGAGTCCCTCCAATGAGCGAATAATTCCTCCACGTGCTACTCCCCGGCGCGATAGCAGGAGGAATTACCATGAATGCAGTACAGCAAAAGACACTCCAATCACTGTACCGCAAACATTTTAGCGCGTTGCGACGGCGAGGCAAAGCTGATCGGACAATTGATTCTTACGTCCCGGCGGGCCGTACGGCGGGTGACCGAATTTTGGTACACCTTTCCGGATACACTGCCCTAGGATCAGCTCGAAACGCATTTCTCACCCTTGGTCGATACCCACCCTTGGTCCACCGTCAAGGTGGTTCGTAAGGGCCTGCGGTTCTTCTACCAGCACATGCTCAAGAAAGACTGGACCTGGGTAGATATCGTCAAGCAGCCGAAGAAAAAATGCTGCCCGACATCCTCACTCTCCAGGAAATCGAGCGCCTGATTAAACGGCGCCCACCTGGTGGAACCCGGGATCAACCTGCGGGCCATTCAGAAGGAGATGGGGCATGAATGCTGCAAGACTGCCTCCGTCTATACGCAGCTGTCTGAGGTCACACAGCACGATACCGAAAGGCGAATCAATGGTTGGTGTCGCAGATGCGCATCCTGTGGGGAGAGTGACATGGAACTCCCCACTCTCTCTTTGAGCGATATCGGACGCGCTCTGGTGCGCTTCCCCGACACCGGGCAGTGGTGGGCCTTCAATGCCATCACCGTTGTCGTGCCGTACTATCTGGTGACCTTCACGCTGCCCTTCGAGCTCCGCGGGCGCTTGCCTGAAGGATCGCCCGTTTCTGGTGTTCGACGAATGGGCGGCGGATCAGGATCCGGTATTCAAAGAAGTGTTTTACCGGGAACTGCTGCCCGAGCTGAAAGCCCAGGGCAAGGCGGTGCTGGTGATCTCCCACGACGACCGCTATTTCCCTCTTGGTGACAGGCTGTTGAAGCTCGAAGATGGACAACTATCCAGCATTGAGCAAGCCGAAACCGCAGTGGAGCAACCAAAGATAAATCTTCGTCCAGCAGTGCCGGTGGGGTCGTCCTAGGCATGCGTCCCGTTCTGGTCTGCTTTGTCATTTCCCTGAAATTCGATCAGGGAAAGGTACGGGTTATTTGGTGGAGTCTCATTCATTAAGACGGCAGGATCCGCCATTAGATACCCGTGTACTTTCCGCGATTTCCTGGGGCCGGTGACGTTGAACGTCCAGATGTTCAGGCCATCGGCTTGTTTGCGGTGCAGTTGCAGGCGTTCGAAGCGTTTTTGAATCCACTGCCAGTCCTTGACTTGATCCTGTTTGGCGAGGGGAGAGACTTCAGGATGCTCCTGCGCGTAGCGTTGGAATATCCCCGGGCTGATCAGGCAAAAGGTATCCGCGACCGTGTGTACCAAGGCCTTGGCGTCATTGATGATCAGTTTTCGACTCAGAATGCCGGTTTTCAGCCACTCAATGAAATGCTTACCTGACGGTTCCGGTGGCGGAGGGCGGGTGGTAGGTGAGTCTGTTGCTGTTGGTTTTTGGGAGGAGGGTGTTGTTACTCCTGAACCGGTGTTTTCAGCTTCGGCTATGGCTCCTTTTCCGGCGCCACCTGTTGGCTCATCCCGCTTGGGGCTGGATAGCAGATCCATTAATGCGTCGATATCGTCGGTCTGAGCCTTTTCGGCAGGGGCATCACTGTGCTTGGGCTGGGCGGGCGCTTGTCGCGGCGTTGTCTCTGGTGACGTTTCGTCATGGGTGTCGTTCTGAGTGTTCTGTTCAATCTGTACGGTGCCGCTAAACGGTGCCGGTCTGTCACCCGTTTCCCAGATGAGTGATGGTGACAGTTTGAGGAAGGTGAAGGTGTTGGTCCAGCCATTGTCGCCGGTGACGGTGGCCCGCCAGATGGCTTTGCCCTCGTCATTGGGTTGGATAACGCCATGATCCTGCAACACGTCGAACAGCACTGTATTTTTTTCCGGAATCCCTTCCAGTCCCTGAGACAACAGGTGTGCCCGCAGCTTGTCGGAGATGGTTTTGCTCACCAGCCACAGGGTTTCCTGGGTCAGCCAGCCGTCCGAGGCCTGGGGCTGGTTGAGTTTGAAGGCCTCCCTGACCAGATAGCGCAGCCCCTCCAAAAGTTTGCGTTGCAATGCCTGTTTGGGCGCGGCCAGTGCTTTGGCGGGGTTGCCGCCGAGGGCCTGGGCAACCGAGGCCTGATCGGCGTTGGTGACCAGTTCACCCAGTATCCCGGCGTGTTCGTATTTACCCGCCAGCATATAGAGCAGCGCGGACCACAGTTCCGGGTAGGCACACAGCCAGTCGAGAATATCGCGGCTGAGCAGTTGGGTGTACAGCAGTCCGGAGGCGGCGCTGTGCAGGCGGTATTCGCGGTTCGGTTGGTAACGGAAGCGGTATGGGGCGGACAAGGGGCCGTGCCAGGGATGCCACACTGTGCCGTCCCGGTACTCGACATGTAGATCCACAGCGACCTTGCCGATATCGTGCAGCAGTGCCGCGTAGGCGAGACCGGCTGTCCAGGCATCGGCCTGGGCGGCTTGTGTTTCCGTCGGAGCGCCCGGCGGCAGGAGGTGGGATTGCCTCAGCTTCAAGGCGTAGATGACGATTTCCAGGCCGTGATCCAGCATCCCGCCGGGGTAGGAGTGGTGATGGCTTTCCGAGGCTGGAAAGGCCTGTACCCATTCGGCGTATCGCTCCAGTGGGGCCCGGTAGAGCGTGGCGTATTGCTGTCTGGAGACGGCGGTGAGCTGCCAGATTCGCTCCAGCAGTTTTTGGCGATGGGGCTCTCCCAGCAGGGAGGCGGCGCTCCGCGGAGGGAACAGGCCTGTGACTTCCTCTGTGCCCGGAGTGGATGAGGGTGGTGGCCTTTTGCCAATTTTGGATCGAAGCAGTGTAAACATGACGCTATCAGATACGGGGCCGGATAAAGGTGACATCCGGGTATAAGGCAGCGGGCGCGTGGCGGCTATGGAGAATGGGAAATGGCGTTGGTGCGGATTACCTCCGTTTTCGGTCCATCCCAAAAGCGACAGGGTTTCGCATCGTTGTGGCATAGCGATTTTGGGCATTCTTAAACGCCAGGAGAATATTTCTCTGTTGGGCGAGGATGATTGGCGGGAGAGCCTTTTCGCCTTTTACAGGTAGGGCCTTTCCCCTTGATCACCCTTCCGTTGTGCCAGCCTTTTCAGCCTTTAATGCCGTTTGGGGTTGCGACGGTACGCATGTGCTGAGGATGTCTTTGGGAGGGTATTGCATTGCTGTTAGTCAATGACTAATATGCAGTCATTGATTAATGGAGGAGAGCCATGGCTACAATGACTATTCGTAATATTGAAGACGAGCTCAAGACTCGGTTGCGTGTGCAAGCCGCTTCACACGGACGGTCGATGGAAGATGAGGCTCGGGACATTCTTCGGGCGGCATTGTCGTCTGAACCGGTACGGGGCGCTTCCCTCGTGAAGGCGATCCGGGAGCGCATTGCACCTACGGAAGGCATTGAGCTGGAGCTGCCCGCCCGGGAGGCGATCCGCACGCCACCGGAGTTGGATGCGTGATTATCCTGGACACAAACGTGTTGTCCGAAACATTGCGTCCAAGTCCGGACGCGCGGGCCCTGGCGTGGTTGGAGGCGCAACCTCGCGCGGCGTTGTTTACCACCACAATCAACCAGGCGGAGGTGCTATATGGTGTTCGCGTGCTACCGAATGGCCAGCGTAAAGCTGCGTTGTTGGAGGCTGTTCAGGCTATTTTTGTCTCCGACATGGCCGGGCAGGTGCTGGGGTTTGACAGTGATGCTGCGGCAGCCTATGCGGAAATTGCCGCCTCCCGTAAAACGGCGGGTAAGCCGATCAGCCAGTTTGACGCCATGATTGCCGCGGTGGCCAAATCCCGTGGCGCCGGTCTGGCGACACGAAACGTCAAGGATTTCGCCGATTGCGGTATCCAAGTGGTAGATCCTTGGCAGTATTAAGGATGCCCTGCCGTGACTTGCGTCAAAATCCTATGGCATGAACTGAGACAGTATGCGGCGGGTCATAGACGAAGAGCGTTTCACTCAGCGAGTTGATGGAATGATGGCGTGGTTATGAGTTGACGCAGAACTGGAAAGCGAGGCAGAACGATGGCAACTAATGCACATACCGAAAGGTGGGCTCATCGGGCTGGCTGTAAGGCTGGCCGTGCGTGGCGTGGATTTGTGCGTCAGGATCGGCGAGCCATTGAGTGGTTTGTGAAACACGGTTGGACAGCCGGTCTCGCCAAGGCGATGCTCTGGGCTTTCAAGCTTATAGTGTTGGGTATTCTACTGTACGTCGCTTTCTGGCTGGCTTTGGTGCTGGTGTTTGGTTTTCTTGTGGCTTGGGCGGCACGAAACGTGGGCCTCGGCGATGAGCAGTCGCCTCAATGGCGACTTGGCTTATTAGGGTTTGGGCTTTATCACCCGGACGGCTCTCGAATAGACCCTCACGATCCCGACGATGAATATTGATGTTCGAATGCAACTTACTTAGCACTTTTCAGTAGAGCGTCACTACCTCTTGCCCCTGCGGATTGAGCGTCTTTTGTTCCGTTCACGAGATTCTGAGCGATCCCTCCAGCACGAATCCCAACCCAGGTTAAGGCACTGAGCCAGAATGCTGGGAGAATGAAGAGCAGCGTCGCCATCACAAAGTTCAACAACATATCCCCGAACGCATTGTTCAATCCCATCAGCAGGTTGAAATTGGTGTGGGGTCGGTCTGCGCCCAGCCCCCAGCCGTAGAGGGCGTCGAGTATGGTCGAGTCGAGCCAGCGTGCGAGCTGGAACCAGAAATCCACGAAGAACAGTGCGAACTGCACGCAACTGACGATGACCACGGATTTCAGGTCGTAGATGCCCACCACCAATATCAGCGGAATGCAGATGGCCATGGCCATTTTCAGGAACGACAGCACCATGGGCAGGGCCTGGCGCACGATATCCATGGCGGGGAAAAAGCCCAGCGAGCCGACGGTCAGTCCCACGTCGGCGGCACCGCGGGCCACGATGTTGGGGAGTGTCATCTCGATCTGGCCGCCGTAGTCGGTGTAGACGGCGCCCTGGTTCATCTTTTGTTGACGCGGGGAGGCGATGGTGCGTATCACCGAGTCATTGATCTGGTCTTGGGTCAGGAACCCCGCCCATTCCCCGATGCGATCCAGTAGATCGGGATCCACCTGCTCCAGCAACTGCGTTCGCAGCCCCTGGGGACTGTCGGTCCACCACTGTCGGCAGGTAGGGTAGCCGCCGCCATTGACCACTTCCGGAAATCCGGCGTCCCGGACTGTGTCATAGGGCCAGTCCGGTCGGGGGAGGGTTGTGTGGTAGGTGTCGTAGAAGCCAGGCGTTTCGAGGAAATAGCCGGAGCCGATCCAGTTGATATCGTTCATCTCATCCTCACCGAGAGTTGGCCGGTTCATGAACAGCTTTGCCCGTGAGGGGCCATAGCAATCGTGGGTGAAGTCAGCCACCTCCTGGGCCAGCACCGGGTCGTCGATGCGGGTGCTGTCGATGTCCATGCGGATCTGGCGCAGGTCGGTTCCGCAGGGGATGGCCGCCACCGCCGCGCCGGTGATGGCCTTCGAGAGGCTGTGCATGAAAAACCACCAGACCGGTACCTGGGCGCTCTGGTCGTTAAGGGTGGTAAAGCTGGTGGCCCAGTCCGTCTCGTCGGGCAGGGGCACATCGACTTGGCACTGGATAGAGCGAGAGCGGTCGAATGCCAGTGTACTCAGGTCCAGTTGGATAAACGGAATACCCGCAAACAGAATCACCACAATGGCGACCCATACCCGGTTTTCGATACGCAGTGAGGACAGTACACCTTTGTTGCCTTCGTCGGCACCCTCGGCGCGGGCACGCAGCCACTCCTGAATGATGATGGCAAGAAACGGCAAGGCGAATACGCCACTGGCCACCAGCACGTGCCAGATGCCGTTACTGACGATCCAGCCCACCAGGGTGAGATAGTATTCCAGATAGTCCGAGGTATAGAGCGTCACCGGGCAGGCTCCCCTTTTACGACCGGTATAGCCAAGCGTTGGCTTCCATTAGGAACAGGGCGGTGCCCGTGGCGATTTCCACCCTCAATAGGCGGGCATGGGCCGAGGGTTCCCGCCGCAGTAAGCGGGGACGTAGCCGCCACCAGCCGTAACCGATGGCGCCATAGAGGCAGAGTCGCCATACCAGAAAGCCCCCGGCGTGGGATTTGAGCCAAAGATGCCAGGCCATTTGGCTGCCGACGGCCTGAATGCCCGCCCAGGAGGCCAGGAAGGCTGTCGTGGCCAGTAACACCATCCAGATACACGCCCAGGCCAGTCGGCGGCAGTAACGGCGGATTGGCGATGAATGTGGCGGCGAGGTCATGGTGTGTCGTCCGGTTTCTCCGCTTCGCGCAGCCGGTCGCGGATGGTCTCACCGTC
Source organism: Porticoccaceae bacterium (assembly GCA_023228865.1). The sequence continues at coordinate 15,164 of JALOAH010000039.1, read as the reverse complement.
ATAGATGCCACCGGAGTTGGCACCGCGCACACGGTTGCGCTGGATGATGGCCAATGGGGAATTACCCGCTAGGGTGCGGCGCAGCTCCAGTTCGGTTTTGAGATTGTTGATGGCCTGCTCCAGAGTCGTAAGCTCCTTGTCCACCGCCGCGATGGCCAGTTCGTTTGAGGCCACATTGGGTTCTTTCATCCCCGCCAGTAGGGTGCGTTGCAACAACAGGGCTTTTTCCAGGATGCTGGACAGGGCGATATCCGATGCCAGGCGGCGTCCTAGGATGTCCTGATCGGGCTCATCCCGCAGCGCCTCGATCACCGCCCGGGTAATGGGCAGGGAGCGGCTGCCGGCAGCCTCCAGGTTGTCGATGGTGGTGGATGAGCGCCCCGTCACCAGATCCTGCAGAGAGAGCAGTTTCTCGTCGTATTCCTCCTGGATCAGTGGCGTCAGGCCGACACCGGGGGTGGTGCGCGTCTTGGTGCAGCTGTCGCAGGTGCGCTGCTCCCGTTCACCCAGTACGCGGACGGCCCAGTCGGCGGCTGCCTCGGGAGACGGCCAGGCCCTGCAGCCCAACTGGTCAGCGCAGGTCGTGGGATCAATGTTGGAGGTGTCGTCAACCGCCCGGCTGTTCAACAGGTTGTAACCGGCGCGGGTGACATCGCCGATCACGCGGATCGGTGCCTGGCTATTGCCCCCCGCATTGTCGCCGCCCACCCAAGGGACGCCGCCGTTGCCGCGGTTGGCTTCCGCTTCTTCAATGGCGGCGACCGCATCGTTGTCGGCGACGGCCTCTTTCAGGGCCATACCTTCGGCCAGTTGATCCCATCCCAGTTGGCCGCCCGCTGTGTCAGCCATGCGGTTGGCGATGGCCCGGCAGGTCATTTTGGAGCGGTCAAAATCCAGCCGCGCCTGCAAAATACCGTTGGTCAATAGGTTGTAGAGGCCGGGGTCGGCGCGCTGAATGATCAGGGCGGGTAGCGAGGCCACCGCAGCTGTCGCATTCTGAATCACGTTGCTCATGATGCTCTGAAAGCCGTTGGTGATGCCGTTAAGTTGGTTGTGGAGGGTGGTGGTGATGCTCATGTCCCCACAGATCAGATTGCTGTTCCAGCCCACGCCGACACCGAGGCTTTGCATATTGCCGGCGCTGCCCATGGAAACCGCCCGGCCGCCGCCAATGGTGTAGAGCACATCGTCGCCAATCACACTGCCGGTGACGCTGACCCCATCGCCGTCAATCGTGGTTTGCGCCGACGTGATATGACAGCTGCTGAGCAATAGTGCCAGGGCGAGGCATTGGATAATGCGAGTGATGAGGTGGCTATGGCTCAGGTGCATATCTGTCGCCTCACTGCACATCGATGCTGCCGAGAAACACCTGGCCTTGCCGTTCGCAGCACTGGTAGGGGCGCCACAGTGCCCAGGCATAGTCTCCTCGGGTGGCCTGAGTATGGTTCCCGCTGTTGGGAAAGACGGCACAGCTTCTGGACAGGGTGGGGGTCAGTTCCTGCCATTTGCCGGTGGCGGCATCGCTTTCCATCAAGGCACCGGCAGGCCAATACCCCGCGGATTGTCTGGCCAGCAGGGGCTGGTAGACGTGGACCTGGCCGCGGCGGGTTACGATGTCGCCCGCCCGCTGGGCCACCACCGCCCCTGCCTTGTGATCGTCCACGTGATGCAGGAAACCGCCGCGGGGGTAGACATTGCCCCAGAGGTTGAGGGTGCTGCGCGCGCCGATTTCGCGCCTGCCCGGTATCAGGGCTTCCGGGTAGAACGCTTCGGGAATGTTGTAACGCCAGGCAATGGTGTCGAGGGTGCTGAGCAGGTAGGGCATAAAGGCCGTGCCCGCCCCTTTGCAGCTATAGCCCCACTGGCCGGCGAACTGGCTGAAGATATAGCCGCCGGGGTGGCCGATGACGTCCGCATTCTTGAACTTGGCCAGGTTGTTCTCATGGGATTCGTTGGTCGTGCCGTCACCGCCGGCCTGCGCCGTTACGTTGGGCGGGCTCATGGCGGCGACCTCCGCCCAGGGGTTTTCGCCGGTATTGGAATAACTGGAGACCACCGCGTCGGGTACATAGTGACTGACCTTAATGGAGGTTTCGACGGAGCAACTGTAGGGCGTGCAAAACAACCAATAGCAGATGCCGACAACGCGGTATTCGAGGCAGTCCGGTGACACCGTGGACGAGACAATGTCGGCGGTGGTGAGTGCCGAGGAGGGCAGAGCGTGGCATAGCAGGATGATGGCAGCTTTGCGGCGAAGTCGATGACGGAGAGGGAGTCTCATGGTTGCTGTCTCCGGTATGTCTCGATTCTGGACAGTGCGCGGCGGAGATTGCGCTCGCCGTAGACAACGTAGCGCTGATCGACGACCACAGCCGGAATGCGATCAACCCCCAGCTGCCAAGCATCGATAACGTCCTGGTACGCTCGGCTCAAGCGCAGGTGCAGCGCTTTTTTATTCGCTGCCATGCGTTGCCGGACTGTCGCTGCTGCATTCTCCGGGTTGGTGGGTAAGCCGGCGGAAAAGGCCGCCTCAATACGCACCGGGGCATCCAGTTCAATCAGCCGATCCGGCGTGCCCTCAACAGAATGGTCCTGGTCGGTGACTACCCAAACTTCGGCACAGGTTGGTCCAATCCATAACCACAATGCACACGCGATAGCGCATTGCCATAAGGATATTGTTCTCATGACGGTTCACCGGAAAATGAATTCAGGTGGATAGTCGACCCTACTGTGGATCGGGTTGCGACCAAGAATGGGAATCGCCAGGTAGCGGATTGATTGCTTGTCGCTGGGAGATCCTGTCATGATCCCGCGCCAAGGCGTGGTCGGTTGGTTGCCGTTGGCAAACGAAGTGTAGCCAGGCCTTGAAGTGCGGTGGCTTGTTCTAGGTGGCATCGGCGACCAGCCTGCTTCCCCGTCGGCGGCATGTGCTAGAATGACCAATATTGTGATAAAATCACATGATGTATTATCACCATTGAGGTAGTTGGCACCGATGAGCTTGGCAGGGCAAGTAAAGCAGCAGTTGCAGAGTGTGCCGGAGGGTGGCGTTATCACCAGCCGAGCACTCCACAAATTGTCGCCTGACAGTCAGCAGGTCGATAAGGCCGCCTCTCGCCTGTACAAAACAGCGGGGCTCCAGAAGCTTCGCAATGGTATTTATTACCGCCCCTATACCAGCACCTTCTTCGGCAAGCTTCCACCCGAAGAAGAGCGCATTGTTCGCTCAATCAAACAGCAATACCAAGCCAAGGTGGCTCCGTCGGGCGAGTTGGCTGCCTACAAGCTCGGTTTAACCGACAGCTTGCCCGATAACATCAGTTACGAAACCAATAAGCGCATCGGCCCCATCCAACTCGATAATCTCACACTCTTTTTTCGCAAGGTGGAGGGTAAAAAACTCGTTTCGGTCAGTGGCGACTTGTTGACGGTTTTGCGGGCGCTGGAGTTTCTCTACAAGGAAGAGGGGCGTTTAACCGTACTGCAGGAGCAGCGTATACGTCGACTACTCAGCCGTTTTTCCCGTGAGCAACTCGACAAAGCCATTGCCTTGTGGCCCTTATGGTTCCAGGGCAAAGTAAAGGCTTTCATGCAGGGAGTGGAGAAACCGTATATTACCGGGCTCAGCGCTCTGAACATTCCCCACAAGGGAAAACAGGCGGATTGGCATCAGATGGGCATGCTTCACAGAAATAAATTTCAAGTTGCCGGGAAGAATTACGCCAGCGCACCCGACCTTCAGGATACAGAACTGTTTGACTGCAGTGCTTTCTTGCGGAAATTCAACGTCGATGTGGGCACCACCCTGTGTGCGACACCCCTGCGCGCGATGAAAGATATTTTGTTCGCCAGCATCATCCGCAAATCACAATACCCTGGTTTCTTTATGCTGGATCAGTTTATGTTCGACATGGCTTCCAGCGAGATTAAGCAAGCGATTGATGAACTGAGGCCGTTGGCGGACGAAAAACAAAAGCAGTTACTCGATACCTGGATGCGTGACAATGAGCTTGACTGACCAGCAGCAACGCGAACACATAGAGGTCATGTCGGCGCTGTGCCATGGTTTTCGCACGAAAGGGTTGCCGATGATCCTGAAAGGTGGGACAGCCCTGAAGCTGTGTTATGACCTCGATCGCTTTAGCGAGGATCTGGATTTCGATTGTGCCAAAGCCCTGAATCTGGACAGTTCGATCAAGGAGATTTTTACGCAGCTCGGCAAGGGCAAAGCCCACTTGAGAAACCCGACAATTGATATCACCAAGGACACAAAAACGGTTCGCCGCTACCGTATAACATATGGGGATGGCATGAATCTAAAGTTAGAAACCTCATTGCGCGGTACGCCCAATGACAACGACCTTGTCGAGATCAACGGTATCCTCACCTACAGGATTGGGAAACTGATCCAACAAAAACTCAGTGCACTCACGGGGCGAACCGCCGCCCGAGACTTGCACGATGTCATTTATCTCTACGAACATTTTCCGGATGATTATGACGATGAGGCCTTGGCTGAAATCACTGCGTTATACGACAACCAGTCATCGATTCTCGAAGAATACACCCCGGCCTATAGTGAAGATACCATCCTGTCGATCTCTGACCTGTTGCAGGATATGAGTCGGTTCATTGATCTTTACAAGCAGCGTCATTGATACCCGGGAGTCGATCCATTCGATAGGATCTGCGCAAGGATCCAATAACATGGGTAGAAAGGGATTTGCTGTCAATTAATGGGAAAAAGGAATGATTGCATACGATACCCTCGGGCTCTTGCTTGTCATGAGCGCATTGGCCGCGATACCCAGTGCCAGTGTGGCGCTGGTGGTTGTGCGTTCGGCCACGGTGAATGTGCGTAACGGCATCGCTACCGCAGTGGGGGTTGTGGTGGGGGATCTGATTTTTATTGCCATGGCCATGATGGGGCTGGTGGCGCTGTCTGAAATCATGGGAGCCTTCTTTGCCGTGGTCCGCTACCTGGCCGCCGGTTATCTGGTCTGGGTGGGTTGGCAGTTGATCCGGCGCGGGGCTGATACCAGGGTTGTGAATGCGGGTCAGGTCAAAGGCGGTGGCGACCAGTTTTCTATCCGGACTGGCGCTGACCCTGGGCGATATCAAGGCTATCCTGTTCTACGCGAGCTTGTTTCCCGCCTTTGTCGATATCGCGTCCCTGACAACGTCCAATGTTGTACTCATTATGCTGGTGACGGTCGTTGCCGTTGGTGGAGTCAAGGTTGCCTATGCACTGGCGGCCAATCGGATTGCCTGTCTATCGAAAGACGTTGTATTTCGGCAGGAGGCCAGAGTCGCCGCCGGTGGCCTGCTGGTGGGGGCGGGCGGTTATCTCATTGTGAAGGCCTGAAGGTATTGTGCGGGCTGGACAGTTGAAGCCTCTTTCGGTCGGTTGTACGTCGTGATTATTTCAGGGGTTCTGGTTATTTGGCTCAATTCTTATTGGCCGGACTTATTAATAGTCGCCAGTGTTGTGGCTGTGGTTTTTCTGCACACTGCATATGAAGTGCTTCGAAGCGCAGGTCAACCCTGGCGGGGTGAGCCTCAAGTCAATATTTGCAGTTCTGGCGCTTAATGGAACAATCCGTTGATTGATCTATGTCAATCATCAAGGGCGCTATGTTTGAACTTTCAGAGAGAATAAGGTAACTTTCTTAGGGTTAATATAACCATTTGCAGATTATGTGGCGTAGCAGATTCAGATTTTACATGGCGATTTTCGCGTTACTGGCTTTTACCAGCCAGTCGTTCGCTGTTGCGAAATTGCCCTGCCAGAAGATGAGCCACGAACCTGATGTTCCAGTAATGACGGGGGCAATGGATCATGGAAGTCATACCAAGGCAAACAATATCCAGATCAATAATGCCCTTACGGCTGATGCCGCTGATTGTTGCAGCCAGGATCACTGCTCTCAGCTGGATTGCATCTCTGCAAGCGTTGCGGTGGTGAGTACACTGTCGCCGTTTTCCGTCCAGTTTTCTCAAACCCTCAATACAGCGTATTCGGTTTCCTTCCTCTCCCAGGCAGCTTCCTCGCTGTTTCGCCCCCCCATTTCCCGCTGAAGTAGGGTTGGTACGCCTGAAATTCAGGCGTCTGACGACTCGATAAGCGGGAGATAAAAACTCCCATAACGTATGTTTAAAACGCGCCATCGCTACGAGCGCGTTCACTGCAACTCTTGATTGGGAGTCATCATGAAGCCGTTACATACCTATCTGCGCTTTCCGGCGCTGATCGTATTCCTGTTATTTCTTACCGCTTGTTCAGAAAGCGAAAATCACGCAACTAAAAGCGCAACGATTGCCACGTTGGATGTTTATAAAAGCCGCACCTGTCAATGCTGCCAGCAATGGGTTCACCATATGGAAGATGTTGGTTTTGACACAAAAACCCACCACCCGTCGGACTTGAATCGCATTAAAAATGACTATGGCATAGCACCTGAGTTCCAGTCCTGCCATACAGCAGTGACGAGTAACGGTTATGTGTTCGAAGGCCATATCCCTGCGCGCTTTGTTCAGCAGTTTCTGGAAAACCCTCCTGATGACGCCATCGGCCTTAGTGTGCCCGGCATGCCGGCAGGCAGCCCGGGTATGGAGATGGGTGACAGGTTTACGCCTTACAAGGTATGGCTGCTTAAAAAAGACGGTTCGGCTGACGTGTTTGCATCTGTGAATAGTCGCGATCAGCAATAGGACATATAACGATGAACATTCAATGGGTATTTTTATTGTTTTTGCTGGTGGGGCTTCCTGTATTTGCGCAGAGCCCGGCTAATACGTTGAGTCTGGATGAGGCCATCGCCCATGCCATTGCCACGGATCCCTGGCTGAACGGTAGCCGGCATCGCGAAGACGCTTTGACCAGCGAATCAATTTCAGCATCGACGCTGCCAGACCCCAAGGTCAGCCTGATGGCGGCTAACTTTCCTACCGATAGCTTCGATATCAACCAGGAGCCTATGACGCAGCTCACTGTAGGTGTTAGTCAGATGTTTCCTCGCGGCGATAGTCTGGCGCTGTCCAGCCGTCAGAAACAGGAGTTGGCGGAACAGGAGCCATTGCTCAGGCAGAATCGCCAGGCCAAGGTAGCGGCTACTGTCTCGCAGCTGTGGCTGGAAGCATTCAGGGCCCAGGAGAGCATTCGATTGATTGAGCGGGATCGCTCGCTGTTTGAACATTTGGTAGATGCAACCAAAGCGAGCTATTCGTCGGCACTGGGACGTGCCCGCCAGCAGGATATTATCCGGGCCCAATTGGAGCTTACTCGGTTGGACGATCGTTTGACGGTGCTGCGGCAACAGTCGGAGTCAGCCCAACAGCGTTTATCCGAGTGGGTCGGCGGTCGCGCCCGTCTGCCGTTAGCGCAGCTTGTGCCCAGTCAGTACGGTGATGAGCCGACGTCGGTGGGAGGTCAGCCGGATAGTGATCGTTGGCTCTATGAACAGGTCAATCGGCACCCACTCTTGCTGGCACTTGATCAGCGTATTGATGCAATGGAGACCGGGGTCGAATTAGCGCGCCAGAAATATAAACCTGAGTGGGGTCTTTCCGCCCAATACGGCTATAGGGACGATGATCCCATGGGTCGCGACCGCGCTGATTTGTTCTCTGTCGGTGTGACCTTTGACCTGCCGCTTTTCACCGGCAAGCGACAGGATAAAGACGTCAGTGCGGCCACTTCTCGGGCCGAGGCCTTGAAAACTGACAAGTTACTGATGGCGCGAAAGCTGATGGCGGACCTGGATACGGCCTTGGTCCAGCTACAGCGTCTGAATGATCGTCGCGCGCTCTACGCCGAGCAGTTATTGCCGCAAATGTCAGAGCAGGCCGAAGCTGCCCTGGCCGCCTACAACAACGACGACGGCGACTTTGCCGAAGCGGTGCGCGCTCGCATTGCTGAGTTAAATGCCAAGATCGACTTTTTAACGATCAGGATTGATCGGATGAAGATGATTGCCGAGTTGAATTACCTCTTGTCCAAAAATGGTTCAGAACCGTTTCCCGCCACCAGCAGAGAACACGCTGAAGGATTAACCCCATGAAGATTCAATTGAATAAATCTTTTTTCATTACAGTTGCCTTGTTGATTGCGACAGCGACCCTTGCGCACTACTCGGCCCTATGGCGTATGAAAGAGACCACAGGCAGTGATGACGTTGCTGCCGAGAAAAAACCACTCTACTGGGTCGCGCCGATGGACCCCAATTATAAGCGCGATAATCCGGGTAAATCCCCTATGGGGATGGATCTGATACCAGTGTATGAAGACGCGGGCGGCGATCAGGAGATTGGCACAGTCACCATCTCTCCGGATGTGGTTAACAATCTGGGCGTACGTACAGCTCCTGTCACTCGGGGGCGTTTGGATCTAACCATCAGTACAGTGGGTTACGTGCAATACGATGAGAACCGGCTGGTGCATATCAGCCCGCGCGTGGAAGGCTGGATCGAGAAGCTCCATGTCAAGGCCGCCGGGGATCCGGTCAGACAGGGCGACCCCCTGTACGCCCTCTATTCACCCACCCTGGTCAACGCCCAGGAGGAATTGTTGTTGGCGTTGAAACGCGACAATCCGGTGTTGATCGGCGCTGCCGTGGAACGGTTATTGGCATTGCAGGTGCCGCGGGCAGATATCGACCGGCTGCGTAAAACCCGCAAGGTCAGCCAGACCATCACCGTTGCCGCGCCGCAGTCCGGGGTACTGGACAATCTCGCGGTGCGTGAGGGCATGTTCGTCAAGCCTGGCTTGAGTCTGATGAGCATCGGCCAACTGGAGCATATCTGGGTGATCGGTGAGGTGTTCGAACGACAGGCAAGCCTGGTCAAGACCGGCGACCAGGTGCGGATGCGGCTCGATTACCTGCCCGGTCGGGATTGGTTGGGCCAGGTGGACTATGTCTATCCGTCTTTGAATGCCAAGACACGTACCGCGCAAATCCGGGTGCATTTCGACAACCCGGACGACTTCCTCAAGCCGGGCATGTTCGCGCAGATGGTCATTGAGACCCAGGCGGGGGCTGAAGCACTGTTAATCCCGCGAGAAGCGCTGATCCGTACCGGCAGCCAGGCGCGCGTGGTGTTGGCGCTGGGTGATGGCAAATTCAAATCGGTGGCCGTTGAGGTCGGGCGTGTGGGCGAACGGCAGGTGGAAATTCAGTCGGGACTCAAAGAAGGGGAACGCATTGTGACCTCTGCTCAGTTCCTGATCGACTCGGAATCCAGCAAGACGTCGGACTTCAAGCGCATGGCCAAGCGCGATCAGCAAGGCGAATCAATGGATGTAAAGGCAGACGCTGATTCCCGCTCAGTCTGGGTGGCCGCACGTATCGACAGCCTGATGCCGGATCACCGCATGGTGACCCTGGAGCACGAGGCCATCCCGGACTGGCAATGGCCCACCATGACCATGGATTTCACCGTCGCTGAGGCTGTGGACATGGATGCGCTCAAACAGGGAATGCGCCTGCATGTGCAGATCACCAATAACAACAGTGGTGGATACCAGATTACCCAAGTGCATATTCCCAATGAGCAAGGCAATGATGCCATGCCTGCAGGAATGGATCACGGTCAGCACGAGGGTATGGATCACGGTGATATGTCGATGCCGGAGCACAGCGAACACCAGGGCATGAACCACGGCGGTCACGATCAAAAGGAGCAAAATCATGATTGAATCGATAATCCGTTGGTCCATCGGTAACCGTTTCTTCGTGCTGCTGGCTACTTTGATGCTGGTGGGGATGGGTCTCTATTCGCTGAAAAACACCCCGGTGGACGCCATTCCCGATCTGTCCGATGTACAGGTCATTATTAAGACCAGTTTTCCTGGGCAGGCACCGCAGGTGGTGGAGGACCAGGTCACGTATCCACTGACTACTGCCATGTTGTCGGTACCCGGTGCGGTTACCGTGCGCGGTTATTCCTTTTTTGGCGATTCCTTTGTGTATGTCATTTTCGACGAGGATACCGATGCCTACTGGGCACGTTCCCGGGTGCTGGAGTACCTGTCTCAGGTCGCGCCCACATTACCGCCCAGCGCCCGGCCGCAACTGGGACCGGACGCCACCGGTGTCGGCTGGGTCTACCTCTATGCCTTGGTGGATCGCAGCGGTCAGCATGACATCAGTCAGCTGCGCAGCCTGCAGGACTGGTTCCTGAAATACGAGCTGCAAACCGTGCCGGGTGTTTCCGAAGTCTCGGCGCTCGGTGGCATGGTCAAGCAGTATCAAGTGAAGGTAAACCCGGAGAAACTGCGCGCCTTCGGTATTCCCCTGTCTCTTATCCAGATGGCTATCCAGCGCGGCAACCAGGAAGTGGGCGCCTCGGTGGTGGAAATGGCCGAAGCCGAGTACATGGTGCGCGCCAGCGGCTACATCCAGGGTATCGATGATCTGGCCAACATTCCGTTAGGGTTGGATGTTAACGGTACGCCGCTGTTGCTCAAGGATGTGGCGGATATCGAGTTGGGGCCGCAAATGCGCCGTGGCATCGCCGAGTTGAACGGCGAAGGTGAAGTGGTGGGCGGTATTGTGGTGATGCGTTTCGGTGAGAACGCCCAGAAAACCATTGATGGGGTCAAGGCCAAGCTGGAAAAACTCAAGGCGGGTTTGCCCGATGGCGTGGAGATCGTAACCGTTTATGATCGTTCAGGGCTGATATCTCGCGCCATTGACAGTTTGTGGAAAAGTCTGGCCGAAGAACTCGCCATTGTGGCGTTGATCTGTGTCATTTTCCTATTTCATGTCAGGTCCTCACTGGTGGCGGTCTTCAGTCTGCCGCTAGGTATACTCACGGCTTTTACCGTGATGTATTGGCAAGGTCTCAATGCCAATATCATGTCATTAGGCGGTATAGCGATTGCGATAGGCGCCATGATTGATGGCGCAATTGTCATGATCGAAAACATGCATAAGCATATGGAACGTACGCCCTTGACGCCAGAGAACCGTTGGAAAATCGTGGCGGCGTCAGCCAGTGAAGTCGGTCCGGCGCTGTTTTTCAGTTTGCTTATTATCACTGTGAGCTTTGTACCAGTATTCACCCTGGAAGCCCAGGAGGGCCGGATGTTCAGCCCGTTGGCCTTTACCAAAACCTATGCCATGGCAGCCAGTGCGGCGCTTGCTATCACAGTGGTGCCGGTTTTGATGGGATATTTCATCAGAGGCAAGGTGGTAGCGGAAAACAAGAATCCCGTTAATCGATTACTGATTGCCGGGTACATGCCCCTGCTGAAAACCGTATTGCGTTTTCCGAAAATTACACTTGCCATTGCGGTTGTGATTTTCCTCGTTGGGATCTGGCCGGTTAACAAGATTGGTAGTGAATTCATCCCCGATCTGGATGAAGGTGATCTGATGTATATGCCGACCACTTATCCGGGGATCTCGATAGGCAAAGCCAGGGAATTGTTGCAGCAGACCGACAAGCTGATCGCGACAGTGCCTGAGGTAAAAACCGTGTTTGGCAAAATCGGCCGTGCCGAGACAGCCACGGATCCCGCTCCGCTGACCATGATCGAGACCTTTATTCAGCTCAAGCCCAAAGAGGAATGGCGCGAGGGCATGACCACGGAGAAGCTCAAGAAGGAGCTGGATGCGCTAGTGAAATTCCCCGGTCTAACCAACGCTTGGGTGATGCCGATCAAGACTCGCATCGACATGCTGGCCACCGGTATCAAGACGCCGGTAGGCATCAAGGTGGCGGGCGAGGATCTGCGAGAAATTCAGAAGATTGGGCAGCGACTAGAGCAGATCCTCAAGGATGTACCCGGCACAGCCTCGGTGTATTCCGAAAGGGTGGCCGGTGGGCGTTACATCAAGGTGGATATTCAGCGTGCACAGGCGGCGCGCTATGGCCTCAATATTGCTGATGTGCAGCAGGTAATAGCCACGGCCATTGGGGGAATGAATGTGGCGCAGACCATTGAGGGGCTGGAGCGTTATCCGATCAATCTGCGCTACCCGCAGGACTATCGAGACTCGCCAGAACAGCTGGCGCTGCTGCCCATCGTTACGCCCAGCGGCCAACGCATTGCGCTCGCCGATGTGGCCAATGTCTATGTGGAGGACGGCCCGCCAGCGATCAAGAGCGAGAACGCCAGGCTGAATGGCTGGACCTTTGTAGATATCGATGGGGTGGACGTGGGCAGCTATGTACAAGCGGCCATGGCAACGGTCGAGCAGCAGTTGGATTTACCGGCCGGTTACTCGGTGGCCTGGTCCGGTCAGTACGAATACATGCTGCGCGCCAAAGAGAAACTGACCTATGTGGTTCCTTTGACGCTTGCCATCATTATCATTCTGTTATACATGAATTTTCGTAACTTCACTGAAATAGCCATTATTCTGGGAACACTACCACTGGCGGTAATTGGTTCAATCTGGCTGATGTACCTGCTTGGCTATAATTTTTCTGTCGCGGTTGCGGTTGGTTTTATTGCACTGGCGGGGGTTACGGTGGAAATAGGTATCATCATGTTAACTTATCTTAACCAAGCATATCACCAATTGATAGATACCTGTCGTGAGCGTGGAGTGCAACCATTAAAAGAAGATTTGCTCGAAGCCGTGACACAGGGCGCGGGACTTCGTGTAAGACCCGTAATGATGACTACGGTCTCCACTATCGCTGGATTGTTGCCCATTATGTTCAGTTCCGGAACAGGTGCGGAAGTTGTTAGCCGGATTGCGGCGCCTATGGTGGGCGGAATGGTGAGTGCTGTGATTTTAACGTTGTTGGTATTACCCGTCGTGTATTACCTATGGCGCACCCGCTCGCTGAAAGCATAATATTGCCAAACTAAATGGGGCAGACTTGTCTGCCCCTGCCGGAGCTCTGTGGTATAAACCAATAAAGCACCAAATGCACAAATAGGTTAGCACCTGTATCGCATGCCATGGCGGCGACGGCAAGGGTGCCTTTCCTGGCACTCCGGACTTCACCAAGTCGAAAGGCCCATTGAGCAAAAATGATGCAGAGTTGCTGAGCAACATGATCAATGGATTTCAGAGTCCAGGCTCGCCCATGGCCATGCCACCGCGGGGCGGCAATGTCAGTCTGACCGACGCCGACCTGAAAGCCGTACTTGGTTATATGCGAACCACCTTCGAGAAATAGGGCTTTATCTGTGGGCAGAGTGCTCGGTGTCAGCCGGGCACTCTGCCCCACGTTATATTCTCCAGCCCTTTCCCTTGCTCGCCGCTCCATATTCTTCAGACATTACCAACAAGTGCCTCCAATTTTTCCATCAGAACCAGCGCGGCATTGTTGTTGAACTGCTGTCCTTCCTCAATGTATTCCCAAACCGTCGCATCGCTTTTCCAGCCTCCTTGCTTTTTAATCAGTTCAAAATCGACTCGCTCTCTTGCAGCCGATGTGGAAAGACCACGCCGGAAGCTATGGCTGCTCAAGTCCGATACGAAATCGAACTGACAGGCATTACCCAGCGTCTTGAGTAATTCATTAATGGCACCGGAATTCAACGCTTTGGGTTGAACCTTATCCCAGCGGTTAATGGGGCGAAAAATCGGACCTTCATTGATTTCAACCGATTCTATCCAGTTCCTCATGGCCGTAGCAGGACAGCAGCCTGGTGCCCCGAAGGGCAAGGCCCGTACCAAACCTGTTGCTTGCTGATCGGTCTTGGATCGTGGCAACTTAATGAGAAGCCCTTCAGGCTCCCACACGAGATCACCGATTTGAATGGCCACCAATTCGCTACGACGAAAGGCGCCAAAAAAGCCGGTCAACACCAGCGCGATATCCCGCTGCTTCTTTTTGGTGTCAGGCAGTTGCCGCAAGTGAGTCACCATCTGGGCAATGTGCTCCAAACGTAATGCCTTGGCTTTGCGTTTGGGTTGGCCTTGGGTACGACGAACGCCTTCCATGGTTTTGCGGACCAGTGGATCACTTACCGGATCGATGAGCCCTTGGTAATGGTGCCATTGGCTAATGGCGGTCAGGTGCAGATCCAGGGTTCGGGGATTGAGTGATTTGGCTCTGGCCAGCAGATAGTGCACGACAGTATCCCGGTCCGAGGGCAGGCGACCACCCCATTTCTCAAATTGCCGAATGGCCGAACGGTAGGCTTTACGTGTGTTGTCGGACGTCGCTGCCTGGAGGTAGTGCCGCAATGATTCGGACTCCTGGCGTTCAACCAGAGTCGCATCCTTATTACGTAACGACAAGTTGCTAGCCTGTATTGGCGGTTTGTTGTTCATGAATAGGATTTCCTTCGATGTCGCTCAAAAGGCGGCTATGTACCGGTGTTACAACTGGAAAAGTTTCAAGTAACGGTTCTAACCTGTGATAATGGTCATTATCGGTGGTTAATAATAGGAATTCAAGAAAGCTTGGAGAACATAAATATAATGTTATATTACGTGATATGTATTACGTTACTAAATAATCTGAGAGGAATCGCCATGGCCCGCGCTGGAGTCACTTACCACGATGTTGCCAAAGCCGCCGAAGTCATTAAAAACCAGCGCCAAGAACCCACGGTGGATCGGGTGCGAGAACAGCTCGGTACCGGCAGCAAAAGCACCATCGCGCCATTGCTCAAGCGTTGGCGGTCAGACAATGGGGAGGCGGCCGATGTCAGTGGACTGCCAAACGACCTTGTCGAAGTGGTAAAGTCCCTGTATGAGCGGGTGCAGCAGATGGGCGACCATCGGATCGAACAAGCTCGCGACGAATTCAAGGCTTCGAATGATGAACTCCGAAAAGAACTGACCGAGGCCCGCAACACTATCGCGCAGCTTACCGCTCGCCAACAGGATCTGAACAACCAACTATCACGTGTTATTGAGAAAAAAAGCCAGCAAGACAAGTCCCTGGAAGACGCCCGTGTCGGCCTGGCCAAAGCCGAGTCCCAGCGGGATGAAGCTCTTGCACGGACCACTGAATTGAAAGAAAGCGTTGGCGAACTCAAGCAGGAAAACCGGGATATCCGCGATCATTTCGAACATTATCAGCAGCGAACTGCCGAAGACCGCCAGCAGGAGCGCGACCAGTTCCGTATAGTTAACCAGGGGTTGAATGATCAGATTCAGGATCTGCAACACCGGCTCGCCCAGGCTGAGTTGAGAGCGTCCGAGCTATTCGACGTCAACGCGCAGTTACAACGAAATGCCGAT
>JALOAH010000038.1 GCA_023228865.1 Porticoccaceae bacterium | reverse complement strand
CCAGATTGAGGATTATCTGTTCCTTGTCGCCGTCATGGCGGGGCAGAATAAACGATAGGGGAAGGATGACTTCGGTGCCCTCGCCCGGCACCCAGGGCAGAACGTCGGGATTGGCATTCATCATGGCGCGAAAACCCAGGCCGTAAACATGGCCGAGACCGACGAAAGTGTCTTCGTAACGGGTTTTGATGCGCATGGTTTCGCCGACGACGTTATTGCCATCGAGGCGAAATGTGAGCGCCTCAACTGAGGGTGCTGTGGTGGCCAAAGAGAACAGCAGAATTAAAAAACTTAAAGCACGCATGGGACTGATAACTCAGGGTTTGTTGGGTCTCGGGGTTTGGAATACGCGGTGACAGCGGGTAAAAATGTGCTCCGGGATCATCGTTGGGCAGCTATCGGACAGCTATAGGTAAGGGTAGCCGCGACCGCGCTGATCAAAAAGCGGCCAATGATATCAATTCGCCAGAAATTTGCCGCTTTTTTTTCTTGTGGTGGCCAGTTTATCAGAAACTTGTGATAGACGTCGCAGACAGCACATTGGCGCGCAGGTGATCGGGGTCGAGGGTGCCGACAATGGCGCTGCTGACCCCAGGGTGGTGCAAGATCATTCGCAAGCTGGCGGCGACAGCAGCGTCGCGGGCACCCTGGGGCTGTGGTTTGTTGCCGTTTTTTCGAGCGGGCAGCGTGGCAGCCGCGGCAATATGGCCGCTGGCAAGGGCTTTTTTGATCAATACGCCCTTGTGGTGTCGGTGGCAGTAATCGATCACCGGCAGATCGTCACTGCAGTGGAGATTCCAGGTGACCATGACGCAGTCAGATTTTTCCGCCGCCAGCAAGCCTCCGGCAACGGTCTTGGTGGACATACCGCAAGCCCGCAGCTTGCCTTCCCGTTTAAGATCCGCGAGGGTCTCCAGGGTACCCATCTTGTTGATAATGTCCAGATCATTGCCGTCAGAGTGTACCAGCACCATATCCAGATACTCTGTCCCCAGTCTTTTGAGGCTGCGCTCGATGCTCAGGCGAGTGTGCCGGGGCGAGAAATCGTAGCGGGATTCACCGCCGCAAAACTCTTCACCCACCTTTGTGCAGATTAACCAGCGCTCACGCTGGCCGGCGAGCAGTTTGCCAAGCCGCTCCTCGCTGTTGCCGTAGGCGGGTGCGGTATCCAGGAGATTAATGCCGAGCTCCGCAGCCACAGCCAGTAAATTGGCAGCCTGGCGATCATCGGGAATATCAAAAGCACGGGGGTATTTGACCCCCTGATTGCGCCCCAGTTTTACCGTGCCGAGGCCAATAACGCTGACAGCCAGCCCCGTGCTGCCGAGGGGGCGTTTCGCCAGACCATGGTCATCACTGTTTGTCATCACTAAATGCCTCCGCCCAGGGGGTGGCGCTGATTTTGGGTGGCTGCAGTGGCAGTGGCGGGCAGGCGCCGCCGCTGGGGGCAATACCTTTGCCGTCGAGTAAGTTCTCAACCTGGCGGGCAAGATCCGGCGCCAGGGTCAGCTTGGTGGGCCAGGCAGCAATGATATTGGTGGTCGGGCTTGCCCAGGCGGCGAAGGCGTTGTCCGGTCTCATCAGGTTTAGCTGGCGGGGTTCTGCTCTCTCTATGTGGATCGTTGCCCAGCGGGCATCGCTCAGATCGACCCAGGGCATCAGCGCGGCGAGTTCTTGCTTTGCGTGCCCAATAACTTGGTGAGCGGATTGGTTGGCGCCTTTTTCCGCCAGATTGCCCCCCAGGTACCAAACCTGGCTGCCATCGCCCAGTGGGTGGCTGGAAATGCTGAGTCTTGGCGTTTTATCGGCGCCGACGCAGTGGCCAAAAAACCGATGGGGATAGCTGTGCTTGACCATTACCTGCTGCAGCGGCCGCAATTGCATCTGGGGGCTTGCCGCGCCTGCTGCAGCGAGGAGGTCGCCGTTGCCCCTGCCCGCCGCAAGCACAAAGGCTTGGGCATCGATAACAAGGTCGTCCTGGGGGTTGTCGGCGCTGATGTGCAGTCTCTGGCGGCCATCGGCCTCTGGCAGCCAGCGCCATTGATGGCGGTCGACGGCAAAAATGCGGTTTCGGTAGTTTGCCGCCAGCGCCTTGATAACGCTGGGGGTATCCACAACCATATCGACGAGGCGGTAGAGGCTGCCGTGAAAGTGCGGGTGAGCAAAAATGGGGGGCAGCTCCTGGCGCGCCACTTTTTCCACCCGTCCCCTGGTCATCTTGCTGGCGAGAAATCCCCCCAGCCGCGAGGTTATGCTGGCGGTAGACCAGAGATAAAAATGATCGCTGAGAATGGCCGCTTCGCGAAGATCGACATCGCCGTCGCCGCGCAGGCAGGCGCGCCAGTGGTTCGGCATATCGGCAATGGCTTCTGATGCCCCGGTGAATGCGCCGCCCAGGCTGTATTTGATGCCGCCGTGAATCATGCCCTGGCTGGCGCAGGTCTGAAAGCTGCCGAGGGCGCTGTTTTCAATGAGAATCGCGTTATAGCCGCGCTTGCAGAGGCGGTTGAGAATCCAGAGACCAGCGATTCCGCCGCCGATAATCAGGATGTCCACTGAATACTGATGCGCCAAGAATTCTCCCTCAAAACAGGTGTAAAGGTTGTAATATAACATGGCACTACTGGAGAATAACGCGCTTGCCAACAACAAATAAGAACCAGGAATGAAAGCAGCAGTATTGGAACAGCGCGGTGCCAGTGGTTTGAAGGTGATGAATTTCCCTGACCCCACACCCCTGCCTGGGGAGGCGGTGATGCGGGTTCGGGCAAGCTCGATCAATCGGGTAGATCTCTATATGCGCGACAACGGCGCCGGCATTACCCATGAATTGCCCCAGGTGCTGGGTGTCGATGGTGTGGGTGAAATCGTTGAAACGACCTCGGGCAGCACACTGAAAGTCGGCACCAGGGTGGCGCTTTATCTGGGAGATTTTTGCGGTCGCTGCCGCTATTGTCTCGCTGGTGACCAGACCCTCTGTAAAGCCTTTAAAATTGCCGGTGAGCACCGCCACGGCTGTTTTGCCGACTATGTGGCCATGCCGGAAAAATGTTTTGTGCCCATCCCCGACAGCCTCAGCTTCAGGGATGCGGGCGTTCTTCCCGCCGCCTATGTCACCGCCTATCGCATGCTGTTTGGTAAAAGAACATTACTCCCCGGTGAAACTGTTCTTATTGTCGGCGCCAGCGGTGGCGTTGCCGCAGCCTGTATACAGCTCGCAGTATTCGCTGGCGCCAGGGTATTGGTGACCTCCTCGTCCGACGAGAAACTGGCGAAAGCCTGTGCCCTGGGCGCTAGCGGCGGTGTCAATTACAATCGCGACCCGGTTTCTGCGGCAGTGCTTGAAATGACCGGCGGTGAGGGCGTGGACATGGTGATAGACAGTTCGGGACAAAAAAGCTGGGGTGAATCCCTGCGCTCGCTGCGCCGAGGCGGTCGTCTCATAACCTGTGGCGCCACCACGGGCAGCAATCCGCCGGTGGAAATACAGCGGATGTTTATTCGTCAGCTCGAAGTCTATGGCTCAACGGGCGGCAGTATGAAAGAATACCGCCAGCTTTTTGCCCTCTTTGGCAGCGGCAAGCTCAAGCCCATTATTGATAGCACCTACAGCCTCGACAGTATTCACGAAGCCTTTGCGCATCTCGATCGGGGCGAACAGTTTGGCAAGGTGGCGGTGGATATCAATGCCTGATTTAAGGCCAGGGTTCAGTAATTTCTTAACGAAAGGTGAAGGTTATCAACAGCAAAGATTTTGACCGGTTTCTCGATGTCGCCCGCAGCAAGGCAACGCCCCAGCGTTTATTTTTGGTGTTTGCGGAAAAGGAGTACGCTCGCGAAGAGGAAATGTTTGACGGTGCAGTGGCTGCCGCCGGTGGCTTTGCCATCAAGCCACTGATGTACATCGATAAACCCCTGGCGAAGTTGACGGATTTTAATGACCTCCTCAAAGAGTCCCTGGAAAACGGCAAACCCTGGGATCTGCTCTATGTCTCTGCCAGTGAAGACCCGGGTTTGACGGAGGATTTTATCAACCAGCGCCTGGAGCTGATGGTGAAAATGATCCACCAGGGCATTACCGACAAGCTGTTGATATTCAACCAGTCGGGGGATATGTCGAAACTGGCAAAGTTGGGTGTTCAGCCCAGAGTCAAGCTGGATTCCTGACAGGCGGGCACTGCCCTTTGCCAAGGCTGTGGAGGGCGTGTGCCCTCAATCCTTTTTAGTGCTGGCCATCAGGTCTTTCAGCTGGGCAAAAGGATTGTGGGTTGCCGGCGGTCGCGGCTTGTCTTTGCTGGCGCCGTAGAGAATATAGTCATGAAATTTGCTGTGCTCGTTGTCGTGGCAGTAAAGGCACAGCAGCTCCCAGTTGCTGCCGTCCGCCGGGTTGTTGTCATGGTTGTGATCCTTGTGGTGCACCGTGAGCTCGCGCAGATTGGCGTGGCTAAACTCCCGCGCGCAGCGCCCGCACACCCAGGGATACATCTTTAGCGCCCGTTCCCGGTAACCACGCTCTTTTTTGGCGTAATTGCCCAAGCCGGTGCTGTGATCATTTTCCATGGTTGTTAATCCATCCTGTCTGGCAAGATTGAGGGGAATGACCTTAATCAGAGTTTCCTTAGTAGTCCCGAGCCGTTGCCATAAAGCGGCTGAGGCGCTGCTCCAGCATGGCATTTTTCTTTCTTTCCGTTTCCAGTTGTTCCAAAAGCTCCAGGGCGAGGGCGATTCCCGGCCAGTCGATGTCAAAGTCGCGCTGAATTCTCACCGCTTTGTGTACCCTGGTCACCATGGTGGCGTCAAACCGCCAGTGAACGGGGGTATTGCCGTTGGGGTCGACAATGCCCTGGTGGACAATTTCAATAATCTCCTCCCGCGATAACAGGGTGGCGTGGCAGAGTTCGTCAACACTGAGAAAGTCTTCGCACGGTTGGTTCATTAGCTGTTTCTCCATTCAGCGCGGGGATCAAAAGCGGCTTTGTCCGCCAGTTCCTGCCAGAGTTTATTGATGGCGCTGTCGCGGGCGCTGGGCATCACAATATTGACGACGGCATACAAATCACCATGGCTGCCATCTTTTTTAATCAGCCCCTTGCCTTTGATGCGCAGCCGCTGTCCGCCCTGGGTGGCTGGGGGAATGCTGAGATTGACTTTTCCCGACAGTGTGGGCAGCTCAACTTTTGTGCCCAGAGCCGCTTCCCAGGGGCTCAGGGGCAGGGTGATGATCAGATTGTGACCTTCAACGTCGAACAGCGGGTGAGGCACCAGGCGAATACGCAGGTAAAGATCCCCGCTAGAACCGCCGTCCAGGCCGGGAGCGCCCTGCCCCTTCAGGCGAATGCGTTCGCCGTCGTTAACACCGGCGGGAATTTTGATTTTGAGGTTTTTTGTCGCGCCCCCCAATTGATAAGAAATGGTCTTGGCGGTGTTTTCCAGGGTTTCTTCAAGAAAAATCGGCAAATCCGTTTCAATATCCTGGCCGCGGCGACTGCCGCCACCGTGAAAATCATGGCCGTGGCGCTGACGGGAGGAGGCTCCGCCAAAACCGGCATCGGAAAAACCCTGACCAAAGATGGAAGAGAAAAATTCGGAAAAAACCCTGTCCTGATCAAATTGCTCTCCCGTGCTGCCGGCGCCAGGTTGCCAGCCCGGTGGCGGTTTAAAGGATTGCCCAGGGTGGCCGTATTTTCGAATCTCATCGTATTCGGCGCGCTTGTCCGGGTGTTTTAAAACCTCGTAAGCCTCGGCGACTTCCTTAAACTGGTTTTCGGCATCGTGATGTTCGCTGACATCCGGGTGATATTTGCGCGCCAGTTTTCTGTAGGCAGCCTTGATCGCCGTGGCGTCCGCATTGGCGTCGACGCCGAGAATCTTGTAATAATCCTTAAATTCCATATACCTGATGCCTGTTGCTGTCTTGCCGGTTTCTCAATTCCTATTGAAAGCAGTGTCTTTATGCCTGTGCCTCAGAGGCCGTGGTCGCCGCCATACAGATTTTGTTGCGACCGCTGCGTTTTGCTGTATAGAGCGCCATGTCCGCATTTCTGAGGAGCTGATCGATACTTTCGCCCTCCGCCATGGTGGCAATGCCACCGCTCAGGGTCAGAGTGAATGACTTGTCCCGGTACTGGATTGCTGTCGCCGCGGTTTCCTTGCGAATGCGTTCGGCGAGAAACAAAGCTTCATCGCTGCGGGCATTGAGGCAGGCCATGGCAAACTCTTCGCCGCCGATGCGGGCGGCGATTTCTCCGGAGCGGGTATATTTTTTGAAAATTTTGCTGACATGACGCAGGGCTTCGTCGCCCGCGCCGTGGCCATATTTATCGTTGATGTCCTTGAAAAAATCAATATCGAGGCTGATCAGCGTCAGCGGAATGCCATTGCGCTCGGCGTAGGCAATGTCGCGGGCGAGTTGTTCAAAAAAATAGCGGCGATTGGGCAACCCGGTGAGCACGTCGGTTCTGGCCTCCTGTTCGGCGCGCAATTTTTCCTGTTTCAGTTCCTGGGTGCTGGTATTCACCTGATTTTTAAGCCTCAGCATATGGAAAATCATCAGCATACCGGCAAGGCTGGCGGTGCCTGCGACAAGCGCCACTTTGTATTTGCCCAGCGCCTCGTTGAGGGTTAGCTCGTCGTCGCTGTTGTAGAGAAAATCAGCCATATTCACTTTGGCGCTGAACAAACCCTGGTCAATGAATTTGGCCTCAATGCGCTGCCAGCGCTCCCGGTTCATATAGCCCACGGGAACCACATTGGGCAATATCAACTTTTTCGCTTCCTGAGCTTCAAATAGGAGGTGGTCACGGGTTTTGTTCTGACTGTTGTATTTGTCAATAATGACATCAACCACCGCCTCGGGATTTTCCAGGGCGTAGACCCAGCCTTTTAAGGTGGCGGCGCGAAAATCCGCCACCATCTTCGGGGAGTGGGCGATCACCGTTTCCGTGGTGATCAGCAGGTCGCCGTAGAAATCGACGCCGTAATCCAGGGGCACAAAGCGAATAAAGGGAATGCCCTTTTCCTCGAGCAGATAGGGTTCGTTGGTGGTGTAGCCATTGTAGGCGTCAATGTGGCCGTCGATCAGTGCCTGAAGCGTGGTTTCTGCGGGTACCAGTTCAAAGTCATCGCCGCTAATACCCGCCTCGCGCAGGGTCGCCATCAGCTCCGCATTGAGATAGCCTCCGGCGAGCATGATTTTCTTATGCTTCAAGTCCTCCAGGCGGGCAATGTCCCTGTCGGCGCGACTGATAAGAATGGAGGGGGAATTCTGAAAGATCACCGCCAGCGCCACCAGGGGAACCCCGGTTGACCTGTAAATCAGGGCGCCGGAGTCGGCAACGGCAAAATCGACGCGACCGCCGATCAATTGGTCGATGGGTGTCAGGGCTGGGGTGTATTCAATCAGGGAAACATCGAGTCCGACATTTTTGTAATAGCCATTTTCGATGGCGGCATAATAACCGGCAAACTGAAACTGATGCGCCCATTTCAGCTGGACGCGCACCGGTCGCAAGGGTTCGCCGGAATGACGGTCGCTGTCAGCCAACACCCCCTGAGCGGCTATAAAAACTGCCAGTGTCAAACATAGGTAGACCTTGAGCATAGTCATTTTTGACAGTTCATTAGCGGCACAGGTACATGAAAATAGCCTCAATGGTGTCGCCCCAAAGCGATGGCCTGTCAGAAAAATTTTCAATGGCTTTCAGAGCGGCAACACTCGGTTTTAACTTTAGCAGACTCTTGGAGCGCCATGAACACAAATTTTGACGGCCTCATCTCAGCCCGAAAGTTGCCCCCGTGGTTTGAATTTGGGCGCCGGAATCCGGTGGTGTCAACGTGCTGCCAAGGGCAGGCGCAGCGACCCGGCAGGCGGGAGTGAGCATGTGCCCACAAACCGGGAATAAACACTTTGCCACTTCTGGTGTGCCTAGGTATCCTCTGCGCACCATGTTTGACCTGGGAATAGGTTTTGCCAAGAATCCTTTACAGTCTGTTCTTTTATCTGTTGATGCCCTTTGTCTGTGTGCGCCTGTTTTGGCGGGGACGACTTGTGCCCGCCTATCGGGATCGCTGGCAAGAGCGCTTTGGCCTGATTCCGCCAGTGACCGACGCCAAGGGTGTCGCTGGCAAGGAAATTATCTGGATTCACGCGGTCTCCGTGGGGGAAACCATGGCCGCGGTGCCATTGATTCGCCGTCTCCAAAACCTCTATCCCGAATGCCTTATCGCTGTCACCACCTCCACGCCCACCGGCTCCGAGCGGGTCAGGGCACTGCTGGGGGATAGCGTCTACCACTGCTACGCCCCTTACGATTTGCCCGACGCCGTGTCGCGCTTCCTCGACAGATTGCAGCCGAGAATCCTCATCATCAAGGAAACAGAGCTGTGGCCCAATATTATCCACGGCTGCTATCGCCGCAATATTCCCGTCCTCCTGGCCAATGCCCGGTTGTCAGCAAAGTCTGCCAGCGGTTATCGCCGCTTTTCCCTGCTCGCCAAGCCGATGTTGGCGGAGTTGGCGGTGGTGGCCGCCCAGCACAGGGATGATCGCCAGCGGTTTTTGTCCCTGGGGCTGCCCGAAGCCCGGGTTCAGATTACAGGCAATGTCAAATTCGATCTGGAAATCACCGCGTCCCAGCGCCAGCAGGCGGCAAGCCTTGCCCGGCAGTGGCGCGCCAGCGCCAGACCCATATGGCTGGTTGCCAGCACCCACAAGGGTGAGGATGAGTTAATACTTGAGGCGTTTCGCCGCATCCTCGACGCTTTTCCGCAAACCCTGCTGGTGTTGGTGCCCCGCCACCCGGATCGTTTTGACCAGGTGGCGGCGCTGTGTCGGTCTGAGGGTTTTACGGTGGCGCGGCGCGGCAAAGGCCAGCAACCGACTCCCGACACCCAGGTGTTGCTGGGGGACACCATGGGGGAATTGCCCCTGTTTTTTGGCGCCTGTGACGTGGCTTTTGTCGCTGGCAGCCTGGTGCCTGTGGGCGGCCACAACCTGATGGAGCCTGCGGCCTGGGGCGTACCTGTGCTTGCAGGCGGCCATTTGTTTAACTTTGCAGAAGCCTCCACCCTGCTGCTGGCGGCGGGCGGCCTTGAGATCTGCAACTCACCCAGGGAAATCGCCCAGGCTGTCTGTGGTTTGCTGGAGAATCCCCAGCGCTGTCAGCGCCAGGGCAGTGCCGCCCTGGCCGTAGTCGAGGCCAACCGCGGCGCCATGGGCAGGCTGCTGGCCATTATTGAACAATTATTGGCGCGATAACCTTCCTGGGGTCGACCCAGGCATTCAGTTGATAGAGATCGTCCGGGCTGAGTTGCCCTGCCACCAGTTTCAGATTGAGGCTGCTGCTGATGTAGTCGTAGCGGGCGTTGGCATAATTGCGCTGCGCCTGATGGAGATTGCGTTCGGCAAAAAGCACATCGACGATGTTTCGAGTGCCCACCTCATAACCGGCGCGGGTGGCTTCCAGGGCGCTCTCGGCAGATTTGATGGACTGCGCCAGGGCTTTCACCGTGGCGGCAGCGGTGATCACATTCAAATGGGCGGTTCTTGCCTGCTGGGTGGTATTGCGCAGCATATAGCTGGCGGTTTCGTCGGCCTGCGCATACTGCTGATAGGCCTGGCGGCGCTGGGCGCTCACCAGACCGCCGGTGAAAATCGGCACATTGAGGCGAACGCTGATGGCATGGGTTTGATCGTCACTGCTTGACGGCGTGTTGATGGGGGAACCCAGCAGATTCTGCCCCTGAAATTCCTTGTCGAAATCCGTGTCTGCATAGCTATAGGCGCCGGTGATGGTCGGCAGGTGTTCCATTTTTCTGGCGTCGGCGTTGTCGCGGGCGGCGTCGCGACCCTGTTGGGAAATTTTCAGTTGCAGGTTATTGGCCAGAGCCACCTGCACCCATTCCTCCCGGGAGGCGTCTGGCGGCAGCACAGGGAAGTTGCCGGCAAGACCGGCGAGCTGGCCGTGGGGCTGGCCGGTGAGCACTTCAAGGCCTTCAAAGGCGACCCGCAAACCTCCTTCCAGCACCAGGGTGTTGACGCTGGCATCGTCAAAAGCGGCCTGGGCTTCATGGACATCGGTAATGGGCAGCAGACCAACTTCGTAGCGCTGGCGGGTTTGCTCCAGCTGGCGGCCAATGGCCTGCTGCTCGGCAATGGCGCTGGTGAGATTTTCGCTGGCGCGCAGCACGTTAAAGTAGGCGTCGGTAACGCGAATAATCAGTTCCTGCTGGGCTGCGGCAAAGCTGAGGCGAGCCTGCTCTGACACTGTTTTTCCCTGCTTGTAATCGTACCAGGCCGGCAGGTTGAACAGGGGTTGCTCAATGCTGATGCCGAACTGGGTTTGGTCGGCGTCGCCGTCACCCCTGGTGCCGGAGTTCACTTCGAGACCGTCGAGGACAAACACCGATGAGGAGCTCTCGTCGGAATCCACCTCACTGTATTCTGCGGACGCGGCTATTTGCGGCAGCAGACCGGCACGGCCAATATTGGCGGACTCCCTGCCCGCCAGGTAGGCGGCATTGGCGGCGCGCAGCTGGGGGTCGTTGTTGAGGGCGAGATCATAGATTTCGGTGAGGGTTTCCGCCAAGCCACTTACCGGCAGCGCCAAAAACGCGGCAAAAGTGAAGTTGCGCGCCAGTTGCTTAAGGCCAGTGGCGGGTTGCTGGAGTTTGGTGGCGGTGGAATGCTTAGCAGGTTTCATGGTTCTGTCACGTCTCATGGTTTTCTAAAATGCCTCATGCACAATATCTCATGACTGTCGTCGCTGACCTGGAACTCAAAAGTTTGCCGACATGCCACTGTTGCTTGACACGTCTTGATTGAAATAAAGAGGCAGGACTGATGCTGTAAAGCCAATGATAAGGGCTAAACAGCCGGGATCATACCCCAAAACGCCATCTCACCCCTGTGCTTTTACATACTCTTACCTATGGCGTATGGTTTCGCCTCTGGCAAAACGACTGCAATGGGGAGGAATGATGTTTGGTCAACCGGGTTTTTCTCGCGAGGATGTCGAGATTCTTGCCGAGGAAGTGCACTACAAAGGGTTTTTCCGCATGCTGGGCTACAGACTGCGCCACCGCCTTTTTCGGGGCGGCTGGGGCAAGCCCATATCCCGCGAGCTGTTCTGGCGACCTCGGGCGGTGGGTGTTCTGGTTTACGACCCCGACAACGATCTGGTGGGGCTTGTGGAGCAATTCCGTATTGGCGCTCTGGAACATGAGCGCAGTCCCTGGCTGCTGGAGGTGGTCGCCGGGCTGGTGGAGCCGGGAGAAAATCTCGAGGCGGTTGCCCACAGGGAGCTGGCGGAGGAGGCGGGTCTGCGCGCCGAAAAACTCATTCCCATCTGCGATGTGCTGCTCACGCCAGGGGGCAGCAATGAACGCATCGCGCTCTACTGTGGCCTGGCCAACCTGGAGGGCAGGGGCGGTATTTTTGGCCTGCCGGAAGAGGGGGAAGATATTCGCCTCCATGTGGTCAGCCGCGAGCGCGCAATGGCGGCGCTAAAAAACGGGGATTGTGACAATGCACCTCTAACCATTGCGTTGCAGTGGCTGGCATTGCATTATGGCGATATTGTCGCGGGCGCGCGCTAACCGGCCTGGGACTGTGCTGCAAATGGCGGCAAATCCGCCAGTAAACAGAGGGTGAAAGGTTGCGTTACAAGGTTGATCTAAAAGCATTTATGGCAGACTGCGAGGCGAATTATTATCGTCTCCTCAAGCTGTTGCCCGGCTTTGATGACCTCGATCGCTTTCAGCTGCGATTGCCCGGTGCCAATCAAGTGATTATGACGCTGGATGTTATTGAGCGCACGCCCTACACTTCGCTGGTGGAAATTTGCCAGCAGGGAACCAAGCCGACACGCCTGGCGGAATGGCTGCCAGAGCCCTCCCTGAAAGTTCGACTCTATCACGACGCCCGTCTCGCCGAAGTGGTACATTGTGCCGGTAGACGCAACCCCAGACCCCGCTATCTGTATCCCAATGAAGACATGCTGCAGCCGGATGAAAAAGCCCAGTGGAACCGCTTTCTGTCGGAATGGCTGGCGCTGGCCATCGGCCATGGCTATGTTGCCGACACGCCCTGCGAATTTGCGGGGTGACAATGGCATCCATCTATTCCTGAACGAGCAATAACGTGGATATTCTTGGCAGTCAGGTGGAGCCGCGCGAAACGAAAGGGATTATTCGCATTATTCAGATTACCGACTGCCATCTGGGACCCCAGATCGACTACCGCCTTGCCGGAGTGAGAACCCTCGGCAGTTTTGAGGAGGTTTTAGCGCGCCTCGGCAGGCAGCCCCAGGCGCCGGATCTGGTGATGGTGAGCGGCGATATTGCCGCCCACGGCTCCAGGGACGCCTACAGGCACTTCAGCCAGCGAATGGTTGCCGCCAAACTCAACTACAGCTGGTTGCCGGGCAATCACGATGACTTTGCCCTGATGGCGGACATTCCCGCTGTTCCCGCCTATACACCCCTGCTTGCCCGCGGCGATTGGCGTATTATCAGCCTCAATACCGCAGTGCCCCACCGGGTCGGCGGGCGCCTCGCCGATGCCGAGCTGGAGTTTCTCGCCCTGGCGTTGGCGGAGCAGGCGAATCATCCCGTGGTGCTGTTTATGCACCATCCACCCATGGATGTGGGCTGTCGCTGGCTCGACCGCCAGCAGGTCGCCAACGGCGAGGCGTTAGCAGCAATTCTGCGTTCGAGCACCAATGTCAAAGCCATCTTTACCGGCCATGTCCACCAGCAGGCCAGCCTCGAATTTGCCGGTATTCCCCTGTATTGTACGCCCTCGACCTGTTTTCAGTTCGCTGCCCTTCAGGAGGATTTTGCCCTCGCAGACCTGCCGCCGGGCTACCGCTGGATCAATCTTTACGACAATGGCACCATCGAAACCGGGGTTGTCTTTATCGAAGATACCGAGGAAAAGGTCGATGCCGGGGTGAAAGGCTACTGATTTTCTCTATAATTCCCGGCAACGCCCTAACGACTCTTAAATAACGGTGACAGATTTCATGCATCTTCTTTATCTCCACGGTTATAACAGCTCCCCAGATTCCACCAAGGCGCGGCAATTGCAGGCCTGGCTGGCGAAGGAGTACCCTCAAATTGATTATGTGTGCCCGTTTCAAAGCCCCTTTGCCCACAAAATTGGTGAGCAGCTCCTTGACGTCAGCAAGCACTTTGACTGGTCAAACACCCTGGTGATTGGCAGCTCCATGGGTGGTTTTTTTGCCACCTGGCTGGCGGAAAAGTTCGCCTGCAAGGCGGTGCTGATCAATCCCGCCGTGCGCCCCTGGGAGGCGGTGGAGCATCTGGCTGGCCTCCAGACCAATTATCACACCGGCGAAACCTTTGTTCTGACCGAGCAGGATGCCCTGGATTTTCAGCACTACGGCGTCGATACCATCAGCCGCCCGGACAATATTTGGGTGCTGTTGCAAACCGCCGACGAAGTCCTCGATTACCGCCAGGCAGAATCCTTTTACAAGGGATGCCGGTTGACCATCGAAGAGGGCGGCGACCACAGTTTCCAGAGTTTTGAGCGCTTTTTCCCCGATATCATCCGTTTTTGGAAATCCTAAATGAGTAACTACAACGCCGAGGATATTGAAGTCCTCACCGGGCTAGACCCGGTGCGCAAACGTCCGGGCATGTACACGGACACCACCAGACCCAACCACCTCGCCCAGGAAATTATCGACAACAGTGTCGACGAGGCGCTGGCGGGTCACGCCAAAAAAATTGATGTCATTCTCCACAAGGACGGCAGCGTCACTGTCACGGACGACGGTCGTGGCATGCCTGTGGATATGCATCCGGAGCAGGGGGTGTCGGGGGTTGAGGTGATTCTCTCCACCCTTCACGCTGGCGGCAAGTTTTCCAACAAAAACTACCAGTTTTCCGGCGGTCTTCACGGTGTCGGCATCTCCGTGGTCAACGCCCTGTCGCTGACGCTCGACGTCACCATTCGCCGCGACGGCCAGGTCTATCACATCGCTTTTGCCGGGGGCAACAAAGTCAGCGACCTCAAAGTCATCGACAGCTGCGGCAAGCGCAACACCGGCACTAGTGTCCGTTTTATGCCCGATCCCCAATACTTCGACACGGTGAAATTTTCCCTGTCGCGACTGCGCCATGTTCTGCGCGCCAAGGCGGTGCTCTGTGCAGGGTTGGAAGTCACCTTTCTCGACGAAAACCTGGGGGAAACCGAAACCTGGTATTACCAGGACGGCCTTGCCGATTACCTGTCGTCCGCCACCAGCGAATGGCCGACGTTGCCGGCGGCGCCCTTTGTGGGCACCTTTGCCGGGCGCAGCGAAGCGGTGGACTGGGCAGTGCAATGGCATCCCGAAGGCGGCGCCCTGGTGCAGGAAAGTTACGTCAACCTGATTCCCACCACGCAAGGGGGCACACACGTCAACGGCCTGCGCACAGGCCTGCTGGAGGCCATGCGCGAATTTTGCGAGTTTCGCAACCTTCTGCCCCGCGGCGTCAAACTGACGCCGGACGATATCTGGGATCAGTGCAGCTATGTGCTGTCGTCGAAACTCGCCGACCCCCAGTTTTCCGGTCAAACCAAAGAGCGCCTGTCTTCCCGGGAGGCGGCAGCCTTTGTTTCCGGCGTGGTCAAAGACGCCTTCAGCCTCTGGCTCAACCAGCACACCGAGGAGGCGGAAAAACTCGCCGAACTCTGCATCAGCTCCGCCCAGCGGCGGCTGCGCACCAGCAAAAAAATCGAGCGCAAGCGCGTCACCGCAGGCCCGGCGCTGCCCGGCAAACTGGCGGACTGCTCCAGTGGCGATCCCGCCGTGGGCGAACTCTTTCTGGTGGAAGGGGACTCGGCGGGCGGTTCCGCAAAACAGGCGCGAGACCGGGTCTTTCAGGCCATCATGCCCCTGCGCGGCAAAATTCTGAATACCTGGGAAGTGGACAGCCAGGAAATTCTCGGCTCCCAGGAAGTGCACGACATTTCCGTCGCCCTCGGCGTCGACCCCGGCACTACGGATATTTCCCAGCTGCGCTACCACAAAATCTGCATCCTCGCCGATGCCGACTCCGACGGCCTCCATATCGCCACCCTGCTGTGCGCCCTCTTTGTGCGCCACTTTCGGCCGCTGGTAAGCGCCGGTCATGTCTTTGTCGCCATGCCGCCCCTGTTCCGTATCGACGTGGGTAAAGAGGTGTTCTACGCCCTCGATGAAAGCGAGCGCCAGGGTATTCTCGACCGCATTCAGGCGGAAAAGAAAAAAGGCAAGGTCAATGTGCAACGCTTCAAAGGCCTGGGGGAAATGAACCCCCTGCAACTGCGGGAAACCACCATGGCGCCGGACACCCGCCGCCTGGTGCAACTCACCCTCGACGACGACCTCGCCCAGGGCGGCATCGACACCAACGAACTCATGGACATGCTGCTCGCCAAAAAACGTGCCGGAGATCGCAAGCAGTGGCTGGAGGATAAGGGCAACCTGGCGGATGTAGGCTGATGATGGCAATGTGACCATAGCGGCTTCAAATGGCACCTGGTTCCCACTGGCGTGGCAACCAGAGCCTCGACTCATACCCGTTCCCGCACCCCGTTCCTCCACCATCGAGACGGTTTGATTGACCAGCAGTTGCGGCACTGGATAGAGGAAAATGGGCAACCTGAACCAGCGTCTGCAAGCTGCCGGGTTCAACATCGACAAATTTCAAGGAAGCTCTGATTAACGCTGTTTTCGTCACTCCCGCGTAGGCTGGAGTCCAGAAAAATCAAGCGGTTATAGATTCCCGCCTGCGCGGGAATGACATTAACCAGAGCGTCCTTAACAATGAATATAAGGGCATAACGGCACTAAATCGTTGCCAAGGAATTTAAATGGCCATCAAGAAAACCGAACTCTACTCCTCCCTTTGGGCCAGCTGCGACGAGCTGCGCGGCGGTATGGACGCCAGCCAGTACAAAGACTATGTGCTGACCATGCTGTTTATGAAGTATGTCTCTGACAAATACAAAGGCGACCCTTACGGCATGATTGTAGTGCCACAAGGTGCCAGTTTTGACGATATGGTTGCGCTGAAAGGCGACAAAGAAATCGGCGACAAAATCAACAAAGTCATCAGCGCACTGGCCGAAGAAAACGATCTCAAAGGCGTGATAGACGTTGCCGACTTTAACGATGAAGACAAGCTTGGCAAAGGTAAAGAGATGGTTGATCGGCTAGGTAAGCTAATCGGCATTTTTGAAGGGCTAAACCTTGGCGATAACCGCGCCGATGGCGATGACTTGTTGGGCGATGCTTACGAATACTTGATGCGCCACTTTGCAACCGAATCAGGTAAATCTAAAGGACAGTTTTATACCCCATCGGAAGTGTCACGCATCCTCTCTAAAGTCATTGGTATTGATAGCAATACCCCGCAAGATGCCACCGTGTACGACCCAACCTGCGGCTCGGGCTCGCTATTGTTAAAAGCCAGTGATGAAGCGCCGCGTGGCTTGAGTATTTTTGGCCAGGAGATGGACAACGCCACCAGTGCCTTGGCGCGTATGAACATGATCCTGCACAACAACGCCACCGCCAAAATCTGGAAAGGCAACACCATTGCTGACCCGCAATGGAAAGAGGCAAACGGCCAACTTAAGACTTTTGATTTCGCCGTGGCCAACCCACCGTTTTCCAACAAAAACTGGACCAGCGGCATTAACCCGCAAGAGGATGAATTTGGCCGTTTCAGTTGGGGCATTCCACCCGAGAAAAATGGCGACTACACCTTTTTGCTGCACATTATTAAAAGCCTAAAAAGCACCGGTAAAGGCGCGGTCATTCTGCCTCACGGCGTTTTGTTCCGTGGCAACGCCGAAGCGCGCATTCGTGAAAACCTCATCAAGCAAGGTTACATCAAAGGCATAATCGGTTTACCGGCCAACCTGTTTTACGGCACCGGCATTCCTGCTTGTATTATCGTCATCAACAAAGAGCACGCGAACGCTCGCAGCGGCATCTTTATGGTCGATGCCAGCAAAGGCTTTGCCAAAGACGGCAATAAAAACCGCCTGCGCAGCCAAGATATTCATAAAATCGTCGATGTCTTCACCAAGCAGCTAGAACTACCGCGCTACTCGCGTATGGTGCCGCTCAGTGAAATCGCCGGTAACGACTACAACCTCAATATTCCCCGCTACATCGATTCCAGCGAACCGGAAGACCTGCACGATTTAAGCGCCCATCTGCAAGGCGGCATTCCAAACCGCGACATCGATGCCTTAGAGCGCTTCTGGCAAGTCTTCCCGAGCATTCGTGCGACCTTGTTTGAGCCTGCCCGTGAAGGTTATAGCAAAGCCTTGGTTAAAGCCTCCGAGGTGAAAAGCACCATCCTGAGCCATGACGAGTTCAAAACCTTCGCCACACAAAGCCTAGTGCCCTTTACAGAATGGGCGCAGCGTTCAAACCTCCACGCCATAGCGCAAGATGAATCGCCAAAACAGATTATTCATCGCATCAGCGAAGATTTGCTGCAAAGCTATGCGCAAACGCCACTGCTGAGTAAATACGATATTTACCAGATCCTGATGGACTATTGGGAAGAGGTGATGCAAGACGATGTGTATGTATTGGTGCAAGACGGCTGGCCAGCAGGCAAGGTGCTGCGTGAGTTAGTCGTCAAAAAAGGCGAAAAACTGAAAGAATCGCCTGATTTAGTGATTGGTAAAGCCAAATACAAAGCCGAACTCATCCCTCCGGCGTTGATCGTGGCGCGCTTTTTTGCCGCCGAACAAGTCAAAGTCGATACGCTGCAATCGCTATTGGATAGCGCCAGCCAAGAGCTAGAAGCCTATCTGGAAGAAAACAGTGGTGACGACGGTTTGCTGAATGATGCCTTGAATGACAAAGACAAAGTCACCAAAGCCACGGTGACGGCGCGTTTGAAACTAGCCACTGACGCCGATGAAAAAGCCGTACTAAAACAAGCCAAAAAGCTGTTTGATGCTGAGGGTGATGCCAAAAAAGCCCTAAAAGACGCGCAAGAAGCCCTCGATTTAGCGGTATGTAAGCAATACCCCAAACTCAGCATCGATGAGATCAAATCTCTGGTTGTGGATGACAAATGGCTGGCAACGCTTGAAAGCAATATCGTTGCCGAAATCGAGCGCGTGACGCAGCAACTGGCTAATCGTGTCAAAGAGCTGGAAGAGCGTTACAGCGAGCCACTGCCAGCCCTTACCCAATCGGTAGAGAGCTTAAGCGACAAGGTGGCAGGCCACCTAAAAGCCATGGGCTTGGAGTGGACGCTATGACAAATTTTTCGGGAAAACATTTGAACGCCGGAACCGGCGGCCCGAAGGGTGGAGGCATGGATGGTCGACATAATGTGAATGAAATTGCTGAAATGAGTGCGCAGTATTTGGTTGATGCCGCAGAAGGTGCGTGTTTTGAGTTTAAACAGACCGAGCTAGGTTTAATACCTGCGGATTGGGAACTTGTAGAAATAGAGTCTCTCAATGTAATCGGTCAGCCTGCCATTAAAGCAGGGCCATTTGGCTCATCTTTGACAAAAGATATCTATGTAAATGACGGCTTTAAGATTTATGGGCAAGAACAGGTAATTAGTGGAGACCATCAATTCGGCGACTATTTTGTTGATGAATTGAAATTTCGTCAGTTGAGAAGCTGTGAGGTACTTCCGGGCGATATTCTTTTAAGTCTTGTTGGGACGGCAGGCAAGTTATTAATTATTCCGGAGAATGCTGCGAAAGGTATTATTAATCCTCGGCTTTTGAGATTTAGACTCAATCAAAATAAAATTATTCCCCTATTTTTTAAGAATCTCTTTGAGTCTGAAAGGGTTCAGTCTTATTTAGCGATGTCCGCGCAAGGTGGGACGATGGCAGTGCTAAATGCCAGCATATTAAAAAGACTTTCAATTCCACTGCCTAATATCATAGAACAAACCGCCATCGCCAATGCCCTATCCGATGTCGATGCACTGATCCGCGAGCTGGAAAAACTGATCGCCAAAAAACAGGCCATTAAAACCGCTACCATGCAACAACTCCTCACCGGCCGCACCCGCCTGCCGCAATTCGCCCTGCGTGAAGATGGTACGCCAAAACGCACCAAGCCAAGTGAATTGGGCGAAGTACCTGAGGATTGGGAGGTTGTGGAGTTTGGCTGCACATTGAAGGAATTTCGAAATGGGTATGCTTTCTCGGCAAATGGATACTCCTCTACTGGAACACCAATCATTACTATGGCTCAAATTGGACTTTCAGGCTCATTTCAGTTTGATATCTCCAAGGTGAATAAATGGGATTCGGAACAACAGGATTCGCTTAAGGAGTTTTGGGTTCGAGACGGTGATCTCCTAATAGCGATGACTGATGTGACTCCAGATAAAAATCTTATCGGTCAAATGACAATCGCTAAGTTAGGTGGTATAGCACTTCTAAACCAACGCGTTGGCTTGCTTCGGCTTAAAAATGAAATTGCTTATACGGGATACTTTAGTTTTCTGAGCTGTTTGCCTGTTTGGAAAACATATTGTAAGGGTGTTGCTTCGTTAGGGGTGCAGGCAAATATCGGTACGTCAGATATCAGAAAAGCAAAGGTGCCGCTCCCATCCATAAAAGAACAAACCGCCATCGCCACCATCCTCTCCGATATGGACGCAGAAATTCAGGCGCTGGAACAACGCCTTGGCAAAACCCGCCAAATCAAACAAGGCATGATGCAAGAGCTGCTGACGGGTAAAACGCGGTTGCCGTTTAATAAGGACTAAAAGGTGTAGGCTATGGACAGTATCAATAAGCAAGTTATACAAGTTAAGTTATTACTGACTCTACCAAACCTAGCTATTCCTGCCTATCAACGGCCTTACAAATGGTCACAAGAAAATTTGGCGGATTTGTTAAGTGATTTGAGCGTATATCGAGAGAAATCGGCTTACCGTTTAGGCTCAGTGGTGTTTCATAAACACACAGACAATGGCGCAGAAAAGCTCGATATTGTTGACGGGCAGCAGCGCACATTGACCTTGGTGCTTTTAGTAAAAGCCTTGTTAGACGAGCGTTTGGCAGGATTAAAACGGCAGGATGTAAAAGACACGCTTACCTCACTTGTTGAGCCTGTTAACACCTTTTTGCAACGACAAACGTTTAACAGCGATATTTCACAGCGTAATTTGCACCAAAACTTTATGGCGGCAAAACGTGCCGTTGCACGCAATGACTTTACAGAGGCGGATATTGATTTTTTATTAAACCGCTGTGAAGTGGTTACCTTTGTGCTTGATGATGTGTCAGAGGCTTTCCAGTTTTTTGACTCGCAAAACGCCAGAGGCCGAGATTTAGACCCGCATGACTTATTAAAAGCTTTTCATTTGCGTGAGTTTTCGCAAACTGAAACGGAGCTTAAAGCAGACTCGGTGCGCCATTGGGAAAGCCTGGAAAGTGAACAGTTGGCGCGACTGTTTTCCAACTATTTGTTTCGTATTCGCAACTGGGCGCAAGGTAAATCGGCACAATACTTTAATAAATCTAAAGTGGGTTTATTTAAAGGAGTCAATCTTGATCAGGTAGGGCTTTACCCTTATGTGGAGCCGCTTCGAATCGCTCACCATTTTGTTGATGACTATAACGGCCAGTACCAGCGCCATATTGATCACCAACACATGAGTTTCCCTTTTCACCTTGATCAGATGATCATAAATGGTAGGCGTTTTTTTGAAATGACCAGCCATTACCAACAAAAAATAGCTGAGATCGTAAGCGATGAACGAAGTGGAAAAGATAAGGCCAAGGTTAGTGAAGAAAAACAGAGCATTCGCATACTCGGCCATGAGCTAGAGCCCTTAGCTTGTAAGATTTTACATACCGTAAATACCTACCGCTCTCGAACCCGCACAGGGGATGGCTATGTGCGCACACTGTTTGATTGTGCGGTAATTTTTTATCTAGATAAGTTTGGCGCACATCAGATTTCACAAGCGATAGAGAAGCTGTTTGTTTGGGCATATAGCTGCCGCTTAGAAATGCAGGTGGTGGGTATAGAGCGTATGGATAAACATGCGCTAACGCACAATGTATTTGAGCGAATAAAGCAAGCGGTGCAACCAAGTGATGTTTTAAATTGGCCGCTATCCACACTTAAAGCGCCTGATTGCAAGGGAACCAATCTTAGTGAAATTACCGAGCTGTTTAAGGAAATGAAGTACTATGAGTAATGTTCGGATGCCATACACGAAATACAATGATGGGGCTGATGGTAAAGCAATTGTCAGCTTTAAGGTTAAAAAATTACTTTGTGATGCAAGCCAATATGTCGTCCCTATGTATCAACGGAACTATGCGTGGGGTGAGGGTGAAATCAACCAACTGATCCAAGACGTATTGGATTATCAACATAGTAAACCAGATCAAACCTACTACATTGGCACGTTGGTCGTATTTGAGCGTAACGATGGCAGCTTTGAAGTGATTGATGGGCAACAACGTTTTACCACACTCACCTTATTAACCTTTGCTCTCAAACGCTTATATGCTGCAGGCAAAGTGACTGTCGATATGGGCTGGTACACTACTCCTAATCTCAATTTTGAAAGCCGCCAAAAATCATCGGATACCTTTGCCTGCCTAATTCAAGGCGTTGCACTAGAACACTTAAAAACCGATGACTACAACCTCGATGTGGTGAATGGTTTCTCTTTGCTAGAAAAGGGCTTATTAGCTTTGGGGGATAAGCTTGAAGGATTTTGCCAATACCTTTACGAAAAGGTAGAAATAGCCCGAGTATCTGTGCCCAAAGATACCGATTTAAATCATTATTTTGAGGTAATGAATAATCGCGGTGAGCAGCTAGAAAAGCACGAGGTCGTCAAAGCAAGATTAATGTCGGTATTAAATGAAATTACCGATATTGATGAGCGCGAACAGAGCATACAGCTACTGGGCAAGGTGTGGGACGCAACGGCCAATATGGAGCGTTACGTTCAATACGGTTTTACCCCAGACGAAAGGCACACTGTTTTTGGTAAGGATCATTGGGGGCAGTTTACGCCAACCTGCTACGCTGATTTAGCTGCAAGCATTGCCGTGACAAACACTCAAAAGAGTGGGCAAGGTCAGGCTGTATCGCTGACATTCAAGGAAATATTAGCAAAGCCCCCTCAGTCAACGTTTAGCGCTGATCTAACGCAGACACCAGAGCGCTTTAATAGCGTTATTAATTTTTCAAACTTCTTGCTGCATGTTTTAAGAGTGTTAACAAAACAGGATGTCGCGTTGGACGATAAGCGTTTGTTAGAGCAGTTCGATGCCTACTTGAAAGAAAATGGCAGTAACAAAATTAACGCAGTTAAAGACTTTGTATTCGCGTTACTCAAGTGCAAATATCTTTTTGACCAGTACATCATTAAGCGGGAATTTAGTGATGGCAAAGATAGGTGGAGCTTGAAAAAGCTGCATTTTTATAACGCTAAGAGTCAGAGCTACATTAATACTTTTGGTGGCAGCGAAGAACAGGATAATGAAGATGGCTTTGAAGGGATAAATCGTCAGATTTTAATGCTGTTAAGTGCTTTGCATGTTTCCACACCGACACTGGTTTATAAGCACTGGTTAAATGGTGCATTGTTCCATTTGTTTGCTATGGATGAAATTACGCCTCGTCTTTATTTGCAGAAGCTTGAATATTTATCTCGTCAATTTGTATATGGTCGTTTTTTAAGTGCATCTCCTGCTGATTACTACCAAATGATTTTTCAAAACAAAGAATATTCAGCATTTGATTCAAATAATCAGCAAGTATTAGTAAAGCTGCGTTATGGCGCAATTGAAAATAACTTAGTGTTTAACTATCTCGATTACTTGTTGTGGTGTGAGGGAAAACCAAACAAAACGGATGATGTGATTACTCAGTTTGAGTTTACCTTCCGAAGCTCTGTTGAACACTTTTATCCGCAGCACCCACTTGATGGGCATCATGTACTGCCGGATGCTGATTTGCATCGCTTTGGTAATTTGTGCTTGATTAGCCATAGCAAAAATTCAAAATTAAGTAACGTACAACCCACCGCTAAGCGTGATCATTTTAAAGCTGCTATTGCAGCCAAAAGCATTGATAGCCTTAAGCTGTATGAAATGATTAAGTTGATGAACGTTGATGGCGAATGGTCAGAAACTCAAATAGTCGTTCATGAAAAAGCCATGTTAACGGTGTTTGAAAAGGATTCGAATAAGGGTTTTAGCTATGAGTAATGTAGGCCAGCGCGAGCGCGCTACCCAAAATCGTATCGTTCAGTTTTTTCAAACTGACTTAGGCTATCGCTATTTAGGCGATTGGCAGGACCGCGCTAATAATAAAAATATTGAAGTGGATATCCTCGTTGATTGGCTCAAAAAACGCGGTGTTAGCGAGGCGTTGATCAATCGTGCTATTCGCCAATTGGATACGGCAGCAGCACTGGGCGAAGGTAAAAAGCTCTATTACGCCAACAAAGAGGTTTATCGCTTGCTGCGTTACGGCGTGAAAGATAAAGAAGGCGCAGGTCACTTAAACGAAACTGTATGGTTGATTGACTGGAAGAACCCTGAGGCGAACGATTTTGCCATTGCCGAAGAAGTTTCCATTAAGGGCGAGAACAAAAAACGTCCAGATATTGTGTTGTATGTCAATGGTATCGCGCTTGGTGTGATTGAGCTGAAACGCTCTTCGGTGTCTGTCTCTGAGGGTATTCGCCAGAACCTCGATAACCAAAAGAAAGATTTTATCCGTAACTTCTTTACCACCATGCAATTGGTGATGGCGGGTAACGACACGCAAGGCTTGCGTTACGGCACGATTGAAACACCAGAGAAGTACTATCTTGAATGGAAAGAAGAGGTAGAAAACGGGTATAGCCATAAGCTCGACTTTCACCTGAGCCGCGTATGCAATAAAGGGCGCTTGCTGCAAATTATCCACGATTTTATTGTTTTCGATGCGGGTATTAAAAAGACCTGTCGTCACAATCAGTTCTTTGGTATTGAAGCGGCAAAACGCCATATCGCAAGGCGAGAAGGCGGCATTATTTGGCATACGCAAGGTTCTGGCAAAAGCCTGACTATGGTATGGCTGGCCAAATGGATACGTGAGAATGTCAAAGACGCTCGTGTGCTGATCGTGACTGACCGTACTGAGCTGGACGAACAGATTGAAAAAGTGTTCACTGGTGTTGAGGAAGATATTTATCGCACTAAAAGTGGTGCTGATTTGGTGGCGACGCTCAATCAGCCCAACCCTTGGTTGGTATGCTCTTTAGTCCATAAATTTGGTCGGCAGTCTGATTCGGAAAACGATACCGCGACGGATGAGTTTATTGCCGAGTTAAAGAAATCCCTACCATCGGACTTTAAAGCCAAAGGCGACCTATTCGTATTTGTTGATGAATGCCACCGTACTCAGTCGGGCAAGTTGCACGAAGCGATGAAGTCCCTGTTTAAAAACAAAGAGGGGCCAGAAGCGATGTTTGTCGGCTTTACCGGCACGCCGCTGATGAAAAAGGACAAGAAAAAATCCGTAGAGGTGTTTGGTCCCTACATTCATACCTACAAGTTTGACGAAGCTGTCGCCGATGGCGTGGTGCTGGATTTGCGCTATGAAGCCCGCGACATCGACCAGCACATTACCTCGGAGAAAAAGGTCGATGAGTGGTTTGAAGCGAAAACCCGAGGACTTTCACGGATAGCCAAAACCCAGCTCAAGCAAAAATGGGGCACCATGCAAAAGGTGCTGTCGAGCAAATCCCGTTTGCAGCAAATCGTCAATGACATTCTGTTGGACATGGATACCAAGCCGCGCCTGATGGATGGCTACGGCAATGCCATGTTGGTGTGCGCCAGCGTTTATCAGGCCTGTAAAGCCTATGAAATGTTCAGCCAAACAGATTTGGCTGGCAAGGTTGCCATTGTCACCAGTTTTCAGCCAACGGCGGCCAGTATTAAAGGCGAAGAGACCGGCGAAGGTTTAACGGAGAAGCTTTTCAAATACGATATTTACCGCAGAATGCTGGCGGACTATTTTGAGCAATCGGAAGACAAAGCTGCCAATCGTGTCGAAGAGTTTGAAAAAGAAGTTAAAAAGCAGTTTATTGATGAGCCAGGGCAGATGCGACTGTTAATCGTGGTCGATAAACTGCTGACAGGATTTGATGCGCCCTCGGCAACCTATTTGTATATCGACAAACAAATGGCTGACCACAATCTGTTTCAGGCTATTTGCCGCGTGAACCGTTTGGATGGCGATGATAAAGAATACGGTTATATTATCGACTACAAGGATCTGTTCCGTTCGCTGGATAAAGCGATTTCTGACTATACCCAGGGCGCATTTGATGGCTACGACAAGGAAGATGTTGCCGGGCTTTTAAAAGATCGCCTGGAGCAGGCCAGGCTCGATTTGGATAACGCGCTGGAGATGGTGCGCGCCCTTTGTGAACCCGTAAAAGCCCCTCGTAATACCCAGGACTATATCCACTATTTTTGTGGTGAGTCGGGTACGAATCAGGATGAATTAACCGAGAAAGAGGCACTGCGCTTAACCCTGTATCAAAATGTGGCCAAGCTGCTGCGGGCGTTTGCCAATATCGCCAACGAAATGCCCGATGCAGGTTACTCCGCCCAGGAGATTAATGGGATTCGGTCGGACGTTGTTCACTTTGAAAAAGTTCGTGACGAAGTGAAATTGGCCAGCGGCGATTTGGTGGAAATGAAACGCTTTGAACCCGCGATGCGCCACCTTCTCGATATGTATATTCGCGCGGACGACAGCGAAGTGCTGATGGATTTTGAAGAGCTTGGCCTGATCGAGCTGATCGTCGAAAAAGGCGCCGTTGCTGCAGATAGCCTGCCGGAGAATATTCGCAATAATCCAGAAGCGATGGCAGAAACCATCGAAAATAATGTGCGCAAGACCATCGTCGATGAAAACCCGGTTAACCCAAAGTATTACGAGCAAATGTCGGTACTGTTGGACGAGTTGATTGAGCTGCGTCGCCAAAAGGCAATTGACTATCAGGAATACCTGGAACGGATTCGTGAGTTATCCCGCAAGGTGATTCGCCCACAACA
The DNA here is from genome assembly GCA_023228865.1 of Porticoccaceae bacterium. Next base: position 15,824 of record JALOAH010000038.1, on the reverse strand, counting down.
AACGGCTTCTAACTATCCGCCATCTATGGATTCTAATCCCAAGCGCGCTTTCTACGATAACTTCGGTAACGACGAAGTGTTGGCTACCAAAATCGATAGTGCCATTCGTTATACCAAGAAGGCGGACTGGGTAGGGGATCGCTTCAAAGAGCGAGAAATTGCCAATGCTGTTCGAGAAGAGACAGCTGGTTATGATGTGGATATCCAAGGCGTAATGGAGTTGGCCAAGGCACAGAAAGAGTATCAGTGATGGCGATGATTGAGATAGGTTCAATTGCGATGCAGCTGAATCGCAAGGCCATCAAAAACCTCCATATCAGCGTGCTGCCCCCCGATGGCCGTGTGCGTGTGTCGGCACCAGAGGCCATGACGGATACCGCCGTTCGCATGGCGGTGATTAGTCGCATTCCCTGGATCAAAAAGCAACAACGTGATTTTGCCAAACAGCCCCGCCAGTCTGACCGCGAAATGGTCAGTGGCGAGTGCCACTATTTATGGGGAAAACCCTATCGCCTCAATATTGTTGAGCGCGCAGGCAAGCATGAAATCAAGCTGGGGCGGGGTCGACTTCATCTACACGTCAACAAAGAAACCACGGTGGCAAACAAGACCATGGTGCTGAATTCGTTTTACCGCGATGTGCTAAAAGAACGAATCAGCGAATTATTACCGGTTTGGCAAAGCACAATAGGCGTTGCCGCTGCCGATTGGGGGGTCAAAAAAATGAAAACCAAGTGGGGTAGCTGCAATGCCAGTGCTAAACGCATTTGGTTGAATCTTGAACTGGCCAAAAAGCCACCCGAGTGTTTGGAATACATTTTGGTACACGAGCTGGTGCACCTGCTCGAGCGCAAACACAATGAACGCTTTAAGGCCTATATGGACAAGCTCCTTCCAGACTGGCGCGAGCGCAGGGACTTGTTGAACCGAATGCCGCTGGCACATAACAACTGGGTTTATTAGTTGGATCATTCGAATGACTTTGGGGCGTGACCGACTTGCTTGATTTATACTCTACACAGCCTTCTCGATGATGTATTGTTGCCTACTATGACTACCTCCTCCCCCAAAAAAGTGACATTCCATCGCCACAAAGTGCTGCTGTCCGTAATACAGGCCTTTGGTGGTCGCCTTACGAATATCGAGCTGCAAAAGTACCTGTTCCTGTTCACCCAGCTTTGCCAGCAAAGCAAAAGTTACGAGTTTGTTCCGTTTCGCTATGGCTGCTTTTCCTTTCAGTCCTATGCGGATCGGCGCAAGCTGGTTGACCTGGGCGCAATCTCCCCGGATTCGGATCACTGGCAGCTTGCCAACGACTCCGACTACGCAGGCATGCTTGCAGCTGGTGAGCGAGAGAAGCTGCTCCTGTTCCGGGATAAGTACGCAGATATTACTGGTGATGCTTTGATACGCGAGGTGTATACGCGGTTTCCGTACTACGCCATTCGTAGCGAGATTGCGAATCGACTGCTATCCGCTGATGAATTGGCTCTGGTTGACAAGCAGCGCCCGCGCCAATGTGCCAGTCGCTTTTTTACTATTGGTTATGAGGGTAAGAGTTTTGAGCAGTATCTGAATCATTTGCTGCGTAACAATATCCGGGTGCTCTGCGATGTGCGCAAGAACCCGCTGAGCCGTAAGTATGGTTTTTCCAAGACAGTATTGTCACAGACGCTGGAGAGCCTGGGTATTACTTATATTCACCTGCCGGAGCTGGGGATCGTGTCCGAAAAACGACAAACGCTTGAAACCGAAGCGGACTATAAGCGTCTGTTTGATGATTATGAAGCCAGTACCCTGAGGCAAAATCCGTCCGCCTTACAGCAGCTCTTTGACATAGTAAAGAAATACAAGCGGGTGGCTATTACCTGCTTCGAAGCCGAGGAATGTATGTGTCACCGAGGCAGGGTGGCCAGGGCTTTGCAACAAATGCCGGAGTGGAAGTACGACATCGAACACTTGTAACGGGAGATAATAATGGCCAGGGAACGGATCTTGATTGCAGTTAAAACATACCCAACATTGTCAAGCACTTACGCCGAGCTGGTGTGTACGGCAGGCTTCCGCGAACAGGGCGGCTGGGTGCGCATCTACCCTTCGCCATTTCGCTTCCTTGAAAAGGATCAGCAATACGGCAAGTACCACTGGATTGAGCTGGAGCTGGAGAAGAATCCCCAAGACCCGCGCCCTGAGAGTTTCAGGCCTCGCGATATCGATGCCATCACAGTACATGAGAAGATCGGCACCGAGCGAGCTTGGGATGAACGAAGAAAGCTGATTCTGGACAAGAACCCAATTCACACCAACCTGGAAGCCATTATTCAAGCTTCGCGAAACAACGAGTATTCTCTGGCAATATTCAAGCCGACAGAGATTCTGGATGTTGTGGTAAAGCCCGTTGCGCGCGAATGGGAGCTGCCACGAAAGGCTGCCGCCGAAGCATCGTTGAAGCAGGGTTCGCTGTTTGATGACACGGATCGCTCGGACTTTAAGCTTGTGCGCAAAATCCCGTACAAATTTTCTTACCGATTCACTGATGACGCCGGCAAGGAAAGTACCTTGATGATTGAAGATTGGGAAATCGGTGCTTTGTATTGGCGTTACGCCGACAGTCATGGTGAAGAGGTGGCTGTTGCCAAGGTTCGGCAAAAGTACTTGGACGATTTCGCTCGCACCAAGGATCTGTATCTGTTTCTGGGCACAGTGTACACGTCCCATGTACGCAAGCTGAGTAACCCCTATGTCGTTATTGGCACATTCCACCCGCCCAAGGTCACGCAACCTGGATTGTTCTGAGATAACAAACAATGAGCAAAATCGAATGGACTGAACAAACCTGGAACCCGGTCACCGGCTGTACCAAGGTGTCGCCCGGCTGTAAGCACTGTTACGCCGAAACAATGTCGCGCCGCCTTCAGGCCATGGGCGCTCCGGGTTACGAGAACGGGTTCAAGCTCAGCTTGCTACCGGAGCGTTTAAGTCAGCCCTATCGGCGGCAGAAACCCACCATGTATTTTGTCAATTCCATGAGTGATCTGTTTCAGGATGAAGTGCCAATCGCGTTCATTGATCGGGTGATGGACGTTATTCATCAGACACCGCATCACACTTATCAGATTTTGACCAAGCGCAGCGGCAATATGCGTGAATATTTTTCCAGTCGTCCCGTGCCGGACAACGCTTGGCTTGGGGTGTCCGTTGAAGATAGAAAATATGGCAAGCCGCGAATCCCCGACTTGGTGGCTATCAAGGCCAGAACCCGGTTTTTGTCCATTGAGCCGCTGCTGGAAGATGTTGGCCAGTTACATCTTAAAGGCATTCACTGGGTCATTGTTGGTGGTGAATCCGGATCCGGCGCCCGCCTGATGAAAGAAGCCTGGGCGCGCAGCATTCGCAACCAGTGTCTGGCGGCGAATGTGGATTTCTTCTTCAAACAGTGGGGCGCATGGGGAGCTGACGGCAAACAGCGCAATAAAAAAGCCAACGGTCGCCTGCTGGATGGCAAGGTGTGGGATATGATTCCGAGTGTGGTGGTTTGATCGGCCTGTCTGGGAGAGAATTTAACAGGACGGAGAGTCCCTTCGGTGGCGCCCTCAGCCTAAAAATAGCGAAAAGCCTCGATGACACTCACTGAGGCTGTAACGCTGATTGGGCACCCCAGTCCCTCGAACTTTTGTTCATAGACGGCAACCCTGACGGTATCATCAGCGCCGAGGTCTTCAACTGGATAGGCCACAGTTTTACCAGGCCGCCGGATCGAGGTCGTAGAATGTCTGAAACTGGCGGTAGAGTTGCGGCAGTTTTTCTTTCATTTGTTTTGGCTTTTCAAAAAAACTTTCGGTGCACACGGCAAAAAATTCGGCGGCGGAGTCGGCGCCGTATTCATCGATAACCTGGTTTTCGCCCTGTTCCACCCTTTTTTTGAAAGCGGCGTATTCTTTGCTGAGCACCTCTGCCCATTGCGGGTAGCTGTCGCGGTTGCGTAGCACCGGCAGTCCGTCCATGTCGGCATTTTCCTCGTCCAGTTTGTGGGCGAATTCGTGCAAAACCACATTGTGGCCATCCTCTTCCCCGGAGGCGCCGCGCATTATATCCGCCCAGGACAGCACCACCGGACCCCGATGCCAGGACTCACCGGCGCGGGCGCTTTGGTGGTGAGTTTCCACCAGGCCGTCGTAGTGAATATCGGCGGCCATATAGGTATCCGGGTAAACCAGGATGGTTTGAAAACCGGGAAAATAGTTTTTTTCCCTATTTAAAATCAGCACGCAGGCGTTGGCGGCAATAATCAAGCGCACCTCGTCGCTGATGACAAAACCATCGCAGCCGACAAAAGCTTTTTCGTCGAGAAAACAGAGAATCAGCCCCTGAAGTTTTTTCTGCAACTGTTGGGGCAGGCGGTTGTAGAGGGGAACATGGTTGCGCAGGATAGCGATATGCTGGGGCGACAGCTGGGATGCCAGCAGGGTTTGGCGCTTTCTTTTTTTGCTGTAGAGGTAGGCCGCCCAGGCAATGGCCGTAAAAATAAGCAGGGCTAAAATGATGTCGGCGGTCATGTCGTCGTCTTTACTTGTCGGTTGGCGGCAACAGGGGCGGTTCTGTTTAGAGGCCGAGAAAACGGGATTTTACCTGTGGCATTGGCGTCATGCACTGCGCTTTTTTGCCAAACCAGTTGTATCGGTTGCGTGCCACCACGCGGTAACAATAATCCCTGATACCCCTGGGAACAATTTTCAACAGGATCAGCAAAGGCCAGAAACCCTTGAGATCTTTGGCGATTTCCAGGGCGGCACTGCTGGCGGTAAAAACCCGCTGGTTTTTAAGCAGTATCACTGTGCCCATGTCCGGGTCGTGAATCTGATATTGATGCAGTAATTCCTCGGCAAAAGGGGTTTGCCGGGGTGCAAAGGCAAAGATGCCCTTGGGGTCGCGCTTGATGATGAAGTTTACCCAGCCGTTGCAGAAGTTGCAGACGCCATCGAAAACGACAATGTGGAGCTCGTGGTTGTTGGCGGCGGTCATGTTTGGGCTATTTGAGGCTGTCAAAAGAATAGTTGACGGCAACAACCAGGGCATGGGCATCGTAGTTGGGGGATCGCCAGCCAAACCCCAGGGTGCTGAACCTGTCCTCGCCCCAGGCAAAATCGCTGCTGGTTACCCGTTCGTAAATGTAGCCAATTTTAATCAGGGTGCGCTGGCTGTAGCGCCAATCGGCATTGGCCTCCAGACGCTGGCTGGCGGTGCCCCAACCGGGCAACTGGTCTTCGCTTCCGGCCGCTTCTCCGGTGTCGGCATTTTCCAGCCAGGTGCTGCGATAACTGCTGTCGTTATCGCTGTAGGTATAGGCAATTTTGCTGGCGACGCTGGCTGATAGCTGCCATTGAAGGTTAATGCCGAGGCTGGCAACGTCGTCTTCCAGGTATTGCCGCCAGCGGGCGTTGGCATGGCTGGGGGCTGCGGTGGGATTATATTCGAGACCTTCCTGGGGCGCCTTTGTATCCTGGTAAAGGGCGAAAATATTCACCGCCAGGTCTTTTTTTACCTGCCAGGACAGGGTCAGATCCAGCTGGTTGCTGTCGCGGTTGCGCAGACCATAATAATTATTGCTGAAGTTATCGTTGCGGCGCTCGTAGCTGGCCATCACCAGAACGGTGTCGCTGACTGAAATATCCCCTTTGACGCCGTATTGCCAGCTGCGCCCCGGCAGCAGGTATTCCGGCAGTGCCTGAACGGGCGCGACTAGCGACAGGGCGGCGAGCCGCTGTGGGGAAAGTTTGACATCCCGCTCGCTGGTTTCGATGTTGACAGACCAGTTGAGACGGCTGATCACCGGCATGCGCAGTTGCGCCCAAACACGCTGCTTGTCGCTGTCGTCGGCAAAGGAGTCGCGGCTGAGGGTGGTGCGTTCGGTGCTGGAAAAGGCCATGCCTCCTTTAAGGCGCAGACTGGCGGGCAGGCGGTAGCTGGCGCTGACGTCGAGATTTTTGCGTACGCTGTCGTAGAGATGATTGTATGAGGTCGGCGATAGCTGTATCACCTGGGTGCGATTGTCCCGCTCCCGGTATTCCCCTTTGATCTTGTAGCTAAGTTTGGCGGTGGCGCGGGCGGCAAAGCCCAGCCTCAGGGTGGTATCCACCCGCCGGGCATCGAGGGAGTCCAGTACTGGCTGACCAGCCACCAGAATCGGTTGTAAAAAATCGTCTGTTTGCCGGGCATCGCCGTGGGCGAGATACCAGGACAGTTGGCTCAACGGCGTTGTCTGATAGTGGCCGTCGACGCTGAAGCGGCGGAATTCATTGTCCGGCGCCATATCCAGGGCGCGCAGGGGGGCATTGAGGTTGATGGGGTTGGCGAAGGTCAGGGCGCGCTGGTCATTGTAAAAGCGCGACAGATAATAGCTGCTGTTGACAGCCCAACGGTCGCCGACATAGGCGACGCCGCTATCGACGCTGTCGTGGCGATAGTCGACAGGCGCCAAAAGAAGCACGGCATCGCCAAAGCGTTCGCTGGCGCCGGTGAGCTTGCGCCCTTGTTTGCGCTCGGTGTTGGCGGTGGCGCTGAACTGCCAGCGCTGCACCTCTTTTGCCAGTGCCAGGGCAAACTCTTCCCTTCTCATGGTTGCTTGCGCCGGATGGCGTTCGCCGCTGCTGAGTTCAGCGTAGCTGTCGGGCAACAGCTGAGTGGAGCCCCGCTCGGCGTAGACGCTGGAGCTGTCAGCCCAGGACAGGGATTCAAACTGGCGGTAGTCGAGACCGATGCGGTAATCGCCCTGGCGCGCCAGGGCGGCGCTGGCGCCCAACTGATCGATGCCTGCATAAACCTGGAGATGGCCGTGGCGAAAACGATCTTCAGCGTCCCGCCAGGACAGGTCGAGGGCGCCGAGTCCGAAAAGATGTTCATCCTGAAGCTGTCTCCCGTACTGACCGAAATAGCCGTTGCCGTTATCAACGGCGCCGATGCCGAGCTCCAGGGAGCCCGATATACTGCCAGGGGCTGTTTTTTCCGCCATCCCAGAAAGGGGGAAAAACAGCAGGGGCATGGCAAGGGTCAAGAGTCTGGGCAAGGTCATGGCTGCACTCCTAACGTCTGAACGTGGAGCTGGCGGGGTGGTTGCCGCCATGCACCTGGCTGTGGCAGTTGGTGCAGGACTGGCCGACGATATTAATATCTCTGTTGCCCAGGCGTTCGGAATCGTAAAGCGTACCCGGGTGGCGGGAGGCAATATGGCATTGCTGGCATAAAAAGGGTTGCTTTGCCTTGAGCAGGCTGTCGTGGACGGAGGCGTGGGGCAGATGGCAGTGGCTGCAATCGTCCTGCACCGGCTCGTGCTCAAAGAGAAAAGGGCCGCGTTTTTCGGCGTGGCACTGGTAACAGGTGTCGTTGAGGGTCGCCTGGGTAAAATTGCTCATGGCGCTGCCGCCGTGGGGCGCGTGGCAATCCGTACACTGGATATGGCCTTCTGCCAGGGGATGGCGGGAAAACTGCGTCTGCCCGGCGCGCTCGCGCTGGTGGCAGCTGGTACATGCCTGGAACTGGCCGTCCCTGGTTTGAATCTGATCCTCTGCTGTGTGAATGCTGTGGCAGCTGTGGCAGCCGATTTCTGCCTGGTTGTGCTCGCTGAACGCCCAGTGGTTCATGGCACTGTTGTGGCAGCTGAGACAGGTGCTGTCGCCGGCAGCCAGATTATCGCCCTCTTTGGCGAAGCTGTGCTCTGGCTTGATGCCGGGATTGCGGGCGTGGTCGGCGCTGTTGCCGTGGCAGGAGGTGCAGCTTACCGTGCCCTGCCTGCCCTCGGGGTCGGCGCCCAGGCCGTGGGCGCGGTGGGCAATGCCGCCCTGGGCGTCCTTGGCGTGACAGAAGTGGCAGCTGGCGTCATCGGCGAGTACGAGTGTTGCCAACAGGGTTGAGCATATCCACAGCAGCGCGATCAACAACAGCGAAGGGGATGCCGACACTGATTTTGCCACTGCCACTGCCACTGCCACGGACGCCAAGATGTTTGGTTGACGAGCTGCCACAATACTCTCCCCGTTATAGCTTATTCCGCCAGCGAGCCTGCAAAATAGGCGTCGAGCATTTCCCAGGCGGCGGGACTGTGGTCGCGGCCATAGCCTTTGGTGCGCATGCCCTCAGTGGCCTCCTTGCCGCACCATGCCAGCAATATGGCCGGTGGCACCGGGTGCTTGGGCACATAGGTGGTGATGTCGTACACCTTGCCTTCCACGGCGATCCAGCAGTCCTGTTCGCTGTTATGGCTGGCCAATTCTTCCAGGGTGATGGGCGCGGTTTCGGCTCGACTGGCGCCATCTGCGCCGTCGGTGGCGAGCACCTGCACGGCCACCAGGGTGGCAATACTTGCCCAAAAGGCGATAAAGGCGGAATAACAGAGTTTTTTCATAACAGGTCAAATTCCTCACTGTGGAGTTTTTTGTGGGGCACGCCAGCGGTCAGGGACAGTTCCCGCGCCAGTGTTATCAGGGGTTTGGGGCCACAGATATAAATTTGTCTCCTCGCCATATCGGCGCAGTGGTAGCGGAGAAAATCCGCGTCCAGCGAGCCGTGCTGGTAATAATAGTGCAGGCTGAGAGTAAAGCCGGGAATAGCCTGCGCCAATCCTTGCAGCTCATCGGCAAAAAGGGCGCGGGCTTCGTCCTGAATACAGTAAATGAGCTGAATATCGACCCCGGTGCCTGTGGCCGCCAAATGACGGGCGCGCCCCAGAAAGGGAGTGATGCCGATGCCGCCGGCAATCCAGAGTTCTCTATCTTTGCTGTGCTGGGGGAAGAAGGCACCATAGGGGCCGCAGACCCGAACCTTGGCGCCGGTGGTTATCTGTTGTATGGCGCGGCTGGCGTCGCCCAGATCCTTGATGGTGATGCGCAAATCCTTCTCACTTGGCGAAGACGACAATGTGTAGGGGTGCTCTTCACCATAGCCCGCCGAGAGATTGCGGTCAAAATGGCTCAGATAGACAAACTGGCCGGGGGCGTAGCTCAGCGCCCGTCCCTCTGGCGCCAGGCTCAGCTCCACCACATTGTTTGCCGGATGATGGACAGCGTTGACCGCATAGGCGAACTGGCTGGCGCGGCGCGCAAAAATCAGGCTGTAGGCAAGGCTGGCAAGGGCGGCGGCAATCAGGGTCAACCAGATAATACTGTCCCAGGGTTCGGCAATGGTGCGCGCCAGCCACAGGGTATGGGCAATGGCGAGCACGGCGGCGATGCCGGAAAGGCCGTGGATTTTTTTCCACTTTTGGTAATCGGGCTTGCCGAAAAAGGCGAAGCTGGGCGCCAGAAAAATCATCATCAGCACCAGGGCGCCCCACCCCGCCCAAATAGCGGCGCCGCCGTGGGATGGAAAAAGAAGCGTCACCGCGCTGTTGAGGGACAGCTCCACATTGGCGAGCGCCAGCAGCAGCGGGTGAGCCAAGAGCAACAGGAACGACCAGGCACCCAGCAGATGATGGCTTTGCCACAGGCTGGTGAGGCCGCCAAACCAGCGGTCGAAACCGATCATGCGCACGCAGCTGATCGCCGCCACCAAAAACAGCCCCAGCCCGGCAATGCCCGTCAGCCGGCCGAGGGCGTTGAGGGCGCTGGAAATAGTGGCGAAGGCGCCAGGGGGTAAACACCACAGGGCAACCAGGGCGGGCGCCAATGCGAGAAGCCATAAAAGGAGATGAGCCCTGTGGGTGGTCATTGTTCACCGATCCTTAAACTGTCGATGTGTTTTCCTTTATTCGCGCTACCGCGCGCTCCGCCGCATCGATAAAAGGGCAGAAAACCAGGTCTGCGCCCTTCTGTTTGAGCCCTTCGACATCGCCGACGTGATGGCTGGATACGGCAATCTTGCCACTGAAATGTTGCTGTTTTAAGCCGTCGATAAGCACGCTGCGGGGGTCTTCATGGGTAATACCGACATCGTGCTCGGGCAGTGCGCTGATCACCCATTTGATGTTTTTCAACGGCAGCGAGGCGATAAACTCGTGGTCGCTGGCGTCGCCATAGGCGGCGTCGCGCCCCTGGGCATGCCAGCGGCGGATTTCCTCGGGATTAAAATCGATGGCCAAAATGCGAAAATTTTCCCGCGTCAGATAGTGGGCGATGGCCTTGCCGTAGCGCCCGAGGCCAAAGAGGATGACATCATGGGTCTGGGCAGTGACGCCCTTTTCCTCGATGTCCTGTTCCCGGTGGGGCACATCCCGCTCAAATAACCCCAGGGCAGGCTCCAGCCACTGATAGAGCGGATGGGAATAGGTGATCATATAAACGGACGTGGCGATGGTGATCAACCCCACCAGGGTTACCAGGCCCAGGGCTTCGGCGTTGACATGGCCGAGGGTCATGCCCATGGCCATGAAGATGAGGGAAAACTCGCTGATTTGCGCCACCGTAAGCCCGGCGAGAAAGCCGGTGCGCTTGCGGTAGCCCATGATGCCCATAATCACCATGACGATGAGGGGATTGCCCACCAGCACGAAAATGGAAAAAATCAGGGCAGGGGCAATCTGTTCCCCCAACAGGCTGAGGTCGAGTTGAGTGCCGAGGGCGATAAAAAAGAACAGCAACAGGAAATCCCGCAGCGGCGCCAGGCGCGCCACAATGTTCTCCCGAAAAGGTGTGGACGCCAGGGAAACGCCGGCGAGAAGCCCGCCCAGCTCCTTGCTGAAACCCAGATAATGACCGATGGCGGCGAGCAGCACCGCCCAGGCCACGGCAAAGGTGACCAGCAGCTCAGAGGAGTGGGCGATACGGCGCACCAGGGGGGTGGCGACAAAATAGATAAAAAAGGCCACGAAGGCCACCATGCCGAGGCCGTTGACAACGACGGTGGCGATGCGCGCAAAAGCATCGGTGTCGCCGCCAGAGGAGCCGCCGATGCCAAAGGACGACAGCGCCATCATCGCCAAGACCACTACCAAGTCCTGAACAATCAGAAAGCCGATGGCGATGCGGCCGTGAAGGGAGTCGGTTTCCCGTTTGTCCGATAGCAGTTTGACAATAATAATCGTGCTCGAAAATGTCAGCGCCACGGCGATGTAGAGGGAGCCGACCACGCCGAGCCCTAGGGATATGGCAATTAAAAATCCGAAGAGGGAGGTAAAAGCCACCTGGCCAATGCCCGTGGCGAGGGCGACGGCGACGGCGCCCAGGGTGCGAATCAGTTTGAGATCCAATTTCAGGCCGACGAGAAACAACAGCACAGCGATACCCAGCTCCGCCATGAGTTCGATATTTTCCATGGACTGGACAATATCGAGCGCCGAAGGCCCCGCGAGAATCCCCACCGCGATAAAGCTCACCACCATGGGTTGGCGCAACAGCAGGCCGACAAAGCCCACCGCGCCAGCCAGCGCCAATAGCGCCGCCAGTTCGTAAAAAGGGGATGAACTGAGAATACTCACATCAATCATGGCGATTTCCGGGTGTTCAACAAGCGCAGGCGCAGCTGTTTTTCAAGCTCAATAATCACAAATAAAGCAATACCAACAGCGACAATCAGCAAGCCGTCGTTAAATGCCACAGGCTCAGTGACAAAAACGTTTTGAAGAAAGGGAACATAGGTCATGGCGAATTGGGCCAGAGTAACAATAATTACCGTGAGCCAAACTATGGTGGTGCCGCGGGCTGCCTTCCAGGTCAGCGATGTACCGTAAATATTGCGCACAAAAAACAGGAAAAAAATTTCCATGACCACCAGGGTGTTGACCACCATGGTTCGCGCCAACTCCAGGGAATACCCCTGGGCGATGGCGTAGTTGTAAATACCAAAAACACCGCCGACAAAGAGCATCGCCGTCAGCACAATATGCCACGCCAGGATCGGGGACAGAATAGGCTCATTGCGCGGCCGCGGCGGGCGGCGCATGGTGTTTTCTTCGGTGGGTTCAAACGCAAGGGCGATGCCGAGGGTAATCGCTGTGATCAGGTTGACCCACAGAATCTGAATGGCGGTTATCGGCAGGGTCATACCCATCAGCAGGGCGATCACAATGCTCATAGCTTCGCCGGCGCTGGTGGGCAGGGTCCAGGTGATGACTTTTTTCAGGTTGTCGTAAACCGTGCGCCCTTCACGGATTGCCGCCGCAATGGAGGCGAAATTGTCATCCGCCAGCACCAGTTCGGAAGCCTCCTTGGCCGCTTCGCTGCCCTTTTTGCCCATGGCAATACCGGCGTCGGCGCGTTTGAGGGCGGGGGCGTCGTTGACACCGTCGCCGGTCATGGCAACCACAAGGTTGTGTGCCTGTAAGGCAGTGACAAGACGCAATTTATGCTCCGGGCTGGTGCGGGCAAAAATATCGCAATCCAGCACCTGATCCCGCAAGGCATCGTCGTTCAGGGTATCAAGCTCCGCGCCGGTGAGCACACTGACGGGATTGGCAAGGCCGATCTGGCGGCCAATGGCGGCCGCGGTGCCACTGTGGTCGCCGGTGATCATTTTGACGCGAATACCGGCGTTCTGGCATTCGGCTACAGCGGCAATGGCCTCCGGGCGGGGTGGGTCGATCATGCCTGTCATGGCGATAAGGGTCAGCCCTTTTGCCACATCGGTGTGCTCCAGCACTGTCTGTTGAGGTGCTAGGGATTTTGCGGCAAAAGCCAATACCCGCTGGCCTTGGGAGGCAATCATTTCCGCCTGTCGCTGCCAGTAATCCGTAGCCAGTGGTTCTGTGATGTCCTCGCCACAGCGCTGATTTTCACACATGGTCAGAATTTGCTCGGGAGCACCCTTGACGAAAATACAGGCGTGGTTGTCGTGGTCGTGATGGAGGCTGGCCATAAAGCGATGGCGGGCATCAAAGGGAATGGCATCCGTGCGCGGCCAACGGCCGCGCAACTCATTGATATCGTTATCGACCTTGCCGGCAAAACTGAGCAGGGCTCCTTCCATGGGATCACCCTCCACCGTCCACTGGCTGTGGTGATGGTGGAGATCGGCATCGTTGCAGAGCACGCAGGCGCGCGCCAGTTCGTCGAGAATAGCGTGTTCGCCGGGATCCACTTCTGTGTCGTTCAGACGCACGGCGCCCTTGGGTTCATAGCCAACGCCATCCAGGGTAAAACAGCGGTCGTGGGTCAGCACCGAGGCAACCATCATCTCGTTGCGGGTTAAAGTGCCGGTTTTGTCGGTGCAGATAACGGAAACCGACCCCAGGGTCTCAATGGCGGGAAGGCGGCGAATAATAGCATTGCGGCGCGCCATAGCCTGGACACCAATGGCCAGGGTAATGGTGAGTACGGCGGGAAGCCCCTCGGGAATGGCGGCCACGGACAAGCCGACAACAGCCATAAACAGTTGGTCGAAAGCCATGGCGGCAACAAAATAACCATAGGCCAGCAACAGCACAGCGGCGATGAGAATCAATGTGGTCAGCCATTTGGCAAAAACCGCCATTTGCTCCACCAACGGTGTGGTGAGCACATCGACCTCTGCAAGCAGACCGCTAATGCGGCCAATTTCAGTGGCGGCGCCAGTGGCAACCACCACGCCCTTGCCCTGGCCGGCAGTGACCAGGGTACCGGAATAGGCCATGCAGGTTCTGTCTCCTATGGCGGCCTCCTCGCTGACGGGCTGAGAATCCTTTTCCACGGGCACAGATTCGCCAGTCAGGATGGCCTCCTGTACGGACAGGCCGCGAGCCTGGAGCAGGCGCAAATCCGCTGGCACTTTGTCCCCCGCTTCGAGCAGCACAATGTCGCCGGGAACCAGGGTCTCGCCTTCGACGCTGCGACGATTGCCATCCCGGACAACAGAAGCTTTTGGAGCCAGCATCTGGCGAATGGCGTCGATAGCTTTTTCCGCCTTGCCCTCCTGAACAAAGCCGATGATGCCGTTGATGACAACCACGGCAACAATGACAACCGTATCGACAAAATGGCCGAGCAGCGCAGTGATGATGGCGGCAGCCAGCAACACATAGATGAGAATGTTATGGAAATGAAGCAGGAAGCGCACAGCGGCGCTGTGGCGGGGAGGTTCCGGCAGGCGATTGTAGCCGCTGCCGGCCAGACGCCTTTCCGCTTCCGCCTGGGTCAAGCCAGCGGCTGTTGTTGCCAGCGCATTCAGGGCAGTGTCAGCAGCTTTGTCGTGGTAGCTATCCTGTCCGGCACCCTCTCTGATGTGCGGATGTCCCTGCGCCATGGTCAGTAGGCCGTTATCGGCGAGACAAAGCCGGCGGACTTGAGCGCCAGCAGGGAACATTTCAGTTCCTGGATCAGGTTTTCAGCGGTGTTGCCCATGATAAATCCGGGAATGCCTGTTCTTGCCACGGTGCCCATCACCAAAATATCGATTTTTTGGTGGCTGACAAATTCCGGAATAATGGCTTCTGGTCTGCCGCGAAGATGGTGAGTTTGAGTTTTAATGTTGAGGTCGGCTTTGTCGATTAGGGCGTCGAGAGCCTGGCGATGATTTTGGCGGATACCGATCACTGCTTCAAAAACCTTGTCTTCAGGAATGCTGCCAAAGGGGTTGTTGCGTAAAAAGCCTTCGTATTCACAGTCCCAACAGGAAACAATATCCAGTTCTCCACTGCAGGTTGCCGCCAGCGAACCCGCCAGCGCCAGCAGATTGAGAGCGAGATCATTTGCAGTTTTTTCCTGGCCTTCGGGGTCAATGGCAACGGCGATGCGGATATGATCCCGGGAGCGGGCGATGGGTCTGGCAAGCCACAGGGGGCAGGGGCATTTGCGCAGCAGTTCCATATCCAGCGCCTTGAAACCCTTGCCGCCAGCGACCAACTCTGCACTTTTGATGACGAGGTCGTGCTGGCCGCGCAAAATCTGACGGATAATCTGTACTTCGGGGATGGTGGTGCCCTCTATGGTTACAGATAGCTGAATGTCCAGCTCTCCTCGGTTAAGCGTTGCATAGCTGCTGCGAGCGGTTTGCTTAATTCCCTCTTCAAGATGGCTTTCCCATTGCCCGCGGTACCCCTTAAGTTCCCCGGGCAGCTGCGGGTAAATGACCATTATTTTCAGCGCTGCTTTGTTGTTGCTGGCGAGACTAAGCGCCTGCTTCAGGCTTTCCGTTTCGTCTTCGATGCCTTTGCTGACGAAAAGAATATTTCGAAAACGGTTCATGGTGCCTCCATGTTCAATGCACTGATATTGCACTTAAAGCAGAATGTTAGCTCTCGGTGAGTGAAAACTAACCCCTTTCAGATCAAGTGGAGCTGATTTTAGCGTTTGAGGCTAATACAAACATAACAGCAGATAAACGACAAGCAATACCACCACCCAGGTCACCATGCTTCCCGTCGGCCAGGTGCGGGCGAGCATGCCATCGGGGCCGTGATGTTTGCCGATATAGGCACTGCAAAAAGCCAGGCTGCGACTGGCGTAGTTGCGCACCAGGCGATCCAGCTGCCACAGGCGCGCAAAAAATTTGCCGACAACACTTGCTCCCAACCGGCGGTAGAGCCAGTCGCTGTCCAGATTGGTGGAGGGCAGTTCCGGGGGGTACATGCCGCGCAGGTTGAGCCAGACAAACGCCAGGGCAGAGAAAAACAGCAACTGGGTTTGTGCCAGCACATGGGTGGCGTCGTAGGGGTTGTAGCCGGTGTCGTAGGGCAGCAGCTGGTAGAGTACTTGGGGAAAGACGCCAATGGTGATACAGAGGGCGGCGGCAATGGTCATTGCCACCAGCATATTGAGGGGCGGTTCTTTGGCGCGAATGCCGGAGTCGTGGCCAAAAAAGGCAAAGTAGGGAATCTTAATGCCCGCATGGTGGAAAACCCCGGCGGAGGCAAACAGCAGCATCAGCCAGATCCCGTTGTAATCGTTGTTGAGAGCGGCGCTCATCACCATGGATTTACTGACAAA
>JALOAH010000138.1 GCA_023228865.1 Porticoccaceae bacterium | reverse complement strand
CCATGAACCAGTTCGCCATTGCCTACGGCGAACGCTTCACACGACCTGCCGCGTAATATGTGGCGCGGGTCCATCTGAATGGATGGACCCTACACGGAGCCTTGAACACAGAAATTCAGACAGCCCCAAGAATTGGGGCTCAGCAATGTTGTTTACATATTTGCAAACGACATCACCTCATATACAAAATTCGAAAAACGCAATGGCGGATACGATTTAATCATCATTGATGGCAGTCATAGAGACAGATGTGCTGCAGAGGCCATTAATATCATTCGACCTGGAGGCGCAATTTATCTAGATAACTCCGATCGGAGTGGCGCACCAAACCAACAATCAATGGTTGTCGCAGAAACCATTTTAAGAGAGTTTGCAAAACGCGCAGGTGCAGAGGTAACAGAAATTACAGACTTTGCACCCACACAAATGTTTGTCAATCAAGGACTGCTAATTCAGCTACCACGTTGAACAACCTATCGCAAAGATAGTTTCATGCGGTTTAGCACCACAGCAACCCTCTTCTTCGACTTACAGGCTTTAAATTCTACCAGTATATCGACCAAAAGTTTATTCAATAAAACTGCTACATGCGTAGCAAATTCAAAACAAATTAGCAATGAATCGTTCTAGCCGCCTCATCAAGCGATTCACGTCGAATTTCTTAGCTTTTGGCTATGGACAGATTGTAAGCCTAGCCGTTCAATTTGTTACTGTTCCATTCTTTTTGCACATTTGGGGCACCAAACGATACACAGAATGGCTGGTGCTCTCCGGTATTCCTGTCATGCTAGGGTTGCTTGATTTTGGGGTAGCTCACGCCACCGCAAGTAAAGCAACCATGATGGCAGGAAAAGAGAACGTCCATGGCGTGCGAGTCAGCTTGCAGACCGGAATGCTGTTTTCCCTAGCAATAGCCATACTCATTATTGCTTGCGTCTTATGTGCTGGACGTTGGTTCGAATGGGCGTCCTTACTCAAGCTCTCTTCACTGACGCACGCCGAGGCACAAACCGTTCTTCTTCTTTTGGCAGGCCATCTCGGCGTGAGCATGTTCTCAGGACCGCTGATTGCATGGTTCATGGCCATCAATCACACCGCATGGGGTGTCTTTCTTCTGGCAAACCGGAGGATGATGGACGTTTTGGTGACCGTCGCAGCATTGTTCATCGGTGCAAATGCTCCGCAACTTGCCGGCGCCATGTTGATCTCCCAGGCGCTTTTCGTCGCTCTTGTCACCTTGTATGCCATACGTAGGTCACCCTGGCCAATCATCGGGTTTCGACATGCTTCATGGACTGAATTTCGAAGCATTGTCAAGCCTAGCATAAGCCACGCCGGCATAACTTCTGGTCAAGCATTCATGCTGCAGGCAGGTCTTCAGTTTCTTAATCAGGTAGCACCTGCGTCCACCGTTGTTCTCTACAGCATGGGTCGCACCTTAATGCGGGTGGTCTTACAAATCGGCGCCACTTCAGAGCGTGCGCTTCGGCCAGAACTTTCACGCTTAAAGGGATCCGGTGGTGATGCGGCTGCCAAGCTTCTTCAGAGGCGAATCATCACATTATCGCTTGCTGTATCCTTCGTGGCGTATGGCGTGCTTGTCGCGTTGGGGCCATCCATTATGAATATATGGAGCAGTAGCGAAGTTGTTGCAACTCATTGGGAACTGGCCGCACTCGGCGCCCATGCATTGCTTAATACTTTATGGATCGTCCCAGGCTCAATGCTATTTGCAACAAATCGTCATGGCGCAATAGCAGCCTTCTATTTGTTAGGAGTCGCAAGCGCAATGTTCTTTTTTTACGCCTCATTAAGCGTCATTTCGCCCTTTACAACAGCTGCATTGTTTCTATGCATCCCCGAGATATTTGTCATTGCAAAGATCGCGTTCACAGCAAAACCTTATTTACTCTAAACACAAACCTGCATCAACTTCCAGAAGTTAGTATTTTGTTGCTAATCAAAAGCGGCGCAAGTCATCAATAGTTCCCAGCGGGGTCAACTGCATAGATGCTTTAGACACCCTGCTTAATTCGATCGCATATGTGGGCTTCGATTATATTCATAGAGGCAGTGTTGCTGCTCTTCCTCACAAGGAAGCTGGCGATTTACAATGCTTCCGTGCTATGTTTGGCATACATAACACTAATGCAAACAGCATTTATTCTCTCTTCGAGAGATTTCTTTGGAGACACACACCCTCCAACACTATTTGATGTGCATTATTATGATATTGATTATATCATGACCGTGTACTCAACCATTTTCGCATTAATATACTCCACCTCTTTTAATATTCGAAAAGTTAAAAAAATCGGTAATACATCCTTTGGCAATAAAATAGTTTTCGAAGCAATTAGATCAAGCAAAGCCCCTAAGATTATACTTGCGCTCACTACACTCACAACATGCATATGTCTCGCATTATTTAATTGGCCGCTTGTGCTTCACAATGAAGTGTACCTAACAATGAATGGCCCAGATGTCTTTAACATTCCCAGAAGTGCTGCCATTCCATTACTTGCGATATTGTCCTACTCAAGCATTGCTATATCTGTCGTTTTAGCAATTTTTATTGCGAATAAAGATTATCATTTGCTTGCAGCCGCCTTACCATTATTCTCATTTTTATACTTATATAATTTATCGGCACACTCGCGGTATGCCGCTGTACAAATTTTTGCTTTTGGTATCGCAATTTTTATCTTAAGCACCAAATACCGAAAATCTATTGCGCTGGCATGTGCATGTATTTTTATCTTTTCTATAATTTACGCTCTGGATGGCCGAAACAATGGACCACACGGCCTAACAACCTTCAAAACTAATATTACTAACTTCACTGGCGACAGCACACTTCACACATTGAAATTCGCCCTCCTCAACCTAATGCAGGGCATTTTTTCAACTGGTGACTCATTAGCAATTTATGCTAATCACGAACCACTTTACCGCATCCTATCGTTTTCGCCACTTCCCTCTTTTGTTGATGAGTTTTCACACCTTAGGGAATGCTGCGAAGTACGGGTGAACACATACACGCCGATGAGCTCAATCGCTGAGGCGATTCATTTCGGACCGGTTTATGTCATCATTTATGCGGCAACTATTTTTATTTTATTCAGAAAATTAAATCGATCGCTCCGCACGAAAGAGACACTGCTTTTATTGCTTGTCAACTTATTTATCTTTGTGAATTTTGTTATCGCAAACGCCTATCCAATAAGAACAGTATTCCGTTTGTTTCTACTATCGTTTATCCTGATAATCATTAGCGAGAATCTACCTAAGATTAAGCGTAGATTTTTTTACAAGACAGCTCAAAACTTGGTCGATTGAGTACTTCGTCGTTGAGAAGGAAATCAGCTCCCCTTCAACTCATTCACTTTAAAAGCGAACGCTAGCAGTAAGGGCAACTTCAAGAAGTTCAACAGATGTTCAATTGCAAGCATTATTTGCATACCGTCTCAATTCAGTGTTGGTCTCAAGATTCGGCCCATGAAGATAGATATTTACCATAACATCCGGTGGTCAAGGTATAAAGCAGCTGTTTTTTCTGCTCTTCATAAGCTATCGATTAACACAGACACGGAAATACGGTTCTTTCAAATAGCCGACACAAGCTCGGAGCGCGTCGTTTTAACGAACGTAGATCCATCACATCACACCTACCCTCATACCTTGTTATTTAAGGGCTCATATCAAAGTATTCCAAAGTGGAGACTCCTAACTTCGCTTTTCACTAGCGTCGTGCGTTCTGATGCAGACCTTATCCTATTACCCGGTTTCAGTAGCCCCGAACACTGGCTCATGCTGCTGGCGGCAGTCCTACGCCGCAAAAAACGTGCGACTTTTTGTGATTCCACACTTTTGGATCGCCCTCAATCCAAGGTAAAGGGCCTGCTGAAACGATTCTTCTTTTCTGCCTGCCAGGGCGTGTTTTGCTATGGCCAGCGCGCCCGTCAGTACCTCTTGCACTACGGTGTCCCTGAATCACGAATCCACCTGCGCTGCCAGGCCGCAGCGCTTCCTGCTGACTACTCGCCAGCAAAGGCACTCGAAGGCCGTCTTCAGTGTTCACCGCCCACGCAGGCACCGCGTTTCGTTTACGTTGGGCGGCTTTCGCCTGAGAAAGGCTTGGACGCGCTCATCGCGGCGTTTGCCGGGTTCAGGCTTGCGTCGCCCCAGGCCAGACTGGTCATCATTGGTGGCGGGCCGCTGCGGCAGTCACTTGAACAACAGGCACTCGATCTGGGCCTGGGTGACGCCGTGGAGTTTGCCGGTAGCATGGGCCAAGAAGCCCTTGCAGAGCAGTACCTAAAGGCAACCTGCCTGGTACTCCCAAGCCGCTCGGAGCCTTGGGGGCTGGTGGTCAACGAGGCTTTGCATTACGGGTGTCCGGTGGTGGTCAGTGACAACTGTGGATGTGTGCCAGAGCTGGTCATTAATGGCATCACAGGATATCGATTTGAAACCAACAATCCTGATGACCTGAAAGATAAGCTTACGCGAGTAGTGAATGAACTTAGTGACTTCAAGATCGGCGCTGCGAACTGCCTTAGCCACATTAGCCAATACACACCTAAAGCAGCAGCCCTTCAAATGCTTGATGGATGCAAGAAAATTCTATCCACGTAACTTATTAATCCAGATATGCAGTCATTGCTACTTCCGTGCAGACCAAGCAACCACTATTATAAAAAATAATGAAGCGGAATTCAATCCGTGCCACGGAGCCTGTTTTATATATCGACAAAACCATCATTATAAAATCCATTGAAATTAATTATCGCTCACAACTTCTATTCAACCGACGTCCCATCCGGCGAAAATGTCGTATTGAGTGTCGAAAAAATTTTGCTATCTAGATATGGCAATCAAGTTAGCTTGTTTGCCCGCCACAATGACGAAATAAAGCATCTTGGCGTAAAAGGCAAGCTCCTTGGCGCATTCAGCACGCCATGGAACCCAAAGATGGCTCGCGCCTTGCGTGATCATGTTAATAGTTTTCACCCAGACGTCGTTCACGTCCACAACACCTTCCCGCTGCTGTCTCCGGCCATTTTTCACGCCATCGAGAATCGCGCTGCAAGGGTTCTGACCCTACATAACTACCGCTTATTCTGCCCGGCGGCCATTCCTATGCGCGAGGGCAAGGTCTGCACCGAATGTCTGGACAGGCGTTCTCCCCTACCGTCCATGCTTCATGGCTGCTATCGTGGCAGCCGAGCGGCCACCCTGCCACTGGCCGTCAGTGTGGGGCTGCATCGCGCACTGGGCACCTGGACAAACCAGGTGGATGCCTTCATCTGCCTGTCCGACTTCCAGCGCGAGTTGATGGTGCGGGCTGGTCTTCCACGGGAGAAGGTGCATGTCAAGCCCAACTTCTACCCCGGCAACCCTGCTGTGATGCCCTGGAATGAGCGCCAGCCTTGTGTGGTGTTTGCCGGACGCCTGTCCGAAGAAAAAGGCGTGGTCAACCTGTTGCGGGCGTGGCAGGCATGGGGGGCTGGTGCCCCAGAGCTGCGCCTGGTGGGCGACGGCCACCTGCGGGGGCGGTTGGAGCAAATGGCCAAAGGCTTGCCCATCCGTTTTCTGGGGCAATTGCCCGCCAAACAGGCGCAGGCCGAGATTGCGCGTGCACGTTTGCAGATTCTTCCGTCTGAGTGTTTTGAAGGCTTTCCTATGGTGGTGCGTGAAGCCTTTGCCTTTGGCACGCCTGCTGCCGTTTCTGATCTTGGCCCGCTGCCATCCATCGTCACGCATGGCAAGAGTGGCATCGTGTTCCAGCCGGCGAATCCGAAGTCTCTGCTGCAAGAGGTGCGCACCGCATGGGAGACGCCAGGACTGCTGGAAACGCTAGGCCAGGGCGCACGCGCCGAGTTTGAGGCCAAGTACACCGAAGAAGCCAACTACACCATGTTGATGGACATTTATCAGCAGGCCATAGAGGTTTCCCGAGGCTACAAGTGAAAGAGCACTTTGACACCGGCACCGTAATCCGGCACGGATCTGAAGACTTCGAAGCAACCGCCTTCTTGGTCATCATGGGATAGGAGTTGGATTGAAACTGCTTCTCTACGGCATCAACTTCGCGCCAGAGCTGACGGGCATCGGCAAGTACACGGGCGAGATGGCCCAGTGGCTGGCCGCCGCAGGGCATGAGGTGCGCGTCGTCACCGCGCCGCCCTACTACCCGGCCTGGCAGGTCGGCAAGGATTACCGGGCCGGCCAGTACCGCACGGAGCACTGGCACGACGTCAAAGTGGTCAGGTGCCCGCTGTGGGTGCCGCAGCAGCCCGGTGGCCTCAAGCGCCTGTTGCACCTGGCCAGCTTTGCCGCCAGCAGCCTGCCCGCGTTGTTTGTCGCCCAGTGGCGCTGGAAGCCCGATGTGGTCTGGGTGGTAGAGCCGCCATTCATGTGCGCGCCAGCCGCAGTTGCCTTTGCACGCATGCGTGGCGCGGCATCGTGGCTGCACGTGCAAGACTATGAAGTGGACGCGGCGTTTGACTTGGGCCTGATCAAGGGCGCCACGCTACGCCGCTGGGTGGAAGGCGCCGAGCGCTGGCTGATGCGCCGGTTCAGCCGCGTGTCCACCATCTCGGGCCGCATGCTGGACCGTGCGCAAGCCAAGGGGGTGGACGCTTCGCGCCTGGTGCATTTTCCCAACTGGGTGGACATCAGCGGCATTGCGCCCCTGGCCGGCCTCAGCCCCTACCGGGCCGAGCTGGGCCTGCCCACCGACGCCGTGGTGGTGCAGTATTCGGGCAACATGGGCAACAAGCAAGGGCTGGAGGTATTGGCCGATGTGGCGCGGCTGCTGAGTGACGATGCACGCATTCAGTTCGTGTTCGGTGGCAATGGCTCGGGCCGGGCCGATCTGGAGGTGCGATGCGCCGATCTGCCCAATGTGCGTTTTCTGGATTTGCAACCGCTGGAGCGCTTGAACGATTGGCTGGGCCTGGCCGACGTTCACCTGCTGCCCCAACGCGCCGACGCGGCCGACCTGGTGATGCCATCCAAGCTCACCGGCATGCTGGCCAGCGGCCGGGCGGTGGTGGCCACGGCCCACACCGAGACCGAACTGGGCCGGGTGGTGGCGCAAGATGCGGCCTGCGGCCTGGTGACGCCGCCCGAAGACGCGGCCGCCATGGCGCAGGCCATACGCAGCCTGGTCAATGACCCTGACCGACGCCACAAGCTCGGCGCCAATGGCCGGGCCTATGCCGAACGGGAGTTGAACCGCGATGTGATCCTGCGTCGGTTTGAGTCGCAATTGCTGGCTTTGGTGAACAAATGAACAAACTGAACACAAACACGATGGCGGGAACGCGCACCATCCTCGTCACCGGTGGCGCCGGTTACATCGGTTCGCACACCACGCTGGCGCTGCTGCAGGCGGGTTTCAATGTGGTGGTGCTCGACAACCTGGGCAACAGCTCGGCCGAATCGCTGCATCGGGTGGAGCGCATTGCCGGCCGGGCACCGGTGTTCGTGCAGGGTGACATCCGTGACGCGGCCCTGCTTGATGTGCTGTTCGCCCGCCATGCGGTGGGCGCCGTGCTGCACTTTGCCGGCCTGAAGGCCGTGGGCGAGAGCATGCAACAGCCGCTGGACTACTACG
>JALOAH010000037.1 GCA_023228865.1 Porticoccaceae bacterium | reverse complement strand
TGGAGGGTTGTAGGGGGATAAAAAGCGTGAAGGCGATTTCAACCGCGCAGGAATTTGCCGCCGGTTAGTCTGGCGGTTTTTCTGTTGATATCACCCACATGACCGTGGGCGAATGTTCAGCGCAGGTGCGCCAAAGGCCAAAACTGGAAAGATAGAAAGGTGGAATGAGCCCGAATGGGGCTCGGGGTTGTCAGCGCTAACCCAGCATCAGTGATGCGGTATTCAGCAACTGGATTCTGCTGTCTTTTTCTGTCGCCGACAGGGCTTCGTTGAGCACGGCCTGACCCTTGATCCAGACACCGAACGCTGTCGCCGTCGACCTGTCCAGGGGAAGCTCGGCAGGCCAAATAGATTTACTGGCTCTGAAGGAGCCCGAACCTTCAAAATTGCGCAGATGATCGACAATGGGCAGCAGTTCAAGCCTCTGCCGGGCAAGCAACGAAACTTCGCCGGTAATTCTCGCGACATTAATATAAAAACCGGCGCGTTTTACTTTTGTGCGCGGGTGCGTGATGAGCAGGCTGAGCACTGCCGACCACTCCGCCACATCTTTTTGTTTTTTGCCATCGGCAATGGCCGGGTTCACTTCATTGGGAATGTTAATCAGTAGCGCCCGCCAGATGGCCTCATTGACAAACGTATCGAGATTGCCAAAGTGATAAGGGATCATCGACGAGGAGGTTTTGGCGTCCTTGGCGATTTTGCGCTGATTGAGAGAACCTATTCCCTTGCTGACAATGTCTTTGGCCGCCAAATCGAGCAAGCGGTGACTGAGTTCATTGCGATCCGGTTTGGTGGGCATTTGAAATCGCGGTGATCCCTGCCCCAGCCACTCGCTGATGTCGCTGTGTTGTGGAGAAGCTTTGGCACTAAAGCCTTTTGCTGTCAGGGCGCGCACGGATTCCCTGAGCAAGAGTCGGTATTCGGGATGACTGACGAGGGCGTGGGCATAGACTTCTTCCATGGCGCAATAGGCGGCGATAATGGGCGCCAGTGCCGAATCGCAGGAGGTCTGGTTCAATTTTGTTTGCCAGAACCCCTGCCGCAAGGAATGCCACTGACCAATATACCCCGATGCTATGGCAATTTGTGACGACTTGAACAGGATTTCAGACCAGAAACGGGCATGGACAGATCCTGCGCGCAGCTCAATATAGGCGGCGATAAGATCCGCAAAGCTGAGGTAGTGAAATGTGATGGCGGCGGTGTGATCGCTAAAGTCGGTATGGAACTCTTTCTCTTCCGCCAGGGCTTGTTCCATGGCAGCGGCGATGAGTTCCTCCTTGCCGCCAAAATTCTGGAAAATCACCCCGGTTGAGCAGCCGGCAGCCATGGAGACATTGCGCAGGGACAGGCTCTCCAGACCCTGAGTAGAGATGGCCTTGATGGTTTCCGTAACGAGTGCGTCTCGCAACCGGTGTTTTTCGCGCATGGGTTTCCTGGTGGGTTAAATCCTGGGCAAGTTCTGCTTGACCTGAAAGCGATGGCAGCGCAGGACAGCGGCTACTTTGTGGAGCCTTGGGTTGCTGTTTCCGCCATAGACCATCGGGAAAATTGTACACTACGCCTTTATCGCCGCAGCTATGATAGCCTTTTTCGAAAATAGCGCCATAGTGTTGGTATTGTATTCAGCTATCTGGGGGTGAGCCCCTTTGCGCGACGGCGGCAGGCAGCGCCAACGATTCGAAAGCGAAAAACCCCAGACAGATTTGGAAAAACACCGGAGCACAGCCATGAGCGTCAATTTCCACGATCCAAAAGCCACGCACCAGAAACCTCCGCAGCCGGAATTTTCCCTGTTCAATCTCGGTTTTCGTCCTTTCTTTCTCCTCGCCGCCATCTTTGCCGTGCTCAACATGGGGCTTTGGGGGTTGATCTATCCAGGTATTATTGCCTTTGATCACGGCCAGCTTACGCCCTTTCAGTGGCATGGCCACGAAATGATCTTTGGTTACGCCACGGCAGTCATTGCCGGATTTCTGCTGACCTCCGTAAAAACCTGGACAGGCCAGCAAACCGCAGCGGGCAAGCAGTTGGGGCTTATCGTGGTGTTCTGGCTGATTGCCCGGCTGTTGTTTGCCATTGGCGGCGATGCCCTGCTGGTTGGCGCCCTGTTCAATGTGGCCTTTTTGCTCACCTTTGTGGTCAATATCGGTGAAAAAATCGTCAGGGTTCGCCAGTGGCGTCAGGCGGGCATTATGGCGGTGGTAAGCCTTCTTGCACTGGGAGAGCTGGGGTTTGTCATCGGCCTGGTTCAGCAAAATCAGTGGTTGGTGTCGAAAAGTCTCTACGCCGCTTTTTATCTGGTTATCATGCTCATTCTGATTATGGGGCGGAGAGTGGTGCCGTTTTTTATGGAACGTGGCGTCGGTTATCCGCTCACCCTCAGGCAATCAGGATTTCTTGACCGTGCCGTAATTGGCGGTTTTATTGCCTATGCCATCTGCAGCCTTGCCAATGCCGACTTTCAATTGATCGCGGCACTGGCGGCATGGGTTTTTGTTTGCCAGACCCTTCGTTTGATCAACTGGTATACGGGCGGCATGTGGAAAAAACCGCTGTTGTGGAGCCTCTATGTTGCGCTGTTGGTCATTGATCTCGGCTTTCTGATGGCTGCACTTACCCCTTGGATGCCGATATCCAGTTATCTGATCCTCCATGCCTTTGCCGTTGGTGGCATCGCTTTTATTACCTTGTCGATGATGTCCCGTGTGGCGCTTGGACACACCGGGCGCAGCATCCACGAAGTGCCGGTGCTGGTAAGGGTGTCGCTGGTGCTGATGACGATCGCCATTGTCGCCAGAGTCATTTTGCCGCTGTTTTGGCCGGCAAACTATGACCTTTGGATCGGCATTGCCCAGGTGGCCTGGATAGCTGCCTTTGCACTTTTTATAGTGGTTTATGTGCCAATTCTGACCAAACCCAGAATTGACAGTCAGCCTGGCTGAAATTTATTGCCACAGAATTTTGTCGTGGCTGCGGCAGCCGCACTCAGTGTGGCAGGACGGACAAAGTCTGTTATGGTGGAGGCCACCCCAGGGACGCTGCTATATCTGGCGCTCATTCTTGTGGCGGTTTTGGGAGTGCCACCGTCCTTTTATACCGCTCAGCCCGAGCAGCAGGAGGTGGTCAAGCGCTTTGGCGCCAATCCCGATTTCTTCCGCTATCTGGATAATATCGATAAATAGGCAGCCCAACCCTTTTTAGCTGTAAAAATATGAGAAAACCATGAGCTATCTAACTTATATAAGCGATGAAACCCTTAAAACCCTGGTCAAAAATGTTCTCAACATTGGTCGTACTCGCAAAGCCGAGGCCGAGCAGAGTTTTGCCAAGAATGTCATTGACCCATTTGCCGCCCTATTTGAGTCAGTTGCCTTTGAGGTGGATCATAAAACCTGGAAGGAATCAGAAATCATTCGCCAATGTCAGAAAACCCTGCAAAACCATATTGGCGATCTCCACCAGAAGATTCTCGGTAGTGTGGCTGGCTGGGAAGACAAGGGTAAAGGCTCGGTCGTCGATCTGGTTTGCCAAAAGAAGAAAATTATCGCTGAAGTCAAAAACAAATATAACACCGTCAGCGGCGGCAAGCTGGCGGATCAGTATTATTCACTGGAAAGATTGGTTGAACCGAAAAACAGCGTCTATAAAGGCTTTACTGCCTATTTTGTTGCCATTATTCCCAAAAAACCTGACAGGTACGATGAGCTGTTTCAGCCGTCCGACAAGGATAAAGGCAAGAGATGTCAACAGAATGAAGCCATTCGAGAAATAGACGGCGCTAGTTTTTACAGCCTGGTAACCGGTGAAGAAAATGCCCTTGAAAATTTATATCGAGTGCTGCCAGCGGTGATTGAAAAAATATTTAAAGAAGAGGGTAAAGCAAATTATCGTCTTGCTGATAAATCCTCATTCTATGCCTATTTCGATACCGCCTACAAAAAATAACCATGACTAATGTTTGATTTTTTAACTGTTGTTATGTACAGTGCATTTCGTTGCCCACATTTCATATGAGAATCATCTCATGTCGCCAGAATTTTATACCATTGCCCAGGTTGCCGATATTCTCAGTGTTTCCAAAGAAACCTTAAGGCGGTGGGATAACAATGGCACCCTGGTTCCCCAGCGTCATCCTGAAAACAATTATCGCGTCTATCACCGCTCCCAGCTTGAGCATTTGGAACAGGCTCAGTTGTTGTTCAGCAGTAGCTGGGAAAAAGAACTCGTCATAAAACCGAAAAGACGCTACAAGTCCATCGAGCTGTTTGCCGGTGCTGGCGGTCTGGCAGTGGGTATGGAAAAGGCGGGGTTCGATGGTGTTCTTTTTAATGAAATTGACAAACATGCCTGCAACACGTTGAGATTCAATCGCCCCAACTGGAATGTAGTTGAGGGGGATATCTCGCAGCTGGATTTTTCAAGGCTATACAACCAGATCGATATTCTCTCAGGTGGTTTTCCCTGCCAGGCATTTTCCTACGCAGGGAAAAAACTTGGGTTTGAGGATACCAGGGGAACATTGTTTTTTGAATTTGCACGCGCCGTCAAAGAAACCAACCCAAAAGTGATCGTGGCGGAAAATGTCCGTGGCCTTTTAAAGCATGAAAATGGCAAAACCATAAAAGCCATAATGGATGTCATTGATGAGTTGGGCTATGAACTGGTGGAGCCAAGGGTGTTGAAAGCGGTGTTTTATCAGGTTCCCCAAAAACGGGAGCGCCTTTTTTTGATTGGTATAAGAAAGGATTTATCACCGAAAGTGTCCTTCAACTGGCCATCACCCTACACCAGAATCATGACCATGCGGGATGCCCTTAAGGCCGGTGAACTCTATGACAGCGAGGTTCCGGCTTCCAATGGGCAACAATACCCGGCGCGCAAAAAAGAAATATTGTCCATGGTGCCCCAGGGGGGATATTGGCGGGATTTGCCTGACCACATACAAAGAGAATACATGAAAAACAGTTATTTTCTCGGAGGCGGCAAAACCGGCATGGCGCGGAGATTGGCCTGGGACGAACCCAGCCTGACGCTGACCTGCGCGCCGGCTCAGAAACAGACGGAACGCTGCCACCCTGACGAAACCCGGCCTTTAACCGTCAGAGAATATGCAAGAATCCAGACTTTCCCCGATGACTGGGCATTTTCCGGGCCGTTGACGGCACAGTACAAGCAAATAGGCAATGCAGTTCCGGTAAACCTGGCTTATGCCGTTGGGCGCTCATTGGTTGCACTGCTGAACGCTATCGAAAGCAACACCAAAAAGATCAACGCGAAACAAGCCGTTGCCGAGGTCGCCACTTGAATTCGAGTGGCTTGATCCTAAATTATTTTCACTATCGATATATTAGCCATAATTAATTTTAAATATAACAAGCCGTGCCCTATTCTAACTCCTGTAGCAACAACTAACCCCCCGACGCACAGGAGTTACCCATGTCACAAGCAATCAATACTGAGATCAAACCTTTCAAAGCCCAGGCGTTCAAGCAGGGACAATTTGTTGAAGTCAGCGATGCCGATGTCAAAGGCCAGTGGGCGGTGTTTTTCTTTTACCCGGCCGATTTTACCTTTGTCTGCCCCACCGAGCTGGGGGATGTTGCCGATCATTACGAAGAGCTCCAGCAAATGGGTGTTGAGGTCTATTCGGTCTCCACGGATACCCATTTCACCCACAAGGCCTGGCACGATGCCTCAGAGACTATCGCCAAAATTCAGTACACCATGATCGGCGACCCCACAGGCACCATCACCAGAAATTTTGGTGTCATGCGCGAGGATCAGGGGCTGGCAGACAGAGCCACTTTTATTGTCGATCCCCAGGGCATTATTCAGGCGTCTGAAGTAACCGCCGAAGGTATTGGCCGCGATGCCAAAGATCTGATGCGCAAGCTGAAAGCCGCCCAGTATGTGGCCGAGCACCCCGGCGAAGTCTGCCCGGCAAAATGGCAGCAGGGGGAAGCCACCTTGGCGCCGTCCCTGGATCTTGTCGGCAAAATCTAAGTCTGGCCACTGCCGCACCTGCACAGGTGCGGCAACCCTATTGCCACATCGCGCTTCAAAGCTGGAGCGCTCAAAGCGTTCACTGTATTTCAGGAAACTCTCATTCAGGAAACTCCCATGTTAGATACTCATCTCAAGCAGCAATTAAGCAGTTATCTGCAGGCGCTGGTCTCACCCATCGAGATTATTCTGACTGCAGATGATTCGGAAAAAGCCGTCGAACTGCGCGCTCTTGTGCGTGAACTCAGCGGTCTCTCGGAAAAAATTTCCCTTGCCGAAAACGGTGCCAATCCGCGCATTCCCAGCATGGAGATTGCCCCTGCGGGTATCAGCCCGCGAGTGGCGTTTGCCGGCATACCCCTGGGGCACGAATTTAGTTCGCTGGTGCTGGCGCTGTTGCACAGCGGCGGTCACCCGCCAAAAACGGAGGCGGCGCTGATTGAGCAAATTGAAGGGCTGCAGGGGGAATTTCGCTTTGAAACCTATGTATCGCTGTCCTGCCAGAATTGCCCCGATGTAGTTCAGGCATTGAATTTAATGGCGACCCTAAACCCCAATATCAGCCATACCATGATCGACGGCGCCCTCTTTCAGGACGAGGTCGACAGTCGCAAGGTGATGGCGGTGCCCAGTGTTTATCTCAACGGCCAGCCGTTTGGCCAGGGGCGCATGACGCTGGCGGAAATTGTCAACAAAGTGGATACCGGCGCGGCAAAACGCAAGGCAGCCAAGTTGGCGGAAAAAGCGCCCTACGATTTATTGGTGGTTGGCGGTGGTCCCGCTGGCGCAGCGGCAGCTATCTATGCAGCGCGCAAAGGGATTCGCACGGGCATAGTCGCCGAACGCTTTGGCGGCCAGGTGCTGGACACGGTTGGCATCGAAAACTTTATTTCCGTGAAAAAAACCGAAGGCCCAAAACTGGTGGCCGGTCTTGAAGAGCATGTCCGCGATTACGCGGTGGATATCATCACCGAGGAGAGGGCGGCAAAATTGCGTCGCGAGCGCCTGGTGGAAATCGATCTGGACAGCGGCGCTACCCTTAAAAGTCGCGCAGTGATCATTGCCACCGGCGCCCGCTGGCGGGAAATGCATGTGCCCGGCGAACAGGAGTATCGTGGCAAGGGCGTTGCCTACTGCCCCCACTGCGACGGTCCGTTGTTTAAAGGCAAGTCTGTGGCTGTGATTGGCGGCGGCAACTCCGGCATCGAGGCGGCCATTGATCTCGCCGGGATTGTCAAACAGGTTACTGTGCTGGAATTTGCCGATACCTTGCGCGCTGACGAGGTGCTGATTCGCAAGGCAAAAGCCATGGGCAATATCACCATTGTCACCCATGCCGCAACTACGGCAGTGATTGGCGACGGCGAGCGCGTTACCGGCCTCACCTATACCGATCGAACCAGCGGTGAAACAGGCGCCATCGCTGTGGCGGGTATTTTTGTCCAGATCGGCCTAGTGCCCAACACAGAGTGGTTAAAAGGTGATATGGAGTTGAGCCGCAGCGGTGAAATTGTTATTGGCGCAAAAGGTGAGACCTCGGTTCCCGGCGTGTTTGCCGCTGGCGATGTCGTCAATCTGCCCTTCAAGCAGATCATTATTGCCATGGGCAGCGGCGCCACCGCGTCTTTAGGTGCTTTTGATTACCTGATTCGCGAGCAGGTGGAAGACGCTAGCGGCGCGATTGTCAAGGAAGAGGAAGCGGCCTGATTGATCGCTGCTATTGGCGGAGTGCGGGGCAGAATGGATATTCTGCCCCGCACTCCGCGTGGCTGTCCGCAACCTGGAGATTGTTGCGAACATTGGGGGCGTGAGTGTTAGGTCAATGATCTTTGCCTTTGTTGTGCTCTGACACCTTGAACCCATAGCCTGGCGGTCCATTCAGGGGGTAGGCGGCGAGGCTTGTAATCTGATCCTTGTCGGGATAGAGCACGCCAAAACCACTGTGACCGGGAGGAGCGCCGTATCGCGGGGCATACCACACGGCGCCATCGGCGCTATGCCTCACCCAGGAGCTGTCGGCAACGAACTGCATTTTGGGATAAAAGGTGAATTTCTCGCTGCGGGGATTGAAGCGGCCAATCACCGACGGCAGATCAGGCCCTCCTGTTTCCGGAAACCAGATATTGTCGTCCTTGTCCACAGAAGCCTCGTAGGGCTGGGCGCCGCGGTGGGGAATGTCCCATTCAGTCCAGCGACCGGTGTTTTGATCCAGCTTGGCGATTTTGCCGGGGCGCGGTCCCCCCGCCCAGATACCAACCCAGATATTGTTGGCGGAGTCGGCATTTGGGCCGCGCCGCAGGTTGGCGGGGTAGGTCGGCGGAGTGAACTCAGTCCACTGCTCCACATTGGTGTCAAATTTTGCAAGTTTGCCACCATTCCAGAGCGCTACCCAGAGATTGTCGTTGGCGTCCATGGCGGCGCCATAGGGGGTGGCCGCTGGCGTTGGAATAAGAAATACCGACATTTTTTCTGTTGCCGGATTCCACTTCGCAATTGCGCCATTGAGCATCCAGTTCATGTAAACATTGCCCTTGGAGTCTACAGTTGGTGCCATCAATGGCCCCTTGTTGGGGTTGCGCGTGACATTGTCAGGATCGGCATCGAGAATATGCTCCCACTTCTCGGTCTTTGGGTTGAAACCAATCAAGCGCGGGATGCCGTCTCCCGTACCATCCGGGTTGCGGGTAAACTCGGTGACCCAAATGGTGCCCTGCCGGTCGATGACCAGGTCGTGAACACCAGCGCGAGGATCCGGCAGAACGTAAAATTTCTGCTCCCCTGTGCGCGGATCGAGTCGCACCAGCTGGGAAGGCACGGCGCGATCCACCGCCCAGACATTGCCCTGGGCATCGAGCTGCAGGGTAATCAACATGTGTTCGCCCGCAGTGGCGGTGGCGTGAAGCTCCGAGCCCACCGTTGCAGTCTGCTGGCGATCCTGGAGTTCGTCGCCCACGTAGTACTCGATGAGCTGCGCTTTTGCCAATTCATCTTCATCAAAGGGCACCTGCACATCCGTGCGCACCGCGCGGGACGGTTTGTCCGGGCCGAGATGTTTGGTGAGGTATGCAATAACCTCCTTGCGATCCTCTAGCCCAAAGTGGAAGTTGCTCGCCGAGCCGGCAAGAATGCCCTCCCCGAGTCTCAGGCGATTCTGCTCGCCGAGCCAGGTGCCGCGCATGTAATCCACCGCATAAGCCCATTCGCCCTCGCTGCGCGGCGCCAGGGCAAAGGTGTTCTCGCCGTGACAGGCGAAGCAGACTTTCTCCAGCACGACCCGACCCGGCTCCGGCGGATAGATCTCGTCGTAACTGCCAAACACCACGGGCGCCGAAGGATCGTTCCAGCCGGCAGCATTGAAGAGGCGAACGGTTTTCGGGTCGACGGAGGAGGGGAACTGCTGCGGATCCTCCGTCGCATTCATGCTGAGGCGAAGATCGCTGTTGTGTTCATCGGCGGCCAGGGTCAATTCCTGGCTGGCGGATTCCAGGCCGATGGCGCGCGCAGTGACTTGGTAGCGTCCGGGAAACAGCGCCACGGCTTCAAAGGCACCGTCTTTTGTGAAGACCATGTACTGAATCCGTTTGTCGAGATTGAGCAGGTACACCTGCGCAGCCTTGAAGGGCTTGGCGGCCTCAACTGTGCCGGCGACAGTTGCCAGACCCGCTAGAGTCTTCGGCTTTTCACTGCCATGGGCTGCGCTCGCCGCAGCCATTGCCACAATGGTTAGAACCAGTGCTGCTTTCTGTCGCAATCGCCGCCAGATCATCAGCGCTTTATTGTTGTCCTGCAAGGTGATGTGTGTCGCCATTTTCTAATTCTCCCGATTGCCAAATTTCAACTAATAAGCACTTTTTAGTGGAACTCTGATGAATGTCATTCCGGCGCCGGCGGAAATCTATAGTCGCTGGACTTTTGGGCTCCCCCCTGCGCGAGAGTGACGAAAACAAAATTAATCAGCGCTTCCTTAGCGTAGACCATTCAGGATGAAGTCGCTTTAATTTACATGTGCAGCCATTCCGCTCAGTTCGATGCCATCATCAAAACTGTCCAGAGCATCCAGGTCGTCGATGGCAATGGTTGTGCGACGGATAAATTCCAGAGACGTTTCCTGGGGCTGCATCATGGGTGCGCCTTCGGGTCTGCCGAGGGTGCCGCTCCACCAGGACAGCGCCAAAAATAACTGCTGTTTGTAACGTTTGAACGTCAGGTCAAAATCGAGACGGGGGGCGCCGAACTTTTCCATCTGGGCGAGGTAGTAGGCAATGAGGTCATGCTCCCACAGCCTGCGTTTTTCCGGCGTTAGTCCCGTAGAGATACAGTAGGCGAGATCTCGAGAGCCATTGCCCCTGGTGCAATTTTGCCAGTCGTTGATGCCCATCTCGCCTTTCGGGGTGATAAACCAGTTCTTTAAATGAACGTCTGAATGAATCATGCCCTGGGGCATGGTCGAATGGGCTCTGCCGGCTTTCACTGTCGCCGGCCAAATTTCAGCTTCGCGGGCAAATAGTCGGGGCGGGATCACTTTTTTGGCGGCAGCGAAACCTTTGATACTGGCATCTGCCCACCCCAGGTGATCGCAGGTGATAAAGAAAAAATCCTCCCAGGCGTCAAACATGTTCAAGTCCGTTCTGAGCGCCTTACTTTCGTAAAAGGTGCCGTGCAGCTCGGCCAATAAACGCATTTGGCTTTGCGCCTGCTCATAAGTGAGATCGGTTGCCATAGTGCAAAAATCGACTTTGCTGGCAAGGTTTTCCAGAACGATGATGGAGTTCAGGGTTTCAGGATCGTAATTGGCGTGAAAGGGGCGGGGGGCGATAACACCCAGTTTTGGCAGCAACACCCTGTAGGCGTTGACCTCGGCTTTTACGCCGCCATTCAAGCCGAGAATAAAGCGGCTTTCGAGACTCAGGGTTCCTTTGCAGAAAACGCTTTCGGGCAGGCCTGCTGCCTGTCCCTTGTCATTCCATGTCATATAAATGAAACGGCGGTTCGAGGTGCCGTCATCGACAGGCCCCAGTTGCAGGGAGACCACTTCAGCCCCCGGGGTTTGTGCGCCGATAACGGAGGTTAGCCATTCGGGGGTTATCGACTCAAAGGTGGGGGGAAGATCCGTTGCTTTTGTTGGGCGAATGGGATGAGCCTGTTCGGCGTGGAAGCGCTTGGTTATTTCTTCAACGGTTAACATTGTTGATCCTCTACGTTATGAATAGATTGTTTGCGGCGTCACTGCAGGCGAAATCCCATCTCCTTGAATAATTAGGCCAGGGCAATTGAGTGCCCGGCATCAACGGTGACAATAGAACCGTTCATGTGGCAGGAGGCATCGCTGGCCAACAACAGCAATGGACCCTCAAGTTCGGCGACGTTGCCGAGTCTTTTCAGCGGGTGTTGTTCAATAAGGACTTTACCACCGGGGCTGTCAAAAAGACCGGAGGACATCTCGGTTGCGAAGTAACCCGGCGCTAGGGCGTTAACGCGAATGTGGTGGCCAAACATGTCCCGAGCCATCGCTTTCGTGAGCTGATTGGTGGCCGCCTTTAGGGTTGAATAGACGGGCATGCCGCCCAATACCCTGTCTCCGGTAATTGAGGTGACGACAACGATTGTTCCCGGTTCGTTGGCGGCAATCAGACGGCGGGAAAAGCTCCGGCAAAGACGCAGGGTGCCTGAGAGGTTGACATTGACAAGGTTGTCCCAGGTGTCGTCCTCGATATTTGGAAAAAGACCAAAATCCGCCTGTGCCGCGCAGTGCACCAGGACGTTGGCGCGCCCCAGTGTTTTTTCCACTGCATCGAATACGGATTCGATGGCCTGTTTGTCTCCCACATCACCGACAATTGCCATGGCTTCGCCGCCGGCGTCGCGGATAGCGGCGACCACCTGTTCCAGGCGAGAACCATTGCGCGCCACGCAGGCCACCTTGGCGCCCGCTTTTGCCAGGGTATTCGCAAACTGCTTGCCCATGCCGGTGCCAGCTCCGGTAACCACGGCGATCTTTCCTGTCATGGAAAATAGCGTTTCGATACTAGTCACATGTTTTCCTGCGATTGCTTGCGTTAGGGTTATTCGCGACCTATGCGGGGGAAAGACCAGGCGCGCTTTTGCAGTATGCGCTGCCGTTCCTCTGCGGAAACCTGCGCAGTTTCCTGTGGCAACAGCGCAGCCACCTGGCTCAGTTTGGTGCGCTGAATACGTGTTGGCAGGATTGACTCCGCTTCAAAATAGCGAACCGTAATAAGGCCTTTCGAATGACCGCCGGTATCGAGCCAGTTGGCAACGCCGGGATCTTTGTGGGAAATCACGGCGCGGAATACGCCATCGTTGTCGATATGCGCCTGGTGGCCGTTGAGGGAAGTCTGGCGCAGATGGTAGTCGCGGGCTTCCCAGAAATGACTGCCTATCTGGATATTCCAGAATTTGGTTTTAGGCAGTTCAATCTCTAGAATCAAGGCCTCGTCATCAGCAATATCGTAAGTGCTTTTGCCGTAACTCAGGGAGGCAAAACCGTAATTTATGCCGTCAAAGGAAAGCTTGTCGGTTGGCGCCCTGTAATATTCACCGACCGTTTGGCGAAACCCGGCGGGCATTTCACGGAGTAAATCGCAAAACAGTTCGAGATTGCGGCGAATGGCATTTTCGGTGAGCGCGGGCGGTGGGTAGGGCTTGCCTTCGGTAATGATGGTCAGGCGCGCTGCCTGTTCTGTATCCCAGTCATAAAAGTAATTGCGGAAGATGACGTTGCAGGGGCCTTCAGGGAGCTGCAGCCAGTTGGCGGCATTGGTGGGACGCTCCCTGCTGGCAATGATTTCAACCTGATTGTTGGGGCCAACCTCCAGTTCCTGAAGGCGATGGAAGAGCTTCCAGTCACCGAGGTGGGCGATATGATCTTCCCTGACCTCAAGGTCGATGACCCGGGCGGTACCGCGGTCGCCAACGATGCGGTAGACATTGTCGCCATGTAGTGGCGCCCAGACATAGTGGCAGTCGGCCGATGGCAGCCCCCATTGGACGCGGGTGCTCAGCAGCTGTAAAAACTGGGGGTAGTCTGGATCGATCATCTCCATAGTAATAGGAAAGCCGCCGGCAATGAGGCGGGTAAGTTGTCTTACGCCCTCGGCGCGGGTGAGATCGTCGGTGACCAGGGGGTCATCCCAGACGAGTGCTTCAATTTCTCCCATTACCTTGATGACTTCCCGCCAGATTTCCGGGCTGGAAAACTTTAAATGCTCAAAGGATGCTCTTTGTGTCATGTCCTGGTTCCTCAAAATTTAGTCAGGTTTATGGGCGGAGATAGTCGGCATAACGCCTTTGATAGCTGGCAAAGCGGGCATTGATCATTTCCTCTGTCAAGCCGTAGTCAGCCGCTGAATGGGTGTAACTGCCAAACTGGTGTTGCGGGCGCTCCTGTTCGTGAGCCTTCATGGCGGCAATGGCCTCCTGGCTCAGGGATCGCCCCAGGGTTGAATAAATTTGTGCGACGACGCCAACCACATCGCCAACGATATCTTCGTAGCGGAAATCGAGAACGCGACCGGGGGGTAGCTTGGCTCTCTGCTCAAGATGTCTGTCCATCAGGCGGCCGAAATAGTCGAGCATTTCCGGGCCGATTACGGGTCTGTCCACCGGGTCGCTGTGAATGCGGCGCATTTCTTCAACAAGTGCCGCGATTGAGGGAATCACCTTGGCCACGGCGCGATGGCAGTTAACCAAAACAGCATCGGGGAATACCTTCAGCAGGGTGTCAAGATAGCCGGTGTGGCAAGGGGATTTCAGTATCCAGGAGCGACCGCGTCCGCCGCCGTCCTGCCATTGCAGGTATTGCATCTGGGAGTGCAGATACTGGTAGGTGGGCAGCTGGTCGGCGGCCATCACATAGTCATAGAAGGATGGCATACGCGCAAACAACCAGGTAACCGCACATTGAAAAGCACCCTGCATCAGCAGCACTTCCTCGTCTGGCTGTTGCGCTTCTGTCGGATGGCGAGCCATGAAGCTGGGGAAGTTCTCAGCCAGCATCTGCACCACGGCTTCCGCCACCTGAATTCGCTCCCTGGGGTTGCCGGGTTCTTCGCCAGGAAGAGGCGCCGGGTTCATCATGCGCCAATAGGTCATGGGCTGTGACTGGGGGTCGGCCGACAGTACCCTCTGCAACTTGGTGGTTCCTGTTCGGGGCAACCCAAGAATAATGATTGGGTTAATGATTTTTTCTTCAAGGATTTCCGGATGCTCTTTGTTATCTCGAACATAACGTAGACGATTGATCAAAAAATTCAGCAGACCACCAAAGGCCATTTGCTCTCCAATCGCCGTTAACTGTGCTTCGTTATTAAATCCGGCAACAACCTTTTCGAGCCCGGTGACAAATCCCATGTTACCAAAATCCGACAAGCCTGTGGTTGTGCGGGCAGTGGCCAGTAAATCCGCAACGGTATTGGGGGGAGATAAGGGTTCAGCTGTTTTCATGGTTAAACTCTTCATGGCTCAAGTTATCTGGAACGATGAATCATTTATATCAACCTCAGGGTTGTTGCTAATACCAGAATTATTCGCCGAGCCATTGACATAATCGTCCGTGACGCCAATGGCGGGAAGGTGAAATGGGCAGGGTTACAGGTGTCAGGCTGACGCTGAAATTGCCCCCGTGCCTGAATTTGTGCGCCGGGATCAAGTGAAAAACAGGCGGGCGCAAGGGTGGTAAATGGTTGCCAGCGGCGTGGTTATCCCGCCTTTATATACCACTAAAAACCCAGGGCTCTAGACTCTGTGGGTACAGTTTGCGGTATAGACGCCATGGAGAGAACGCTCTAGACTTTCAGTGTGAACAATAACTGGTACTGCAACCAGGAAATAACGAAACATGAAAGCGCGTCTTCGCACCCCTTGCGGCGTTGCAAGCCCTTGCAAAGGCAACCAGCCTTTGCTTTGGCGTGCGCCTTGCCAGGA
Source organism: Porticoccaceae bacterium (assembly GCA_023228865.1). Next base: position 27,345 of record JALOAH010000037.1, on the reverse strand, counting down.
GCACGAAACCATCCCTTTCGTTTTGTTCCACTACTTCCAGGTTGCGGTACTAGGGTAACGCTGATGAATGTGTCCTCAAGTGCCAGCGTTCCTGCTTTCGAAGGTTACACCAGTGTCTGCCAGACCAAGCCTTTGCTCGAATGCGGTGCGCCACCCAATATCGGCATCAAATTTTACAGCTGGGGGTTGAAGCCGGTTAAAAACGTGCGTATTCCACGCCTGCGTGAAGTGACACTTGCTGTGCATCTTGGCGGTGTGAGACGGCTGCGTATTTTTACTGAAGACGGAATCAGCGACAGATTTTCCCGGCCGGGAGATATTACTCTTGTTCCCCGCAGCCAGCCCATCGAGTACCTGATAGACGGGCCCGTAACCTTTGCTACCATGCATTTTCCAGACAGCGCCATGGGTTTGTTTGGCGACAGGGGTGGTCAGCTTATCCATTTGCCCCACTGCCTGTTTGCTGTGCGCGATGACTACACCCACGCCAGCGTTCGCGCCTTGCTCAAGACATCCAGAGTGACATCTGATGATGCCTCCCATTACCGCACCAAGATTCTTGAGGCGCTTGCCTGGCACCTGCTGCACGTGGTTTCCGATGAAAAAGTCGAGCCCGTTCGCCTCGCTCAGGACAGAGGCGAGGACGCAGCTGAACCCGGAGGCGCCGACTTTTCTGCCGCCCTCAGGGAAATTGAGCGGCGCATTGGCGAGCGCTTACAGATAGAGGAGCTGGCAGACATAGCAGGCTTGGGGCGCACTGCATTTTGCGAACAGTTTACAAAACAGTTTGGCTGCCCTCCCCATCGCTTCATTGTCAATCAGCGCATTGCGCGCGCCGAAAAGTTGTTGCGAACGCAGCGCTGGAGTGTGACCGAAATTGCCTATCAGCTGGGTTTTAGCAGCACCTCCCATTTTTCCGCTACCTTCAAAACAGCCACGGGCATTACTCCCAGGCAATACCTTGCTGGGCTGGCGGCCAGCTAACGGGAAAATTGCAGCAATGCCTGAATTTTTGCCTTCAGGTCGGGCGCCATCAAGGGAAGATCGGCAAGCGGAAGCTGTGGAAAATCTCGCCAAGACAAACCCCGGATTGTACTGGCGGAACTGTCCAGCTAACCCCCCCGAGCACGGCGAATGGTTCCAGGGTATTGAGGGTTTTATCATCGACATCGCAGCCGCGAGCATGTCTACTGCCAATGGATCCCGATCCGGCCGGGATCCATCACTTTACCCCTTGAGCACATCTGCTGTGTGCATGGTGTCGAGGTATTCCTTGACTGCGGCAATCTTGCCATCCCGAATCTCGATCAGGAAATGGTACTCGTTGTTGTAGATGCGGCCGTTGCCAAGAACCCCGTAAGACTCGGCCTCGCAGGCGACCTTGTTTCCTTCGGCAATCATGCTTTTGGGCTTGATCTCCAAACCATCTTCCGTGCCTGGAACCAGCTCAAAAAGAATGGCGGCCATTTCTTCCTTGGTTTTTAGACCGCACATCGGGAAAAGTTCGGCTTTGCCGCCAATCCACCAGGTGGCATCCTCCGTCATCATATCCAGGGCTTTCTGTACGTCCTTGCGTTTGAAGTGGGCAAAAAAATCTGTCACCAGATGTTTATTGTTTTCGATATTCATGGTGTTTCTTTTTCCTCGATTGAGTGTTTTCAGGTGGGTGGCTATTTGCTTGCTGAATGAATCAGAGAAACCTGGCCGGCAACTAATTGCGTTACCTTTAAATTTATTATACCCGAACAAAATCCGGATTTTAGACTGTGCTGGTGCAGTATTCGGGTTAATTCTTGGCAGTAATCCGCCGCACCCCGCTGACTGACCCCAGCAGCAGCAAGTCCGCAGGCCGCAAGGCAAAAAGGCCGTTGGTGACCACGCCGGTGATGTTGTTGATTTTTTCTTCCAGCTGGCGGGGCGAGGCGATGGGGTGAAGGTGGTGAACGTCGATAATAATATTGCCGTTGTCGGTAATCACACCTTCGCGGTAGACCGGGTCGCCGCCGAGTTTAACCAGCTCGCGCCCCACATGGCTGCGCGCCATGGGAATCACTTCCACCGGCAACGGAAAGGTGCCGAGATGATCCACCCATTTACTATCGTCGGCGATGCAGACAAATTCTCTGGCGACGGCGGCGACAATTTTTTCCCGAGTCAGCGCCGCGCCGCCGCCTTTGATCAGTTCAAGGCGGGGATTGGTTTCATCGGCACCATCGACATAGATAGTCACTTCGTCGACGGCATTGAGGTCGTAGACGGCGATGCCGTGGTTTTTCAGTCGTTGCGCGGAAGCGTCGGAACTGGCGACAGTGCCGGCAAATTTGCCTTTGTGGGCAGCCAGCATATCGATAAAAAAATTGGCGGTAGAGCCGGTGCCTATGCCGATAATGCTGTCCGCCTCAATTCTGGTGAGGCTGTAGTCTACAGCGGCAGCGGCAACCGCTTGCTTGAGTTCGTCCTGGGTCATGGCGTGGGTTCTGTGATTGGCTGGGCTGGCCATTATAAGCCCTGGGCGTGGGGATGCCAGTTGCGCGGTCAAGGATTGCCCGCGCAAGCGGGGCGGTTGTCAGTAGCAGTTGTAAGCCACGTAGGAACCCTGGCCGTCAATGATGGACATCCTGACCAGGGTGTTGGCTTTCATCAACACCGCCTGATCCCGGGCGAGGCGATCCAGTTCGGTCTGAATTTTTTTATCGTTGCGGGGGATGCCGACGATATTATCCAGTACGGAGGTGGACACGGAGCCAACCCGGGTGCAACCGGCAACCTGGTCGTTGCTTAGCATGGCGACGCGCTTGCCCGCTTCGGAGACTTTGACCATTGAACACCCGGACAGGAGGCCGGTGGTCAGCATGGCGGCAATAAGGGTAGCAGCTGTTTTTTTCATAGTTCCTCTGTTTTCATTCCACTCATTAATCTTTGCGGCTATCGGTTGCCAGAAAGGGCGTCAGGGGAGAGCGCCTGATTAAGGGCGGCCAGCGCTTGCTCCCAGTTTTGGCCGTCGAAATGGACAATTTCAAAATTGCAGTCTTCCAGCGCCGGCGTGTCCAGACACTGGATATTGATGTTGATCATATTGGGGGCGGATCTGGGCTTGGTAAAGGGGGCAATGCCGCAGCGTCTACAGAAATAATGGCTGGCAGTTTTGCTGCCAAACTGATATTTGCTGAGGCTGTCTTCACCGCTGAGCAGGGTAAATTCTGCGGGGGTTACACGAAGGTGGCGGGCGCCCTTTTTGCGACAAATAGAGCAGTTGCAGACAATAACCTTGCGGTTGTCTGTGGTCGCGGTGAAGCTTACGCTGCCACAATGACAGCTGCCCCCATAGGTTGTTGCCATGACGTCCTGTGCATTCCGAGTCGATCAAGGCGTTAGTCTAGCCCGTAATCTACACCAGTGCACCCTCAAATCGAGGGGTTGCGGCGCGAAAATTCAAGTTCCCGGCGGCTCTTCACTGGCGGGCAAATGGGCCAAAATCCGGTTTTGGCCCTGCGGGAATAATCCCGAAGGGATTGATGGTTTTGTGACTGCCGTAATAATGCTGTTTGATGTGATCAAAGTTCACCGTTTCCGCTACCCCCGGCATTCCGTAGAGCCGTTCCATATAGCCGGGAATATGGCGATATTCGGCGAGCTTGTTGCGGTTGCATTTGAAATGGCCGTGGTAGACGGCGTCAAAGCGAATCAGCGTGGTGAACAGTCGCCAGTCCGCTTCGGTGAGCTTGCCTCCCACTAGGTACGGCTGTTGTGACAGCAGGTCATCCACCCAGTCGAGACTGGCGAACAGAGCGGTGTAGGCCTTTTCGTAGGCGGATTGCGAAGTGGCAAAACCGGCGCGGTAGACACCGTTGTTAATGGTGTCGTAAACCCGCTGGTTAATGGCATCGATGTCTTTCCGAAGGGGTTCCGGATAGTAATCGTCCCTATTGCCGGTGATTTGGTTGAAGGCGCTGTTGAAAATGCGAATGATGTCAGCGGACTCGTTGTTGACGATACACTGTTGTTTTTTATCCCACAACAAAGGCACGGTGACCCGCCCCTCGTAGTTGGGGTTGGCTTTCAGATAAAGTTCGTAGAGAAAGTCCAGGCCGTAGAGATCGTCGCCGCCGCTGCAAAATTCCCAGCCATTCTCCAGCATCAAAGGTTTTACCACAGTGACCCCTATGTGCGTCTGAAGCTGCTTTAGCACCCTGAAAATCAGGGTGCGATGAGCCCAGGGGCAAGCCAGTGACACAAACAGATGATAGCGGTCGCTTTCGGCGATAAATCTGTTGTCCTCTCCTTGTGCGGTTATCCAGTGACGAAAACGGCTGTCCTGGCGCTTGAACTCGCCGCCGGATGAATCCGTGTCGTACCACTGGTCGACCCATTTGCCCCGCTGTAAAAGTCCCATGGTTACCTCCTTTGATCGCTGGTTAACACAGCCTAAGCCACAGCAGTTTGTGATACCAGGGCGTCGATTTGCCCATTGCCATTGGCAATAACCTCTTCCGGTGTGCCCTTGGAGCCGCTGGCATCAATGATATGGATGTCTCTGACGCCAATAAACTGGCAGATCCACTTCACATAGCCGCTGGCAAAATCAACACTGCTGCCGATGGGTGTGCCGCCAGTGGCAACCACCAGGTAGGCTTGGCGAATAGGAGTCAGCCCGGCGGGGCCGTCGGCCGTGTAGTGAAACGTATGACCGGCGCGGCAAATGTAGTCGATCCACTGCTTGAGCGGCGCAGGCACTGAAAAATTGTGCATGGCGATGCCAATAACCAGGGTATCCGCCCACTTCAGCTCCGCGATCAGCTGGTCAGACAGCTGCTGATGACGGCGGAAACTGTCGCTGTCGATGGGCTGACTGCCGTGGAGAGCCACCAGCTCTTCGGCACTGAGCAACGGCAGAGGGTTATTGGCCAGATCCCGAGTTTTCACCTCTGCGTCGCCAAGCGCCGCCACCAGGGCACTGGTCAGAGTGCGGCTGTTGGAGCTTTCTGTTCTGGGGCTGCTATCAATTTTCAAAATATTCATTGTCGATTCCCTGTGAATAAAAAGTTGAGTTAGCGTGTTGTCAAAACGCGGTCTACGCTGAGGCTACCGGCGCCGCGAATGGCCAGGGCAAGGGATGTGCCCAGCAGGGCAAGGCCGAACTCGTAGCCGTTGTTGGCCATAAACAGGCCGTTTTCAATATGAACCGCGAAGATGGCGACGACCATGGCGAACGCGGTGACAATGGCGGCCGGTCTGGTGAGCAAGCCCAGCAGCAACAGAATGCCGCCAAAAAATTCGCCGCCGCCAGCCAGTACCGCCATCAATGCGCCGGGGGAGAGGCCGATGGAATCCAGCCACTGGCCGGTGCCCTCAATGCCGTAGCCGCCGAACCAGCCAAACAGTTTTTGGGCGCCGTGGGCGCTGTAAATAACGCCAGCGGCAATTCGCAGGGGCAGGTCGTCAAAGCCGTTGCGGGTTGCAAGCAGTAATTTGGCAATGTTCATAATGTTTCCTTTCAGTGAATTTGATTTGTGCGCCCATTGTAGTTTCTGGCTTTTATTTAAATAATGGCTTAATTTAGTTCAGTCTTATCAAAAAAATTGAACATTTTATGGCCGCCATTACCTTTGAGCTTTTAGAAATTCTCGACGCCATCGACCGCCGTGGCAGCTTTGCCGCCGCCGCCACTGAGCTGAACCGGGTGCCATCAGCGCTCTCCTACAGCATCCAGAAATTTGAAGAGGCGCTGGGGTTGAGTCTGTTTGTCCGCCAGGGACGCAAGTCTGTGTTCACTCCGGCGGGCAGGTTGCTGCTGGAGCAGGGTCGCCACCTGCTCAATGCTGCGGGCGTGCTCAGTGATGATGTGCGCACCCTGGCAACGGGCTGGGAGCCAAGATTAAAAATCGCCATCGACTCCCTGGTGCCTGCGGACGCGGTGATGGCGGTACTTGGCGACTTTCTTGGCGAACATCCCGGCGTCGAAATCGATGTTTGCGAAGAAGTGCTCGGCGGCGCCTGGGAGTCACTGATCGAGGATCGCGTGCAGCTGGTAATCGGTGCCCCGGAGCCCAAACCCCAGGGTTATGGGCTGCGCTGTGAATTGCTGGGTCAGGTGGAGCGGGTGTTTGCCGTCAGCCCCGATCATCCCCTGGCGAAAAGTGCGAAAATTCTTGATGCGGAACAGATTTCCAGCCACCGTATCGTGATTGTCCACGATTCCAGCCGCTCCACGGTACCTCGCGCCACTCGGCTTCTCAACGAAGACAAACATTTCTATGTGCAGACCATCGGTCAAAAAATTGCCGCCCAGAAGGCGGGAATTGGCGCGGGATTTTTACCCCGCAGGCAGGTTGAGAGCGATCTGGCCAACGGCAGTTTGGTGGAGTTGGAGGTTAGAGGCGTCAATTTACAGGATCCCCTCTATCTGGCCTGGAAAACCAGCAATAAGGGGCAGGGTTTAAAGATGCTCGCCAGTATGTTGCTGGCGGCAAAGATACCACTCTGAGGCCGCATTTTTGCGGGTATCAGGCGTTGTTCTTGGTTGGTGCCCTTGAGTGTGCCACGGAAGCATCAAAAAGAATGATTCCGTGGCACGGGTTTTGAAAATCTACTGAAAATCCATCTTTTAACGGATAGGCTAAGGGCTGTTGACCCTTAATGCATAACGGCGTCAAAGATGTCTATAAACGAGGGCTGGTGGGCAATGGTCAGATCCATGTTGAAAAGTTTTGCCAGCGCCGCTGCGGCGATAACGCCGATGATTTCCTGGCTGCCGCTATTAACCACCACCATGTAGGGGACGCCTTCATTTTTGAGCATGGCGACGAGTTTACCTGCTGTGGAGCGGCAAAATTCGCTGTAGTCGACAGCCAGAATCAGGTTTCTGGGCACCATCAGATCCTTCACCTGCAGGTCGGTGCGGCGACGCCCCAGGCTGGCTTGCTGCATGATGGCCTGTTCCGACAGGGAATGCTCCGTTACCACGCCGCAAAAATGGCCGCTATGGTCGACCACCAATAACAGCGAGGAGCGGCTGTTGGCTAACAGATCCTGCGCCTCCTGGGGCTGGGTTTTCGAGGGAATCGTCAGTGCCGGGTGAATTCTGAAATCCAGCAGAATATCTGTGGCTGGGGAATTGACGGTAATGTCGGGGCGCTGCTGCAAGGGTGCCAGCTCAAAGCCGGAAGCCAAATTAAAAGGTTGCGGATATTTAATAGCCATATTCATGTCCTCATTCTCAAAAGAGAAAGCAGAGTGTTTTTCGTTGCCGCGGTTAACGGCACTTAAAAGAAACTTACACTGTCAGCAAGGAGGATGAAGGCGGAGCGCGTATACCGTTAGCGCCGTTGAAAGGGTTGGTAAAAACAACAGTAAGCCACAGGGTTGCGGTGAAGAGAACCCCAGACAGCACCAGTTGTTGTAATTCAAAAGAGCGAAGCGCCGGGTCGTCGTCGCCGACATTTTGTTGGCTCGCGGCGCTGGCAACTATTTCCCGATTTTCAAAGAAGCCCGCCAGGGTCTTGCTGTGAGATTCAGCGGCGGGTTGAGACGAGTCGTAGCTGCCATGAGGCAAAAGCAGAGCGCTACCCAGAAGCAGGTAGGTGAAAACAAGCAGGGTCTTAACAGCGCCCAGTGCTCGGTATTTTGCCTTCATTGCATTAGCATTTTTATGGTCGACAGGGGTATAAATCCGCAAGTAACGCCGCCAGCATAAACCCAATCACGAAAAACCGCCATGGCCGGCGATAAAATAATCGACAGTCATGGCGGTAATTTCATTGTGGCAACCAGGTTGTTACTGCCTAGGTTTGCCTGCTGGTGCTTGATTCCGATCTCGGCGCAAACGTTCCAGCAGCTGGTGCCACTTTCCCGTTAATCCTGATAAACCCTGCTGGCGGCAGCCACGGCGGCGCCGGTGGCTATGCTGCCGCCGTTGGCGGCAATCACAGCTTCCAGTGCAGAAAGGCACTGGAGCACGTTTTGTTTGCGGCTGGCATAGCCCATGAGACCAATGCGCCATATTTTGCCGGCGTATTCGCCGAGACCGGCGCCAATTTCCAGGTTGTAGTCCTGCAGCAATGTGGCTCTGACATCGCCGTCATTGACGCCTTCGGGAATCAGCACGGAGTTGAGTTGGGGCAGTCGGTGTTCAGGGGCAACCAGGAAATTCAGCCCCATGGCTTCAAGCCCGGCGGCCAGCGCCTGATGGTTGAGTCTGTGGCGCACCCAGGCGTTTTCGAGGCCTTCGCTTTCGAGCATGACCAGGGCTTCGTGGAGCGCGTAGAGTGGGTTGATGGGCGCGGTGTGGTGATAGGCGCGCTTGGCGTTGGTGCCCCAGTAGCCCATCACCAGATTCATGTCGAGAAACCAGCTTTGCACCTTGGTTTTGCGGCCGCTGATACGGGCGCTGGCTTTTTCACTGAAACTAACCGGAGACAGGCCGGGGACGCAGGACAGGCATTTCTGTGTGCCGGAATAGATGGCGTCAACGCCCCAGTCGTCAACCCGCAGCTCGGTGCCACCCAGGGAGGTCACCGCATCGACGATACTCAGGCAGTCGTAGCGCCGCGCCAGTTCGCAGAGGGTTTTGACGTCGGAGCTGGTGCCGGTGGAGGTTTCCGCCTGCACGAAAGCGAGGGCGACGGCGTCGGGATTGGCCTTGAGGGCATCTTCGACTTTCTGCGGATCCACCGGATCACCCCAATCATCCTGTACCATGACGGCAATACCGCCGCAGCGCTCGACATTTTCTTTCATGCGACCGCCAAAAACGCCATTTTGGCAGACGATCACCTTGTCACCGGGTTCCACCAGATTGACAAAACAGGCTTCCATGCCTGCAGAACCAGGCGCAGAAACCGGCATGGTCAGCGGGTTTTTGGTCTGAAAGGCGTATTGAAGCAGGCCTTTGACTTCGTCCATCATGGTGATAAAGGCCGGGTCGAGGTGGCCGATGGTGGGGCGCGACAGAGCCGCCAGAACCCTGGGATGTATGTCAGAGGGGCCTGGCCCCATGAGGGTGCGAACGGGGGGATTGAATGAGTTTGTCACAACATGGCCTACTGGTTGAAAAATAGGAGTGCATTTTAGACCCGTATTGCGGAAAATCAAAAGTCATCCGCAGTTGGTAGCGGAAAGTGGATAGCCAAAGGAGATCTAACATGGATCGAAACCACAACGAGCTTTACTCGAACCTGAACCCGAGCCTGATGAACTATGCCTGAGTCCTATGTAAGACGTATTCTCAACGCCAATATTTATGATCTGGTGGAAGAAACACCGGTGGATTTCGCGCCCCAGCTGAGCCAGCGCTTTGGCAACCGGATACTGATCAAGCGCGAGGATTTACAGCCGGTGTTTTCCTTCAAGCTGCGCGGTGCCTACAACCGCATGATGAAATTGACGGCCGCAGAAAAACAACGCGGCGTGGTCGCCGCCTCGGCGGGCAATCACGCCCAGGGGATGGCCATGGCCGCCCGCAAAATGGGAGTTCGCGCCGTGATTGTCATGCCCCGCACCACGCCGGCCATCAAAATCAACGCCGTGCAGGCACTGGGGGGCGAAGTGGTTCTTGTCGGCGATAACTTCGACGCCGCATCAGCCCACGCCATGGCGTTGGTGGAAAAATCCAATATGGTCTATATCCACCCCTTTGACGACCCCGAAGTGATTGCCGGACAGGGCACGGTGGCCATGGAAATACTGCGACAGATTTCCGAACCCATCGATGCCATCTTCGTCTGTGTTGGCGGTGGCGGTCTCTGCGCCGGTATCGCCGCCTACGTCAAATATGTGCGCCCCGACGTCAAAATTATCGCTGTCGAGCCGAACGATGCCGCCTGCCTTAAAGCCGCTCTCGTTAAAAATCGCCGTGTGCGCCTCAAGCAGGTGGGGTTGTTCGCCGACGGCGCGGCGGTTGCCCAGATCGGCAAGGAAACTTTTCGCGTTCTCAAGGAAACCCTGGATGCCGTGGTTACCGTCACTACCGATGAAATCTGCGCCGCCATCAAGGATATTTTTGAAGACACCAGATCCATCGCCGAGCCAGCCGGAGCGCTGTCGGTGGCGGGCATGAAAAAATATATCGAAGAAAACGGCTGGCGCGGCAAAACCCTGGTGGCCATTGAAAGCGGCGCCAACATGAACTTTGATCGCCTGCGCTATATTTCCGAGCGCACCGAAATCGGCGAAAAGCGTGAGGCCGTACTGGCGGTGACCATTGCCGAGCAACCCGGCAGCTTCAAGCAATTCTGCCATCTGGTATCCGGGCGCATGGTGACGGAATTCAATTATCGCTACGGAGACCCCCAGCAGGCGCATATTTTTGTTGGCGTTCAGGTAGCCTCTGATGCAGACAGAGAAACGCTGGTGACCAGCTTGCGGGATCAGGGTTATGCGGTGGAGGATATGACCGACAACGAAATGGCCAAGCTTCATATTCGCCATATGGTGGGTGGCCGCGCCACAGCGGTGAAGCAGGAGCGGGTATTTCGTTTTGAATTTCCCGAGCGCCCCGGCGCGCTGGCCAACTTTCTCAACCGCCTGGCGGGCACCTGGAATATTTCCATGTTCCACTACCGCAACCACGGCGCCGCCTTTGGCCGCGTGCTGGTTGGCCTTGAAGTGCCCACTGAGGATCGCCGTAGGGTGGCGGAGTTTTTACAGGAGCTGGATTACGATTATTGTGAAGAAACCCAGAATCCCGCCTACCAGTTTTTTCTGCGCTAGATTGTTCGAGGAGACCAGCCCGTGGTGGCAAGTATTTTAGGGATTATTCGTGCGCCATTTCTGCTGCTGGTACCCGCCAGCCTCGCTCCGGCCTTTGCTCTGGCCTGGAAAAACAGCGGCAGCATCGATGTCCCCCTGGGGATATTGGTATTTATCGCCGCCCTCGCCAGCCATGTCGCCGTCAACGCACTCAATGAATACGAGGATTTCCGCAGCGGCCTGGATTTCTTTACCCAGCGCACTGCCTTTAGCGGTGGCAGCGGCACATTGGTTGCCGATAACCGCCTGGTGCCGCTGGCGCTCTATATCGCCCTGATTGCCCTGCTCACCACCTTTTCCATTGGCGCTTATTTTTTGCTGCGCCTGGGCGGCCAGATTGGCAGCGCTCTTATTGCTCCCGGCCTTCTGGGATTGGCGATTATTGTTGTCTATACCCGCTGGCTGAACCGGTTTCCGCTGCTGTGCCTGTTTGCTCCGGGAATTGGTTTTGGCTTACTTATGGTGAATCTGAGTGTGTTAGTGCTCACTGGCGCTGTCGGCCTCGAATCCCTGTGGCTTTCACTGCCGGTTACCCTGCTGGTGAGCAATCTTTTGCTCGTCAATCAATTTCCCGATATTGAAGCGGATCACCGCGTTGGCCGCCGCCATCTGGCCATTGCCTGGGGAGTTCGTGCCGCCGCCATTGCCGCCATAGCCCTGATGGCCGCCAGTTATGTGGTGATTCTCGCCGGATGCTTGTTCGGCCTATTGCCAGCACCCACATTACTTGCTCTGCTAACCCTGCCGCTTGCACTGTTTGTGGCGAAAAAGGTGTTGGCGTTTGAGATCGGCCATACCGATAAACTGGTTCCCGGCATGGCCGCCAATGTGGCGCTGACATTACTCACACCCCTGTTGTTGGCTTTGGGGCTGATGGTGTAGAAAGGTGTTTGCTACAAGGCAGTCCTGTTTCTCGCAGCAGTAAGCCCCGCTGGTGAGAGTTCTCCCGCGTCGGGCAGTGAATGAGCAGCAGCGCGAATCAGCAGCAGCGCCGCGCCAATGCTGACTATGGTGCCCGAATAGACCAGCGCCGTTGATGGCTGGTCGAGGTGCAGCGCAATAATCATCGCCGAACCGGCGCCAAAGTTGGCCATATAAAAGGTTGCCGGAAACAACACAAACAAGCCCAATAGGCCGATATGGCTTGAAACCCGCTGACGGAGATGGGCTGCGGCAACGCTAAAGCAGATCACCTGCGCCGCTTCGAGCACGCCGATCGCCAGGGGGTAGTCAAAAATCCGCAACACATGGGGTCCCCAATAACCGTAGGCACCGCCGTTGATACCGATCATTTCAAAGGTGCAGGACATCAGAAGTTCAATGCCCGCCCACAGATAAAGGGCGTTGCGGCTGAGCTTGCCGTGGTAAATCTGCTGGCAGATCCGGATTGCCGCGCTGCCGTAGAGCACGGCATAACCGCTGTGAGTCCATAGGGGCTGGGGAACGCCAAAGGCGGAAAAATGCGACCAGATGCCGGGAACATAAAACAGCAGCATCATGCCCTCGTCGTAGAGGGGTTCGGCAAAGGCGGCAACCATGGAGGCCAGGACGGCGAAAAGATAAAAAGGGGTTTTTTCTTTGATGCCCATTCGCCAGGCAATGACCAGAACCACCAGGGTTAACCCCCAGCTGCCGTAGGTAAAAATAGCCTGAGTGGTCAAATTTAGCGGGTGATCGTAGGGAGCGCTGAGCATGGGATTATCCTTATTGATTGAGCAGTCAATTATGATAATTTATATTGAAATGCCAATCAATAATATGGCGGTTGAGCCTGCACAATTCTGTGGCGAGTTTGCCCTGCAAGCGATAGTAAAGGTGGAAAAGCTATCGCGAGCAGGGGTTGTTCCCACCGCAGGGGCGGGGGCTGTGCTGTTTGGAGTTATTTCTGCCTCGACAGGCTGGCGTGAATAATGCCGATCCACACCTCTGTGCTGAGAAAGCCTTTTGTCCAGGGCTGCCACTGCTCGCTGAGGCCGCGTTCCTGAATTGCTGCCAGATCCAGCCCTTCCGCCATCATGGCCTTAACCTCAGCGGTGGTGCCCACCAGCATGTCATAAAAGGCCTGTAGATCCTTTTTGTCGCCGAGAGCGCCGTGGCCGGGAATAACTTTGGTGTCGCCATCAATTTGCGCCAATATCGCCTTAACGTTGTTCGCCATGTTTTCCACATTGCCGCCGTTATCGACATCAACGAAGGGAAAAATGCCATTAAAAAAGTGGTCGCCCATATGCACCACATTGCTGTTTTTGAAGAACACCACGGAGTCGCCATCCGTATGGCCGCTGGGGTAATGGACAATCTCCACTTCCTCGCCGCCAAAATGCAGGGTTATCACCTGGCTGTAGGTGATTTCCGGCAGGGCTTTTTCCGGGTAGGGTTGGGTCTTCATATTGAACAGTTTGACTTCCTGTTCCGTGGTCAGGCGCTTGCGCACATTGTCGTGGGCGACAATCAGGGCGTGGGAACCCAGCAACTCATTGCCGCCGGTATGATCGCCGTGCCAATGGGTGTTGATCAAATAGATCACTGACTCGACGCCGCCCAGTTCCTGGAGTGCGGTCTCCAGTGCGGGGGTCATATCGGCGTAATCGTCGTCAATCAGCAGCAGGCCATCCTCACCTTTGAGTACGCCGATATTGCCGCCCTTGCCGCTGAGCATTTCAATGGAGCCCGTGACGACACTGCGGCTGAAACTGGGATTTTCGCCCTGTTCGTCGCCAAGGCTGGCGGCTGAAAAAGCCAAACTCAGGGCTGCTGCCAATAAGGATTTTTTACTATGTACTCTCATCTGTTGCTCCTGGATTGTAGAGGGTGTGAGTCCAATTGAGTTGGTGTGTCGCCGCATTCAGGGTTTCAACAGTATGGTTCAGCTTTTTTGTTTATGCCAAAGCGCTTAGATTGGCAGCCGGTCGCAAAAACAGCTGCGTTACACCAGGGCAAAGGCTATCAGTGCCAGAATGACACCCAAAAATGGCACCACCACCGTGAGTTTGGCCAGTGGGCCATAGGCATCGCGATGGGTTTCTCCGCAAATGGCGCGAATCAGGGTCACCACATAGCCGTTGTGGGGCAGCGAATCCAGACCGCCGGAGGCAATGGAAACCACCCGGTGCAAGGCTTCGGGGTCTACCCGATTTTCAGGGGCGACATCGGGGCCCACATACAAGGGCGCCAGTAACGGCAGAGCAATGGTCTGACCGCCAGAGGCGGAACCGGTCAGGCCGCAAATCACACTCACTGCAATGGCTGCGCCCACTAGGCCGCCGCCGGGCATGTTGGTCATAACCTGAACAACATCGGCAAACGCAGGGGTTGCCATGGCCACAGTGCCAAAACCGACCACGGCACAGGTATTGGCGATGGCAATCAACGCCCCGGTTGCGCCTTCAGTAAAGGGGCGGCCACGGTTGTTAAAATACTTGTAATTGAACAGATAGGTGAGCACCACTCCGGAAAACAGCGCCGCAATAAGAGCGGCGGTTCCGAGGGTTTCATGGCAGAAAAACGATACCGCGAGTACAGCCAGTAATGGCAGCGTGCAGACAAAGGGATTGGGCAGCCCGGCATTATCGACATCGCCAATATCGTCCGCTCGTTCGACAAAATGCTCGCCATTGGCAACTGCCCTGCGGAGCATGCGGCGCATCCACAGGTAGCCAACCACTGCCATAAACAGGGCGACAATAATACTCACCTCCCAGCCGGCATAGGGGGACGTGCTGAGGTAGGGGATGGGTATCCAGTTTTGAATTTCCGGCGAACCCGCCGATGTCATGGTAAAGGTCACAGAGCCGAAGGCGATAACCCCGGGAATAAAACGCCTGGGTAGATTGGCCTCCCGAAACAAACTCACCGCCATGGAATACACACAAAAGGCGACAATAAACACACTCACGCCACCGTAGGTGAGAATGGCGCAGGCCGCCACCACCGCCACTGCTGCGTGTTTAAAGCCGATATGCTGAATAATCCACCTGGCCACGCTTTTTGCTGCGTGGCTTTCCTCCATGGCCTTGCCAAAGATTGCACCGAGCAGAAACATAAAAAACCAGGTTTTAAAAAATCCCGTAAAACCCGCCATAAAAGAACCGACATAGCTGGCCTGGCCTTCATTTGCCAGCTGATCAAAGAGGGGCAAATCGCCCGTGAGAGCAATAACCAGCGCCGCCAGTGGCGCGGCAATCAGCAAATGCATACCGCGAATGGCGAAAAAAATCAGCAGCGCCAGGCCGCCGAGCAGGCCGATCAAACTAAGCATAATAGTTGCTCTTCGGTTTATGATTTTTGGTGGGGGCAGTTTATAACGTTATGGGGTGGGCATAAAGGTGGCTTGGAGTTTGTCAGCCAGAGTTCAGGGTAGGATGAGCTGTTGGGAGGATTTAAGTCTGAATTGCAGAAATCTCGGCACACTTTTGTTATTTGGGGTAGAACAGCCGCACCCTTGATGGGCTGTTCCTGGTCAGTAAATAAAACGCTGTAAATACCATCGGCCTGATGTTGCGCTGGCGTTTAATCTAATAGTGCTCGGCGGAAGTATCACTCGGTCTTTTTTGCAAGAAGAGGGATAACAACATTGCCCTGATAAGTTCTGTGTTTGTCAGTGATTGCATCCGTTATCCCTAAATCCCAAAACACGACGCTTGCGGCCATTTTTTCACCTTCCATTTCACTTCTAACAGAACCATGTGCTTCTCTGCCGTCCTCTGTCGTGCAGTCGTAAACTAGGGCGTCGTCTGAGCGGCGGATCATGACTCCCTGGGTTGGGATGGGTGAAGGCCATACGCCACGCTTATTTTTAAAAGTACACTCCCCGGAAGAGCCGTCTGAAAAGCTGAACGCTAACGGAATATTTGGATCGTTGACGATAGTTGCGCAGCCGGACAGCAGTATTGCAGCACTAATAGCCGTGAAATTGATGTGATTTTTTTAAGCTTCATTTTTGCTCCTTAGGGTTAAATTTAGACATCGACCATTACCTGTGGCCGGTGCCTTCTATAGCGAGCGCTGCACCATGAACGCTCATATCTATAATCTGTATCTCCATGACACTTTGCTGTGAAGCTGCTTGTTAGCTTTCTTTATTGTCCATGAACCGGATTGGAAAGAATTTCAGCCATTGATTTTTGACTGACCTTGTTGTATCCAAAGTCGAAAGCATGGCCAGTAGATTGTTGCGGAACGGTTTTATCTGCGTAGTTATTTTTGGCAATTTTTGCCAGAGAAAGCGAGGGGATATTTGGCATGACGAATTTTCCTTTTCGTTAAGTGTTCAAGTCCTTTGATTCAGGGTTATGTTTATAGCATGTCGAGTTCGCTTTATCACCGGTTTTACCTTTGCCGGTGACAAAGCGTCTGTCTGAACAGATTAATGGTCTAGCAAATCCCCGAGCATGCGGATTTGAATGGATTCAATGCCCGATCCGGTGAGGGCGTCAGAAATGACCACCACCCGGTCTTGCTGTGTGAATTCCACTCGCGACAGCATAATGCGGGCGGCGTTGGCCAGGGTTTTTTCCGGGTCGCTGCTGAAGTTGATACGGTAGCTGAGCACGTTGCGGTTGAGGGTGAGCTGGCGCCTGGTGCGGCTGTCGTTGGTAAAGGCACAAATAATAGGCGTCTGGGGGTGACAGTTGGTGACCAGATTGGCCATGTGGCCGCGCCTTGTCGGCACAATAATGGCGCGGGCATCAATGGCTTCCGCCAGTTTGACGGCGGCGGTGGCAATTTGCTGTTTGTCGCTGCTGTGTTCGAGGCTGTCGCTAAAGCGCAGGCCGCGGCTGTTTTCCGTGGCGCGGGCAATTTTGTCGAGCACTTCCACGCATTTGACCGGGTATTTGCCGACGGTGGTTTCGCCGGACAGCATAATGGCGTCCGCCTCTTCGTAGACGGCATTGGCAACATCGGTGACTTCGGCGCGGGTGGGCATGGGGTTTTCGATCATGGATTCCAGCATATGGGTGGCGACAATGACCCGTTTGCCGTAAATGGCGCACTGGCGAATAATGCGGCGCTGCACCCTGGGCAGCATTTCAAAGGGAATTTCCACCCCCAGGTCGCCGCGGGCAACCATGACGCCGTCGGACTCGACAATAATGGCGTCGAGATTTTTGACCCCTTCCTGATCTTCAATTTTTGAAATGATCTTGATTTTGTCGGCTTTTTTGCCGAGCAGTTTTTTAAGAGTCCGGACGTCGTCGGGGCTGCGCACAAATGACAGGGCGATAAAGTCGACTTCCTGCTCCATGGCAAAGGCAATGTCCCGTTTGTCCTTTTCGGTGATGGCGGGCAGGTTGACGCGAATGCCCGGCAGGTTGACGTGGCGCTTGCTTTTGAGAACGCCGCCGTCAATCACCTTGCACTGCATGATGCGCTCTTCCTTGCTGAGCACTTCCAGATTGATGAGGCCGTTGTCCACGGTAATACGGTCGCCCACTTTAACGTCGTGAATAATGTCTTCGTAATTGATGTGAATCGAACTGGATTCCACATCGGCGTCGCCGCGGGCAACCACGGAAATGACATCGCCGGATTTGAGGTTGAGGTCGTTGCGCAGATCGCCGGTGCGAATCTCGGGTCCCTGGGTGTCGATGAGCACGGAGACGGGGTGGTCGAGCTTTTTATTCAGGGTACGAATGGCTTTAATGATTTTGGCGCAATTGTCGTGGGCGCCGTGGGACATGTTGAGGCGCGCCACGTTCATTCCGGCGAGGGCGAGTTTTTCCAGCATTTCGTAAGAACTGCTGACGGGGCCGATGGTACAGATGATTTTCGTTTTTCTCATGAATATTCCCTGGGGTTATTGCGCTGAGCCGGAAAAGACGATGACCCCCAGATCGGTGGCGACGGCATGGATGGCGACGTCCCAGGGATCTGCGGGCAGGTTGTTCTGTTGCTGGAAGTGATGAGCCAAACCCACGAGCAGCGGGCGCTTGCGACGGCCATGATAGCAGGATGTAAAGGTGCGGTCATAAAAGCCGCCGCCCATGCCCAGGCGGTTGCCACTGTCATCAAAGGCAACCAGGGGCATGCAGACAACGTCCAATGTCCAGGGGGCGGCAAATGTCGCTGTTTGCAGGCTGGGTTCGGCAATGCCGAAGCGGTTGGCGACCAGTTTGTCGCCAGGTTGCCAGCGGGCAAATTTGAGCGTTTTCCCGCCCAGGGGGTCGAGCACCGGCAGGTAGGTCTCTTTGCCGGCGGCTGCGGCGAGATCGAGAGCAAAGCTGGGGTCAAGTTCGCCGTCGTTGGCCAAATAAAAGGCGATGCGGCGAGCGTGGCGAAAGAATGGCTGGCGGCACAGCTGAGTGGCGAGGTGTTTTCCGGCCTTTTGCTGTTCGCGCAGCGACAATTGCCGCCGTTGTTCCCTGAGGGAGGCGCGTATTTTCCGCTTTGCATCCGTCATTCAGGGAGCGCCAGTACATTCAGTGGAGGAGAATAAGGAAAACCCCGGCTGTGCCGCTGTCAAGCTTGCCTTGAATCCCGATGAATTCAAGGCGGGAGATTAGTCAATTCATCAGGCTTTCCGTCAAGCGGACATGCACAACAGAGTTGGTCCAACCCCCCTGGATAACAAGTATCGGCTCAAGGACGTTATGACTGGCAAACACGCCAGGGTCAGGTGCCAGTATACCCAAATGAGCTGAAAACCCAAAAATATTTGCTGAAATTCCGTGGCACTGCCCCCGTGGAGAAGTTGAATCAGGGGCTTTGGTTCAACCTTGAGAGTTCCCGGTGGATTTAATCATCCCCCGTCCATTTGATATGGTAGAGATCCCGGCGGCGATCGAGGAAATTGCGCACCGAACCCTCGTTTTGCAGGGTTTGCAGCTTGTCGAGATCCACATCCACAATGAGGGTCATCTCCGTATTGGGGGTGGTCTCCGCCATGATGGCATCGTGGGGGAAAGCAAAATCCGAGGGTGAAAACACCGCCGACT
The DNA here is from genome assembly GCA_023228865.1 of Porticoccaceae bacterium. The sequence goes on along the minus strand of JALOAH010000037.1, from coordinate 8,665 downwards.
GACCGTACTGGATATCGACGTTGTCGACTTTTGGCAGGTTGCCGGTGCTGCCGGCGATGGCGACGTAACATTCATTTTCGATGGCTCTGGCCTGGGCGCAGCGCCGCACTCTGAGGTAACCGTTCTTGGTGTCGGTCCAGAAGGGCACCAGCAGGATCTGCATTTCCTGTTCGCCGAGGAGACGCGCCAGCTCGGGGAACTCAACGTCGTAGCAGATCAGAATACCCACTTTGCCGAAGTCGGTTTCAAACAGTTTCAGTTCGTTGCCGCCCTCCATGATCCAGTCGCGCTTTTCGTGGGGGGTGGGATGGAGCTTGTACTGGGCGTCTACGGTGCCGTCGCGGCGGCACAGGTAGGCGACGTTGTAGAGCAGGTTGTCTTCTATAACCGGCATGGAGCCCGCCACCACATTGATGTTGTAGCTGACCGCAAGGCGGGAAATGGCGTCGAGAATGTGGTCTGTGTAGCTGGCCAGGAGGCGAATGGCGTCGATGGAGTTGTCCTGGGGTTTGAGACCCATGAGTGGCGCATTGAAGAATTCGGGGAACAGGGCGACATCGCAGCGATAGTCGGACAGGGCGTCGATAAAATATTCCACCTGCTGGAGCAGTTCCTCGACGCTTTTCATTTCCCGCATCTGCCACTGCACACAGCCCAGCCGCGCCACGGTTTTTTTGGCGCCAAAGAGTTTTGCATCCTTGGGTTCATAGTAAATATTGAACCATTCCAGCAGAGTGGCGTAACCCTGGGAATCGTTGTCTTCGGGAAGATAGCCCTTGAGCACCCGCTTGACTTCAAAATCGTTGGAGAGCTGAAAGGTGAGGATGGGGTCGTAAAGCTCCTTGCGCTTAACTGCGGTGATGTACTGCTGGGGGGACATGCTGTCGCTGTAGTTTTTGTAGTTGGGAATGCGGCCACCGGCGATAATGGCGCGCAGATTGAGATTTTGGCACAGCTCCTTGCGGGCTTCGTAGAGGCGGCGGCCAAGGCGCAGGTTGCGGTAATCGGGATCGGCAAAGACATCGACTCCGTAGAGCACATCGCCATTGGGGTCGTGGGTGCTGAGGTAGGCGTTGCCGGTGATTTCGTCGTAGGTGTGCTCGTCGCCAAACTTGTCGTAATCGACAATGACGGCAAAGGCGGCGGCGACCACTTTGCCGTTGTCCTCAATGCAGATTTGTCCCTCGGGAAAAGTTTTGAGCATGGACAGGTATTTTTTCTTTGGCCACACCCCGCCCATGCCGCCGGGATAGACGCGATCCATGATGTGTTTGATGTCGTCGAAATCGTTTGTGCGCAGATTGCGCAATTTCAGCTTGTGGTCGCTGTGGGTAACACTGGGTTGCTCTTTATCGTCCATTGCTTAACCTGGCGTACGGCGCTGACGGGGTTTGTGAGCCAAGCCTGAGCCTGGGGGTCGACACCTGGGTTTGGCGGAGAGAGTCAGTGACTCTGGGGTGCAAAGCGGGCGAGAGCCGCAGACAGCTTGTCATCGAGAGCACTGATATCCCTGCTGATACTGTCGTTGTTGGAGGCTCTGGTTTCCGCCATCAGCAGGTCGTAGGTTAAATTGAGCGCAGCCATAACGGCGATGCGCTCAAGCCCGATGACATGGCCGCTTTTGCGAATTTCGCGCATACGGGCGTCGAGGAGCTGCGATGAGCGAATTAGCGCATTTTGTTCTTCCGGCGGACAATTGACCTGGTAGTCTTTGTCGAGAATGCGAATGCTGACGGTATTGTTGGCGCTTGTCATGGTCATTTCAGCCGTCTACGTCAAGATTTTTGAGTCTGGAGATCATGGCTTCCACGCGGGTGCGGGCGGTATCGTTTTTCTCCACCAGCTTGCTGCGCTCCCGCAAAAGGGCGCCTTCCCGTTCGCGCAGGGAGCGGTTTTCTGCCTGCAGCTGGTCGCAGACAGCGATAAGGCGATCTATTTTCTGTTCCAGATTATGCAGATTGTCAGTGGTCATGAGTCGAACGGGCGCAAATTTGCCCTACTATAAATTGCGGGGTTGGTGACGGTCAACGCTGTTGACAGCTTTTCAGCATAAACCGCCTAACTTTTTAAAAAATCTGTGGAAATTGTTCTGGTTCAGCCTTCAGCAGCGGTTTGCCATGGTGCTGTGGCAAATGCTGGCGCAGAAATGACGGCGCACCTGGATGAATTTCCTCGGTGGTGAATGGTAGTATGGCGTTTTGACAAGGTTGGCGATTGATGACGTTTAAAGAACTTGCCCTTTGCCTTGAGGTTGAAGGCTTTCAGGAAACCCCTTCGGAAATGCACGGGCTGCTCTGTGGCCGTATCGCCGGTGGCGAGAGGTTGAGTGGCGACAAGCTGGCTCAGGCGCTGATCGAAAGCCTCGACAGCGATGAAGAGCTGGTGGCCAATGCCCTGGTTTCCCTTGAGCAGCTCTATGCCAGTATCGTCGCTGCATTTGAAAGCGCCGACCTCAGTTTTAAAGTGCTGTTGCCGGACGAGGACTGGCCGCTGGCCGACAGGGTTATGGCGCTTTCCGACTGGTGCCAGTATTTTCTCAGCGGTCTGGGGGATTCCGGGTTGCGGGGGGAGGCAAATCTCTCCGCCGACGTGAAGGACGCCATTGGCGACCTCGCCGCCATCGCCCGTGTCGGCTATGAAGGCGACGGCGAAGAGGACGACGAGGCCGATCTTTTTGAACTCGAGGAATTCGTGCGCATGGCGGCCATGTTGATTTTTGCCGAGCTCAATATTTCCCATCTCGCCACGACTGCCGCCAGACCTCCGTCACAGACACTGCACTAGGATATTGCTCTCTATGGTTAACCCTAAAGAATTCGCCCGCCGCAGGGAAGAGCTGATGGCGCTGATGGCCGCCAACAGCATCGCCGTGATTCCCGCAGCACCCGAACAGGTGCGCAGCCGCGATACCCACTTTCCCTACCGGCAGGACAGCGATTTTTTATACCTCAGCGGTTTTGAAGAACCGGAAGCGGTAATGGTACTGATTCCCGGCCGCGAACAGGGACAGTTTATTCTGTTTTGCCGCGAGCGCGATCGCGCCCGGGAAATCTGGGATGGCTACAGGGCTGGTCCCGAGGGCGCCTGTGAAAAATTTGCCGCCGATGACGCCTTTCCCATCAACGATATCGACGACATTCTTCCCGGCCTTATCGAGGGGCGCGACCGCGTCTACTACGCTGTCGGCAAAGATCAGCAGTTTGATGCCCATTTGATGGAGTGGGTCAACAATATTCGCAAGCGCGCCCGCGCCGGGGCGTCGCCGCCGGCGGAGTTTGTCGATCTCGACCATTTGCTGCACGAATTGCGCCTTTTTAAAAGCGCCACTGAAATCAAATTAATGCACAAATCGGCACAGGTGGCGGCCAGGGCTCATGTCCGCGCCATGAAAGTCTGTAAACCGGGCATGTTTGAATATCAGCTGCAGGCGGAAATCGAGCATGAATTTGCCATGGCGGGAGCCAACTATCCCGCTTACGGCACCATTGTCGGCGGCGGCGCCAATGGCTGCATTCTCCACTATGTGGAAAATCGCGCAGCCCTCAAGGATGGCGATCTGGTGCTTATCGATGCGGGTTGTGAACTCGACTACTACGCCTCGGATATCACCCGAACCTTTCCCGTCAACGGCAAATTTTCCCCCGAACAAAAAGCCGTTTACGAGATTGTCCTCGCCGCCCAGCTCGCGGCCATTGACGCTGCGGTGGCCGGCAATCACTGGAATGAACCCCATGATGTCACGGTGAAAATTATCGTCGAGGGTCTGGTGGATCTGGGGCTTCTCCAGGGGGCGGTGGATGATCTCATCGCTAAAGAGGCCTATAAGGATTTTTATATGCACCGCGCCGGTCACTGGCTGGGCATGGATGTTCACGATGTTGGCGACTACAAGGTGGATCAGCAGTGGCGCTTGCTCGAGCCGGGTATGGTGATGACGGTGGAACCCGGTATCTATATCGCGCCGGACAATCATAATGTCGCCAGAAAATGGCGGGGCATAGGTATTCGCATTGAGGATAATGTCGCCATCACCAAAAAAGGCACCCAGGTGCTGACGGCGGATGCCCCCAAAACCATTGCCGATATTGAAGCCCTGATGGCCTGAGGATCTCGGTCATTATGTCGATGAAACCGGCATTGCCGTTGCCAAAAAGTGCCGATATTGCCATTGTCGGTGGCGGTATGGTGGGTTTGAGTCTGGCTTTGCTGCTGGCAAAACAGGCGCCCCAGGCGAAAATCCTCCTTATCGAAGCCCTGTCTCTGGACGGCTTCGCCGCTGATGACGTTCTGCCCCCCAGCTTTGACGCCAGATCCACGGCGCTGGCGGAAAGTTCCCGCCGACTCTTTGACGACCTGGGGCTGTGGCCTCTGCTCGCAACTGGGGTCTGCGCCATTAAAACCATTCATGTCAGTGATCGCGGCCATCCCGGCGCGACCAGAATGGTCGCCGCGGAGTCAGGCCTCGACGGTTTGGGCTATGTGGTGGAAAACCGGCAGCTGGGGCGAGTACTTATGGCTGCCGTTGCTGAGCACGACAATTTGCAAATTGTTTCTCCCGCACGGGTAGAAAGACTGGTGCCCGTGGCCGGGGGGATGGACGTGTTCGTTGCCGGCAACTCCTGTCGCGCAGCGCTTGCGGTGGTGGCGGATGGCGCCAATTCCTCTCTGCTGCAACAGCTCGGCATCCATACCCAATGTCAGGATTATGGCCAGTGCGCGGTCATTGCCAACCTGGCTCTTGCCCAGCCCCATGAGGGCATTGCCTATGAGCGCTTCACCGACGAAGGGCCGATGGCGCTATTGCCGCTCCAGGATGTGGCTGGCGAACACCGAGCCGCCCTGGTGTGGACGTTGCCACCGCAGCGCGCCGTCGAGTTGCTGATGGCGGAAGAAACAGCGTTTATTGATGCGCTCCACCAGCGTTTTGGTTTTCGCGCCGGGCAGTTTGTTCACTGCGGCGAACGCTCGTCCTATCCGCTAAAACTGATGGTGGCGCAGGAGCAGATTCGCAGCCACTTGGCGGTGGTGGGCAATGCCGCCCACTTTCTTCACCCGGTGGCCGGGCAGGGGTTTAATCTCGCCCTCAGAGATGCGGCAAAGCTGGCGGAAATTGTTGGCTGGGCGATGCGGGCGGACAAAAATCCCGGCAGCTTGGCGGTACTGGAGCGTTATCTTCAAGCCCAGCAGCGGGATCAGCGCAACACCATAGGATTCAGCCATAACCTGCCAGCACTGTTTGGCAATGGCGCAACGGCGGGAATCGCAGTGCGCAATCTGGGTTTGATGGTGCTGGATCTGGTGTCGCCGGCGCGCAAGGAATTTGCCCGCTTCGGTGCCGGCCTCGCCAATCCGGCGGTAAAATTTCCCAAATGATTCTTCCCGTTTCTCTGCCCATGCCTGCGGCTAATACTTATGGTTGACACCAGATGACCAACTCGAAGCTTTCTCCCGTTGAGCACTATGATGTTGTGGTGGCGGGCGCCGGTCTTGTTGGCGCCACCTTTGCCGCCCGCCTCGCTGGTGCCCAAGGGGCGGGCGGCCTGCGCATCGCCATTATCGACAAGCAGGCAGACGCTCCGCCCCATGTCGAGGAAATGTTTGACCCCCGCGTGGTGGCGCTCACCGAAGCCTCTCGAATTCTGCTCGACGCCGCCGGAATCTGGACGAATGGGGTTAGTGCCAAAGCGTCGCCCTATTGCCACATGGAGGTCAGAGATGGAGAGGGCACAGGTTTTATCGAGTTTGACTGCGCCGATGTCCATCAGCCCAATCTCGGGCATATTGTTGAAAACTCCGTGATTGTGGCCGCTGCCCACCAACGCTTGGGGGCGCTGGCCAATGTTGAGATCATCGCCGAGGGTATTCAAAGTGTCGCCGCCGATGCGAGGGCGCAGCGGGTTATCAATCTTGACGGTGGTCGCCGTTTGGCTGCGCCGCTGCTGGTGGCTGCAGATGGCGCCAATTCTTTGGTTCGCGAGCAGTGCGGGTTTTGTCTGCGCACCTGGGACTACGGTCACAGCGCGGTGGTGGCAACCATCGGCTCCCGCCAGCCCCACAACCATACCGCCTTTCAGTGGTTTTCCTCTGCGGGGCCCCTGGCTTTTCTGCCCCTCGTGAGCGCTGACGGTGACTGCCACTACAGCTCGATTGTCTGGTCCCAGGATCATCAGGTCGCGGCAGATTTGATGGCTCTTGACGACGATGCTTTCTGTCGCGCCATCGGTCAGGCCAGTGAGTGGCGTCTCGGCGACATCATTTCAGTGTCCCGCCGCCACTGCCTGCCGCTGCGCCAGCGCCATGCCACTGAATATGTGCGCCCCGGTGTGGCGCTGCTGGGGGATGCGGCTCATACCATCCATCCCCTCGCCGGGCAGGGGGTGAACCTGGGTTTTGCCGATGCCCGTGTGTTGGTGGAAGAAATTTTGCGGGGTCTGGCGCGCAAGCTGGCGGTTGGCGATATCTCAACCCTGGAACGTTTTCAGCGGCGCCGCAAGCCGGATAACCTTGCCATGATGGCGGCGATGGAGGGTTTCAAACGCCTGTTTGGCCATCAAAATCCGCTGTTGCGGGTGTTGCGCAACAGCGGCATGTCCGGGCTCAATCATCTTGAACCGTTAAAAAATCAACTGATTCGCCAGGCTATGGGCTTTTAGCGGCCGGGCTGGCAGTTTAAAATTCACCCCCTGACTATCACGGACTACCGTCCTCGCCGGAAACTACCCATGGGAAAGAAAACAGCACTGTTTGCGCGCCACCAGGCTCTCGGAGGGAAAATGGTGGATTTTGGCGGCTGGGACATGCCCCTTCATTACGGTTCCCAAATCCGCGAACACGAGGCCGTGCGCCAGAGCTGCGGTATGTTTGATGTCAGCCATATGCGTGTTGTCGATGTTGAGGGTGAGGGCGGAGAAGCTTTTTTGCGTTATCTGCTGGCCAACGATGTGGGCCGTATTGCTCCCGGCAAGGCCATTTATTCGGTCATGCTCAATACCAATGGCGGTATTATCGACGATCTTATCGTCTATTTTATCGACAGAGGCAATTACCGTCTGGTGGTCAACTGTGCCACCGCAGAAAATGATATTCTGTGGATGAAGCAGCAGGGGGAGGGCTTTGATGTCGCCATTCTTCCCCGCCCGGAGCTGGGCATTATCGCCGTGCAGGGTCCCAATGCCATCGCCAGGGTCAAGACCGTGGTTTGCGCCAGTGCGGTAGCCGCCATTGAAGCTATGCCGGCATTTGGCTGTGCCCAGGTGGGCAGCTGGACGCTGGCGCGCACCGGCTACACAGGGGAAGACGGGGTTGAGATTATTTTGCCGGCGGAGCAGCTGGAGGATCTTTGGCAGCGGCTCCTCAATGTGGACGTGGCGCCAGTGGGTTTGGGGGCAAGAGATACCCTGCGCCTGGAGGCGGGTATGAATCTGTACGGCAGCGATATGGATGAGCACGTGTCGCCCCTGGAATCCAATCTCGCCTGGACTGTGGCCTGGGAACCCCAGGAGCGCGAGTTCATAGGCCGCAGCGCCCTTGAGCGCCAGCGCGCCGAGGGTGTAAAGCAGCGTCTCGTTGGGTTGGTGATGACCGAGCGCGGAGTGCTGCGCGGCCATCAGAAAGTGAAAATTCCCGGTATCGACGCCGAGGGTGAAATCACCAGCGGCACATTTTCGCCAACCCTGGGGTATGCTATTGCCCTTGCTCGAGTGCCAGCGGCTGCTGGCGATAAGGCGATTGTCGATATCCGCGGCAGGGATGTCCCTGTTGCCATTGTCAAGCCCGGCTTTGTGCGCCGTGGCAAAGCCATAGTTTAACTGTCCTGATCAACCATCTATTCGTGGAGAACAATATGAGTGAAGTCCCCAAGGAACTGAGATACCTGGAAACCCACGAATGGGTCAGAAACGAAGGCAATGGTATTGCCACCATTGGCATTACTGATCACGCCCAGGACAGCCTCGGCGATGTGGTCTTTGTTGAGCTGCCGGAAGTGGGCACTGTGCTGGCTGCCGGTGACGAATCTGCGGTGGTGGAATCGGTCAAGGCCGCGTCAGACATCTACGCCCCCGTATCCGGTGAGGTGATCGCCATCAACGAGCAGCTCGAAGACGAGCCCGAGACCGTCAACGGTTCCCCCTATGGCGACGGCTGGTTCTACAAGGTGAGAATGTCGGATCCCTCAGAGCTGGAAGAACTGCTCGATGCGGATGGTTATCAGGAAGTGGCCGAGGAAGGTTAAACGCTTCCTGCCCCCACTCTCTGATGTGCCTGCTGGTTCTCGCCCGTAACAGTCATCCCGATTATCCCTTAGTGGTTGTCGCCAATCGGGATGAGTTCCACCGCCGCCCCAGCCAGCAGGCGCACTGGTGGCAGGATTGCCCCTCCGTATTGGCGGGGCGCGATCTCGACGCTGGCGGCACCTGGATGGGGGTGTCCGCTGACGGGCGCTGGGCGGCAGTCACCAACTATAGGGAGGGCAGTAAAGACAAGGCTCTCCGTTCGCGGGGCGAATTGCCCGCCAATTATTTGCAGGGATCGGTGTCCCCCGCCGCCTATGCCGCATCCCTGGCGGATGTGGCTTGCCAATATGGGGGCTTCAATCTTCTAGTTGGGGATATGGATCAGGTCTGCTATGTGTCAAACCGCAAACCCGGCGTTGCCAGCCTCGGCA
>JALOAH010000137.1 GCA_023228865.1 Porticoccaceae bacterium | reverse complement strand
GAGGTCGTGCCTTCCGGCTGGGTCAGCAATGATGCATTTCTGGCAGGCTACGGTGCCGCGCAGGCCGTCCCTGGTCCTCTGTTCACCTTCGCGGCGTTTCTCGGCGCTTCGATGAATCAGACACCTTCCGGCTGGTTGGGTGGCTTGGTCTGCATGCTGGCGATCTTCGCGCCGTCCTTCCTGCTGGTCGTGGGTGCCTTGCCGTTCTGGGAACGTCTGCGCCGCAACACCCGCACGCAAGCAGCGTTGCTGGGCATCAATGCAGCCGTGGTTGGCCTGCTGCTGGCCGCCCTCTATCAACCAGTATGGACGAGCGCGGTTCATGCGCCGCAAGACTTCGGCTTGGCTCTTGTGGCGCTGGTTTCCCTAATGTTCTGGAAGCTGCCGCCGTGGCTGGTCGTGGTTGGCAGTGGTATCGCGGGCTGGTTGTTAAGTGTGACCCTGTGAGGTTCCGAGCATGACCGACAAAGACCTTTACGGCGGGTTGATCCGTTTGCACATCCTGCATCACGCAGCCGAAGAACCCATCTTCGGCCTCGGCATCATTGAGGAATTGCGACACCACGGTTACGAGATCAGCGCGGGCACCTTGTATCCAATGCTGCACGGATTGGAAAAGAAGGGTTATCTCACTTCACGGCATGAGCGCACCGGTCGACGGGGTCGGCGGGTGTATGAGATCACCGAGCAAGGCCGCGTGGCGCTGACCGATGCCAAAGCCAAGGTCAAGGAGCTATTCGGCGAACTGATTGAAGGCAAATGATGTGTTCATAGTTGTACTGCAGTTGACTTCTACTCGTCCGTGCAGCCGTCTTCGGAAAACGACAACTTGATCGTTGGCCGCAGACGCTATTGGCGCGCCCCCATGCTTATCGCTTAAGCCATTGCCCCCTTGGGGTTAGCAATAGTGCTGAGCGACCTCGGGCGGGCAATGTTGCTGGGTACTCTCACCGCCTTGTCATTCTTAGGTGTTGCAGCTAGATGGCGCCTGCTCATATCAACCTAAATCCCTGTCACCACAGCCTAGTATTTGATATTTCTGCTATTATCGAAACATGGAAACGAAAGACATTGTGCGACTACTCGCGGCTATCGCTCACGAAAAAAGGCTCGAGGCGTATCGTCATCTTGTGCAGGCGGGTCCTGCAGGCTTACACGCGGGGCGATTAGCAGAATTGCTCGATATACCTCCCTCATCGCTCACCTTTCATCTCAAAGAGCTCGTCCACGCAGGCTTGCTGTCATCCCACCAGGAAGGCCGCTTCGTGTCCTATTCGGTGCAGTATGCCGCCATGAATTCCCTTCTGGCCTATCTCACGGAAAACTGTTGCGGCGGTAACCCATGCTTGCCGGTCAACTTGGAAGTCTGTTCTCCCGCCGAACAAAATCGCGGGTAACCCTATTAGGTCATCGCCACCCTGGCGCTGCAGTTCAAAGGAAATTTGTTCGCCATGTCAGACAAACCATACAACACCCTGTTTCTATGCACCGGAAATTCCGCGCGCAGCATCATGGCCGAAGTGTTGCTCAATCAACTGGGTAATGGTCGGTTCCGTGCATACAGCGCTGGCAGCCACCCCGGCACCGAAGTGAACCCGCTGACGCTGGAGCTTCTTACGTCAGTCCAACTGCCGACCGACAATGTGCGCAGCAAAAGCTGGGATGAATTCGCCGATGCACCACAAATGGATTTCGTTATTACGCTGTGCGACAGTGCAGCTGGCGAACAGTGTCCCGTATGGCCGGGTCAACCCATCACGGCACACTGGGGGTTTGAAGACCCCTCAGCGAGCGAAGGAACGCCCGAAGAAAAGCGTGACCGTTTCGACAAGATTTTTCGACAGATCGCAAATCGGATCAAGATTTTTACCAGCTTGCCGCTGACGACGCTCGACCGCGTCGCCATCAAACGTGAACTCGATACTTTAGGTACCAACCACAAATGAACGTCCTGTTTCTCTGTACCGGTAATTCCTGCCGTTCGATTTTGGCCGAAGCCACCTTCAATCATTTTGCTCCCAGCGGTTGGAAGGCGGTGAGCGCCGGCAGCCGGCCCACCGGAGAAGTACACCCACGTTCGCTCCTGATTCTAAATCGCGAAGGCATTTCAACGGCGGGCTGCGCTAGCAAGTCCTGGGATGATCTGCCGGTGAAACCCGATATCGTTATCACCGTGTGCGCCAGCGCGGCAGGCGAGGAGTGTCCGGCGTATCTTGGGAAGGTTATGCGCGCCCACTGGGGCGTGGAAGACCCCGCACATGCCACCGGAACAGACAGCGAGATTGATGCGGCCTTTGAGACGGCTTATCGCATACTTAGAGCGCGCATTGAAGCCTTCCTCGCCTTGCCATTAAGCGAACTGCAGAGCAATCCCTTGGAACTGAAAAAAGCGCTCGACCAGATCAGTGCTATCACTCCTTCTGTGTAGCCTGCACAGCTACACATACTGCTGCGCCGCCGTCACACGACGGCGTTTTTCTATTCCCGAAACATTGAGGTTTCCCTGTGGTCGTCGCACTACTTATCTTCCTGCTCACCATCGTGCTGGTCATCTGGCAACCACGCGGACTCAATATCGGCTGGAGCGCCACGCTAGGCGCCGTGCTCGCACTGGTCTTTGGCGCCGTCAGCTTCGGTGACATCCCTGTCGTGTGGGGTATCGTCTGGAACGCCACCGCCACCTTCATTGCCATCATCATCATCAGCCTGTTGTTGGATGAAGCAGGCTTTTTCGAATGGGCGGCTTTGCACGTGGGACGCTGGGGCGGCGGACGCGGCCGGTTACTGTTTGCCTTAATCATCCTGCTGGGTGCAGCTGTGTCAGCCTTCTTCGCGAATGACGGGGCCGCCCTCATCCTGACGCCCATCGTGATGGCCATGCTGCTCGCGCTCGGTTTCACACCGGCGGCCACACTGGCTTTTGTCATGGCGGCTGGCTTTATCGCGGATACGGCAAGCCTTCCCTTCATCGTGTCGAATCTGGTCAACATCGTCTCGGCTGACTTCTTCGATATCAGCTTCGCGCGATACGCTGCAGTCATGGTGCCGGTCAACTTCGTCTCCGTTGCGGTGACCTTGGTGGTGCTTCTGATCTACTTTCGAAAAAGTATCCCGGTGAATTACGATGCCAGCCAACTGAAAGCACCTGCTGACGCTATTCGCGACCCGGCCACATTCCGGGCGGGCTGGTATGTGCTCATTCTGCTGCTAGTCAGCTTCTTCCTCTTGGAAGGCTTCGGCATTCCGGTCAGCGCCCTTGCTGCATCGGGTGCGGCCATTCTGCTGCTGGTTGCGGGTCGCGGTCACGTAATAAGCATCCGCAAGGTCGTCCGCGAGGCACCTTGGCCGATTGTGGTGTTTTCACTTGGCATGTATCTGGTTGTCTACGGCCTGCGGAATGCTGGGCTGACCGATATGATCGCGGGATGGCTCGATGCAATGGCGAACCAAGGATTGTGGGTGGCCACATTGGGAACCGGCCTACTCACGGCCTTATTGTCTTCGATCATGAATAACATGCCGACAGTCTTGGTCGGCGCGCTGTCCATCGATGCAAGCCAGGCAACGGGCGCCATCAGGGAAGCCATGATTTATGCAAACATCATCGGCAGCGATCTCGGGCCGAAGATAACGCCTATCGGAAGCCTGGCGACGCTGCTATGGTTACATGTGCTGGCACGCAAAGGCGTGAAGATCACATGGGGTTATTATTTCAAGGTCGGGGTCGTGCTCACCATTCCCGTGCTGCTCATTACCTTGGCCGCACTGGTTGTACGACTTAACGCTTTCTAAATATCAAACTAAAAACCGCAAATCATCACGCCGTGGCGTCTCGGTGTAAGACAAGTTTTCATCCCCACCTCAAGGCATAGTCTTGAGGGTGGGGAAAAAGCAAACGTATGGCATTGTCAGGACGTTCGCCTATCCTCTTTCATAGGTTTACTTGACCAACCTATCAGGCCCGCCTGCAATCGCCTTCCTGTCCTGATGACGTCAGCTTGGGCCGCTCCGAACGGCCACTAATGAAGAATCACGCTTGGACACCTTCAATAAGCTATACCGCCTGTTTGAAAACACCGGCGTCATTTTCTTTCCCGCAACAACGTAAACAGCCTCCGGCCCCGTTTTAGGAGCTGCCAAATAGAAGGTTTTGTCCTGTTGCGCGATTTGTTGAAGCTCTGCTTCTTTTATCGCCCTAGCACGTCCTGATGAATAGAACCGGGCCGAAAAGGGCAGCTCCGACAGATAGAACAGAGGGCTCGAAGGACCCGGCTGACGCATTACGTATCGCACGAGCTCCCGTTCGGTATTGCGCAGATCTGGATTAATCCACACCACCACACTTCCTGCCAGAACCACCAGGGGAACCAGTGCCACCGCTGTAAACAGTTTGACCCGGGGTATCGAATATCGAGCTCTCACTTCCTGCGCGAGCATCGCGGCCAGGATACTAAAGCCAGCGAGCGATGGAAGCACATAAGTCCAAAGGATATTGGCAGAGAAGGTAAAGAAAACGGGGGTGAACAGTGCGGCAGTCACCCAGTAAAAGAATAGTGGATCTCTGTAGACAGCTTGCGCAGCCGACCGCATGCGCGGGCTAAAAACCGCACCCCCCAGAGCGGCCAGTACTAATAGCCCCCAAGGAAACGAGGCCTCTAGCCAATAGACCCATATCATTCCATAGGTTGTCCTATGAGCACTCCCATAGAGATCACCGGCCCATCCCGGATCCAAGAACCGCCGAAAATGCTCGCCTACGATGAAGTAGTCAAGAAACCCAGGGGTTTTGATTTCGGCCGCGATATACCAGGGCAGTGTCAAGAGAGCCGTTAGCAACAGGCCGCTTCGCCATGGCAACAACGCGGTATGGGATTTCGTCTTTCGCGTAAGCGACCACCATACCGTGATCGGGGCAAAGATTATGAGTGCGGCCAAAGGGCCCTTCGCCAAGAGACCGATCGTCAGTCCCAAGAAGAATCCATATTGCCACCACCGAATGTCGGCATTTCGGAGATTTACAGACCTGTCCGGTTGTTGGTCGAGTGACCCGACTAAAAGGCGGTCGCCACTACCTATCACCCTCGCAAAGGAAACTAACGAGAGCGTGGTGCCAAGTGCGAGAAACGGGTCGGTAAGCACGGCACCAGAGCTGATGTAGACGAGGGTACAGGTGCTGTAAATGATGGCGGCCCAGAGCGCGACGCCAATGCCCCGCACCGATTTGAACCCCGTCAAAAATAGGATATTGGTCAGGATGAGGCATAGCCACGACGGAAAACGCCCAGCAAATTCAGTGACGCCCAGTACCTTCATTGAGAGGGCCTGTGCCCAGAAGGACAGCGGAGGCTTGCCCCAAAACGGGACATCGACGTCAAACCACGGAGTGATCCAATCCTCGCTTTGCGCCATGACTCTGGCAATCTCCGCATAGCGAGGTTCGCTAGTGTCATAAAACGGGACAAGCTCCATGGACACTAGCGGCAGCGAAAGGACTATCACCAGCGTTAGCCAAGCTACTGCGTTACTACGCTGCTGCATGATAGCTCTCTTGCTCCGCTATCCCGTCGACCCGACCGGCATTCTCACCCGCCGCCCTGCCATGACGCATGACATCGCGGACGATATAAACTGGACGTTGTTTGGTCTCGGAATATGTTTTCCCGACATACTCCCCAACCAGCCCGATTGACAACAGCTGTACACCGCCGAGGATCGTGATCATCGCAATAAGCGAGGGGTAGCCTTGCACTGGATCCCCCAACACCAGCGCTTTGGCCACAATCCACAGCGCAAACAGAAGGCCTAGAAACGCTGTAATCACTCCACCGGCCGTCGCAACTCTCAGCGGGGCGACAGAAAAAGAAGTAATTCCCTGGAATGCCAGGTTGAACAGGCTCAAGTAATCCCATTTCGTCACGCCCGCAACACGCGGCAGACGGTCGTACTCGATGATCGCTGTTGGAAGACCAATCCAGGCAAACAGTCCTTTCATATACCGGTTGCGTTCATTCAGCTGCTGCAAAGCATAGACCGCCTTGCGGCTTAACAGCCGAAAGTCTCCGGTATCGGGCGGTATCTCGACATCACTGATGGCGTTAAGAAGTCGGTAAAAATGGTGCGCACTACGGCGCTTGAACCAGGATTCGCCTCTGCGAGACCGGCGACGCATGCAAACGACGTCTGCGCCCTTCTTCCATTCCTGCATCATCTGCGGAATGAGCTCGGGCGGATCTTGCAGATCGGCATCCATTATGACGACCGCAGCGCCAGCGGCATGCGCCAGGCCCGCCGTAAGCGCCGCTTCTTTTCCGAAATTTCGACTGAGGAAAACCGCGGTTATTGCCTTGTCCTTTTCAGCGAGCGCCTTAATTACGTTGGGCGTACCATCCCGGCTGCCGTCGTCCACCAGAACCAGCTCGTAAGGCGCGTTTAAACGAGCCAGCACAGTAGTGATCCGCTCATACATGGCCGGAATAACTTCATGCTCGTTGTACATAGGAATTACAACTGACAGCTCAGTCGGGCCCCCGGGGGGTTCAGGCGGCCACTTCTTAACCAACGCGTTCATGGAACACGATCCTTTTGTAAAAAATGAAATTCATCGCTGCAACGGCGATAGTCGTGGAAACTTGGGCGACCGCAACGCCCATTTCGGTGAATGACGTCAGCACGTAGTAAAAGCCGGCATTGGCGACCCATGCCAGTGCCACCGTGCATACGTAAATAGGGATCGCCTTGTCATGGCGACCCACGCCATCGAAAGTCCAAAAAAACTGAAAGGCGTAGTTGAAGACGGAACCGACGACCGCCCCGATTGCGGTGCCTGCAATCGGAGTCAAGCCGATAGTGACAAGCGACCACATCACTGCCCAGTGGATGACTGTGGACGCGCCGCCGAATACCAAAAAGCGCACTACGAGCCTACCGTGGGTCGACACGAACGCCTGGCCATGCCTCAAAAGATGAGTTCTGGAGTGCAGAGGGTCTGGAACAGATAACAATGCTTAGCCCGGCTTGTAGTAAAGCAACAGGGCTAGAATACGAGTTCCAACGACAATAATTCGTCAACCAAAGATCAAGAATCTATCAAAAGAGACCCGACCTTATTTCTACAGTTCCGGCAGGGTGTAATAGTTATTTTTATATACCCAGGACGGCCATAAAACATGGCTCAGCGCTTCCTTCAATAGATAAGGATCCACGCCCTCTTGCGTATACGCATCCGGGGCCGCATAACGATACTGGGTGGGTGATCGATGCGGCTGGAGAACCAATAAAGAGTCCCCTTTCAGATACCCGTAATTATCCCCGTACTGCATCATTGCCCGCCCGCCGCCCTCCTGCGTGAGATCGTGTCCAATCATGGGATGATCCCCCTGAATTCCAGCTAGGGACAGCAATGTGGTGGGCAGGTCGATCTGGCTGATCACCCGATCGTCATGTCGAGGTTGAACGTCCGCGCCCAGGACGAGAGCCGGAATGTGAAAATGCCGCAACGGAACGAGGTTGGCTCCGTGCACCCTCGAGTCGTGGTCGGCTACCACGAGAAACACAGTATCCTGCCAATACGAAGAGGATTTGGCCGTTTCAAAAAACTGCCCTAAAGCCCAATCAGCGTACCGCACCGTATTTTCTGTGGTGGCCGGATCACCATTTACCGCGATTCGCCCGGCGGGATACTCCCATGGCGAGTGATTACTGACCGTAAATGCCAGTGTGAACGTAGGATGTTCGGGGGCGCTGCTCAATAACGAGTCGAGCTTGTTGAACATATCCTCGTCAGA
>JALOAH010000036.1 GCA_023228865.1 Porticoccaceae bacterium | reverse complement strand
GCATTTGGAAAATCTTTACTATAAGCATCGCAAGGCCGGAAATGGCCAGGTTCAGGTTGGTGCGTTTTCCAATTCGCTGATTTATTCATCCTGTATTCACCTTTTCAATATTTATAACCGAAAAATGTCTGGCGCATTTCTTGAGGAATATATCAATGTTACTTTTCGTTCTCTTGAAATGTATGTGCAAAAATTTTTTGGTGAAGATGATGAAGAATTGATTTTTCCCGGTTCAAATTTCAGGGTGAGCTACTCTTATCCTGTCAATTATGCCTTGCAACGTTTGGATATAGCCGTAGGCATTAAAATTCATATAGAAGATATTGCCAATGAGTTGAATACATCGCCTTCTGTGCTGATTCGTAAATTCAAGCAGGAGATGGGGATCACGCCTTTGCAGTATTTGATGCACAAGCGCATAAATCATGCCAAAACCCTGTTGGCTGAAACAGATCTCGATGTGGTTTCTGTTGCCTCGAGGTGCGGTTTTTTTTCCCAGAGTCATCTCACCAGGCATTTTACCAAGCATTTTGGTGTGCCTCCGGCAACTTACCGGAAGCATGCCAAAACCGGCAAATAATAACCTGTTTTTTTAACCCTGATCAGGAGTCAAACTTATGATAAAAGAACGTATTCCCAGGCTCGGCATTTCCATGCCCGGCCTAAATCAACCCATACACAAATTTGCTGAATTGGCGCAGCTGGCGGAGCAGGGCGGCTTTGATTCCGTCTGGGCCTACGAGTTTTATCGCAACGCCTTTATTATGCAGAGCCAGGCGGCGCTGACCACCAAGAATATTCAGTTGTGTATAGGTTTGGCCGCTTCTTCACAGCGCACCCCTTTTGAAATGGCCAACGCCGCTGCGGATGTGGATGAGCTTTCCGGCGGTCGCCTGCGGGTGGTTGTGGGTACGGGTGGCGGCAATTTTGCTGAATATTACAACGGTACGGATATAGATCGCCCGGCCAGCCGGGTGAAGGAATACATTCATATCATGCGCCTTTACTGGCAACATTTGCGCACGGGCGAACAGATGGAGTATCAGGGGGAGTTCTATCGCTTTGCCACTCCGCCAATCAATCCCTTCGGCTCCCGCCCCCTGGCGCGCCCGGAAATTCCCCTTTATATTGGCGCCCTGCGCCCAGCCATGTTGCGGCTTGCCGGCGCCCAGGCCAGTGGCGCCATGGGCTTCTTCATGACCCCGAATTTTATTGAAAAGCATATGTTTCCCCATATCGATGAGGGGGCAGTCAAGGCGGGACGGGATCCTGCCGAAATCGATCTGGCGAATTATCTCATTTGCAGTGTCTCCGATGACCGCGAAGTAGCCATGCGCAGGGCGCGGATACAGGTGGGATGCTATGCGGCCTACCCGGTGAGTACCTTTATTGCCGATGAAGAGGGGCTTGCGGAGGATCGCAATGCGGTGGTCAAGGCGTTGCTGGAAAAAGGCCCCCAGGCACTTGAACATGCCACGTCTGATGCTCTGGTGGAGCGGTTTTCCATCGCAGGCACCCCGGATGAGTGCAGGGAGAAGCTCAAAGAGCAGCAGAAGGTCACCCCCCATGTGGTGTTGCATACCCCCTATGTGCCGCCGCTGAATGCCGCTGAGAGCGAGGATGCCTATCGCAATATTGTGCGCACTTTTGCTCGAGGATAAATGGGCTCGAGGATAAATCGGCTCTAGGATCAAGGCGGCGGGTGCAGTATGCGGATAGACGCGATTTGTGAACGCCTTTAACATGGTAACGCGACTATTCCCTGCACCCGCCGTGCAGGTTTCAGCCCAATCACAATCTAGAGGTTGTTTAAGCATCGATGGAAACACTGCTGGCCTGGAAGACTGGACTGATCCTCGTTTGGCTACTGCTGTTCGCAGTGCTCGAGCGGTTAAAGCCTGCGTCCCCCTGGGTGGCGGCAAATAGCACCTTCGGGTTTAGTCAAAAGACCCATTTGCTGCAGAACACCAGCCTCTGGTTGATCAACGTGATTTTTCTTCCCGCACTGGTGTTGGCGCTTACCCTGGCGGCCACTGAAGTTGCCCCGCAATGGCGGCCTGACTCTTTGCGCGGTCATTGGGGGCTGGCCTTTGATGTACTGGTATTGGATCTGTGGATCTATGCCTGGCACAGAGCCAATCACAGGGTTGCCTTTTTGTGGCGTTTTCATCAGGTGCACCACCTCGATGAGCAGTTGGACGCCACTTCGGCCTTGAGGTTTCACTTTGGCGAGGTGCTGTTGTCGGCATTGGTGCGGGCGCCAGTTATCATGATTCTGGCCATACCGCTGACGTCGGTGCTGATTTTTGAAATTATGATTGCCCTGGCAGCCATATTTCATCATTCCAATGTGCGGCTTGCCCCTGTGGTCGAGAAGTGGCTGTGCGCTGTGGTTATTACGCCGAGTATTCACTGGGTGCACCACCATGCTGTCAGGGCTGATACCGACAGCAACTACGGGACTATTCTCAGCTGTTGGGATCGTATTTTTGCCAGTCAGTCGCCAAAGCGAAGAACCCCTGAAATGGTGCTGGGGGTGGAAGGCCTAAGGGAAAACAGGGTTTTAAAGCTCCTTGTTCTGCCCTTTGTCCGCAGTCAGGAATGAAAGATTGGCGAGAATATTTCAGCGCTTTCCTGCAGTTGCTTTATGGGGCGGCGAGTGATCTAATGAAATACCCGGCAAAAAATCGACTTAATGTTTGAGTCGCTATGGAAAGGGTTTTCATAATTAAAAGGACTGCTTGCCATAGGACAGTAGTATATTTTTAGGGCTGCGAATAATCTCAGCCACCTGTATAGTGCCCTGTGCTTTATAACCATAACCGTTGTCTTCAGGCCATATGGTCAGGCAACCTGTGTATTTACTTTGGTCAAAACCAAACGATTTTTTAAGGACATATCATGAGTGATGAGTTACCTGTAGTGGCGATTCTCGGCGGCACTGGCGATTTGGGAACCGGTCTGGCTCGGCGCTGGTTGCAAGCGGGCTATGCGGTGATTATTGGCTCCCGCACCAAAGAAAAGGCTGAAACTGCCGTTGCAGAGCTGGAAAAAGTGCTGGCGGAGCGGGGAGTATCGTCCCCGCGAGTCAGCGCAATGGACAATGTCGCCGCAGCTGGCGCTGCTGCCATTGTTGCCATGACAGTGCCTTTTGCCCATCACCGCAGCACCCTGGAGACGGTCAAAGAACAACTTCAGGGCAAGATTCTTATCGATGTCACCGTGCCCCTGGTGCCACCCAAGGTGGCGCGTGTTCAGCTTCCCGAAGAGGGTTCTGCCGGGCAAATGGCGCAAAATTTTCTCGGTGACAATGTCAGCGTGGTGTCTGCGTTTCAGAATGTGGCAGCGGTTCATCTTCAGGACAATCACGAACTGAGCTGTGATGTGCTGGTGTGTGGCGACAACAAAGACGCCCGGGCGGAAGTGATCAAGCTGGCCAATGCCGCCGGGCTTCGCGGTATCCATGCGGGCAGTATCGCCAATTCGGCGGCCACCGAAGCGCTGACGTCATTGCTGATTTTTATCAATAAGCAGTACAAAAGTCATACGGGTATTCGTCTTACCGGGTTGCCTGAAGAGGTTTGATCGAAACATCCATGAGCATTGAACTGATTGCTTTAGAGGGATTTCCCCTGGTGGAGCCGGGGGATGATCTCGCCACTTTGATCTGTGACTGCATGGCAGATGCCGGGATTAAATTACAATCCGGCGATCTTTTGGTGCTGGCGCAAAAGATTGTTTCCAAGTCTGAAAACCGTTATGCCTATCTCAACGACATTGAGCCCGGCGAAAAAGCCCTGGCTCTTGCCCGGGAAGTTCACAAAGACCCCCGCGAAGTGGAGCTGATTCTTACTGAATCCAGGGACGTTGTTCGCCAGCGTCCGGGAGTGCTTATTGTTGAGCATCGTCTAGGTTATGTTCATGCCAATGCCGGTATCGACAAGTCCAATATTTCCGCCGATGCTGACAATCCCAGGGTGCTGCTGCTGCCGGAAAATGCCGATCGCAGCGCATGCTTGTTGCGCGCGGCGCTGAAACAAAAAACCGGGGTAGAACCCGCTATTATTATCAACGATAGCGCCGGCAGAGCCTGGCGCATGGGCACCCAGGGCTTTGCCCTGGGAACCGCAGGTTTCGAACCCCTGGTGGATAAGGTGGGCAGCTGTGATCTCTTTGGCCGCCCCCTTCAAGTTACCCAAATCGCTGTGGCCGACGAGCTCGCTGCTGCCGCTTCATTCCTGATGGGACAGGCGGACGAAGGTATTCCCGTGGTGTTGATTCGCGGCGCCCGATTGATTCCGGCAGAGACGGGTTCAGAATCCCTGATCCGTCCCCAGACTGAAGATCTTTTTCGCTAAGCGCGTATTGTTATGACAGATGTTCTCAATTATAAACCTGTCTTAGCCCTTTCCGGCGGTGTTGGCGGTGCCAAGCTGGCCTTGGGGCTGGCATCGGTGCTTATGCCGGAACAGTTGTCGGTGGTTGCCAATACCGGTGATGACTTTGAGCACCTGGGGCTGCCGATTTCCCCTGATCTCGATACGCTGATGTACAGCCTCGCGGGTATCGCCAATCCGGCGGAAGGCTGGGGCAGGGTGGGCGAATCCTGGCAAACCATGGCAACCCTTGCCGAACTTGGCGGCGAAAGCTGGTTTCGCCTTGGCGATCTCGACTTGGCAACCCATTTATACCGCGCCGGTGGCTTTGCCAAAGGGCTGTCCCTCAGTGAGGTAACCCAGGCGCTTTGCCGCCGACTGGGCATTGGCGCCGAAATTTTACCCATGAGCGACGATCCCGTGCGCACCTATGTGAACACGGATCGCGGGGCGCTGGCATTTCAGCATTATTTTGTTCGCGAACGCTGCCAGCCGGTGGTGCAAAGCATTGAATTCCGGGGGCAAAAACTTGCCCTGGCCAATCAGCGCTGGCTGGAATTGCTCGCCAATCCCCACCTCCAGGCCATCGTGATTTGCCCGTCCAACCCTTTTGTGAGCATAGATCCCATGCTCGGCCTTCCCGCTGTTTACGATGCCCTGAGGGCAAGCCCTGCGCCGGTGATTGCGGTATCTCCCATTGTGGCCGGTGCCAGTATTAAAGGCCCTTCGGCAAAAATGATGGCGGAAATGCAGATGCCGGTTTCCGCCGCCCAGGTGGCGCACTACTATGAAAGCCGCTATCCAGGGCTTATCGATGGTTTTGTGGTTGATATCTCCGATGGAAATGAAGCCAGGCATATCGACACTGCAGTGCTGGTGACGGCAACTGTGATGAAAACCCTCGATGATAAAAAAGCCCTGGCATCTGCAGTACTCGAATTTGCCGAAAGGCTCGCGGCCAAGTCTCGACAAACGCTGGCGGCCAAAGCCGCAGGAACCTCTCCATGACCTGGGCACTGCTGCCGTTAAAGTCCTTCGCCAGCGCCAAGCAGCGGCTCTCCGCTATATTAAGCGGTGCAGAGAGGCAGGGTTTGGTCACCGCCATGGTCAAGGATGTGCTCATGGTGCTCAGCAATCATCCCCAGTTGTCGCGGGTTTGGATAGTTTCCGACGATCCCGATGCCCACCAGCTCTGCCAACAGTTTGGCATTGATTTTATCCCTGAATCGTCCCTGGGCGTTTCGGGTCTCAACCCTGTTGTTACCGCCGCCGCCGCTTTTCTGGAAGCCAAAGGCGCAGGCGAGCTGCTGATTATTCATGGCGATCTACCTTTGGTCGATGCAGACGCCATCAGCGCCATGCTGGCCACAGCCCGCTCATTGGCATCTGCCGGTGTGGTTGTGGCGCCGGATATTCACGGCACCGGCACCAACTGCCTTTGGGTCTCTCCGGCCACAGCCATTGGCTTTGCCTACGGAGAAAACAGCTGTCAGCACCACAAGCTGCTGGCGGCAAAGGCGGGGCTCCCTTTTGCCGAGTTGAACGCCACCGGATTGTCGCAGGATATAGACACGCCAGAGGATTTCCTCGATTTGGTTGCCGTTGCCAGTAACAGACCGAATTCCCACACTTTCCGTTATCTTTGCGATTCCGGTCTCGGCCAGCGTATTGCAGAACTGAATGCCGCAAACCTGAACGGGAAAATATTCTCAGGAAGTCGCCATGAATATGTTTGAAAAAGTCTCCTTATCAGATCAACTTTTTGAGCTGACCCTGAGCAGGGAAGCCCTTGATGATTGCGACGCCCTCGCCTTGGCGGACAATGAAGATACTCAAAGCCTGATGGCAGTGGCGCGAGCCATCAGAGATCAGCACTTTGGCAATCTCATCACCTATTCCAAAAAAGTGTTTATTCCCCTCACGCACCTGTGTCGGGATGTCTGCCATTACTGCACCTTCGCCACCACGCCAAAACAGATTGTCCAACCCTATATGACTGCGGACGACGTGGTCGCCCAGGTGGCTGCGGCGGCAAAAATTGGCTGTAAAGAAGCCCTGTTTACTCTGGGGGAAAAACCCGAATTGCGTTACAGAGTGGCCAGGGAAGCGCTCGACGCCATGGGTTTTGCAACCACTATCGACTACGTTGCCCACGTTGCCGGGCGGGTTGTCAACGAAACCGGGGTATTACCACACATCAATGCGGGCACCATGACCAGCGCGGAAATCCACCGCCTGCGCCGCGTATCCGCCTCCATGGGCATTATGCTCGAATCCACCAGCGAGCGGCTGTGCGAAAAAGGCATGCCCCATTACGGCTCTCCCGACAAAGCCCCCAGTGTTCGTCTGCAAACCCTCGATGACGCCGGAGTTGCCAGGGTGCCAATGACCACAGGCCTATTAATCGGTATTGGCGAGACCCGTGTAGAACGGGTGCAATCACTGTTGGCCATCAGGGACAGCCACAGACGGTATGGCCATATTCAGGAAGTGATCATTCAAAACTTTCGCGCCAAAGCCAACACCAAAATGGCACAGGCGCCGGAGCCGGATCTCAACGAATTGCTGTGGACGTTGGCGGTGGCGCGAATTATTTTCGGCGCCCACATGAGCATTCAGGTGCCCCCCAACCTCAGCCCTGGTGTTCTGCCCCAGTTGCTGGCGGCGGGTATCAATGACTGGGGTGGTATTTCTCCAGTCACGCCGGATTTTGTTAATCCCGAAGCCCCCTGGCCACAACTGAATCAGCTCGCCGCTGATATGGCGGCGGAGGGCAAGTATCTTAACGAGCGCCTTACGCTCTATCCTCAATACGCCCGCGACGCCGAACAATGGCTCGCCCCGGAAATGCGCACCCAAGTCCTGAAACTCCGCGACGGCCAGGGGTTGGCGCGGGGGGATAGTTGGACGCCTGGTGTCGGCGCAGAATTGCCTGCCAAGCTGGTGGCGATGCTGCACAAAAAACCGCAACAGATTTTATCAGCATCAGTGAGCGCAGATATTCAGTCACTCGTTGAAAAAGCGGCATCCGGCTCAAGGTTGACGGAAGATCAAATCGCCCGTTTATTTGCCGCCCGCGGCAACGATTTTGCTTTTGTCTGCCAGGCAGCGGACAGGCTGCGACAGGCTGCGGTGGGCGATGCGGTCACCTACGCCGTCAACCGCAATATCAATTACACCAACGTCTGCTATTTCAAATGTCAGTTTTGCGCGTTTTCCAAGGGCAAGCTCAGCGAAAATTTGCGTGGCCGCCCCTACAATCTGGATCATGAGGAAATTGCCCGCCGTGTGACAGAAGCCTGGCAACGGGGCGCTACCGAAGTCTGCATGCAGGGTGGCATCCACCCCGACTACACCGGCAACACGTATTTGGAGATTCTGCGCACCGTTGGCAATGCGGTGCCAGAAATGCACATCCACGCCTTTTCACCCCTGGAGGTGTGGCAGGGCGCGGCCACTTTGGGTTTGCCCCTCGAAGATTATCTGCGCCAGCTCAAAGACGCGGGCTTGCACACCTTGCCGGGAACTGCCGCAGAAATTCTTGACGATGGAGTGCGCGCGCTGCTGTGCCCGGACAAAATCAACACCGACCAGTGGCTGGAAGTCATGGAAACCGCCCATAAGGTGGGCTTTAAAACCACCGCCACCATCATGTTTGGCCATGTGGATGGCTATCAACATTGGGCGCGACACCTGCTGGCGATTCGCGATCTGCAGGAAAAAACCGGCGGCTTTACCGAGTTTGTGCCTCTGCCCTTTGTGGGGCAGGAAGCCCCCATTTACCTTAAAGGTAAAGCCCGCAACGGCCCCACCTTCAGGGAGGCCGTACTTATGCACGCGGTGGCGCGGCTGGTGCTCAATCCGGTTATTGCCAATATTCAGACATCCTGGGTAAAAATGGGGCCGGAGGGCGCCGCTGTCTGCCTTCGCGCCGGAGCCAACGATCTCGGCGGCACCCTGATGAATGAAAGTATCACCAAGGCGGCGGGCGCCACCTACGGCGAGGAGTTTCCCCCGGAAAAAATGGCACAGCTGATTGACTCTGTTGGCCGCATCCCCCGTCAGCGCACCACCTTGTATGGCGAAGTCAGCGAAGAGCGCCGCCAGGCGGCAACGGACGCTGTACCCCTGCAGCTAATGATCAATACCCCGTTGCGGGCGAACAAAAATGTCGAGCAACGTCAGTAGATTTTAAGGAAAAATGACTTTTCAGTCTGATATTGTTCGATGCCAAGGAGCATCTGCAGTCATCTGCATTCGTTATTCTCGGCAGGGTTGGCTTCTGTAAAATCCACCAGTCATGCCAGCGACCGTAGGAGCCGGGCATCCCGGCGAAAGGTCTTCACTGATTTCCGCGAAGCCTGGCAACCAGGGCGGGTGCAATTGCCTCGTCCCCACGGCTCCGCGTGGGAACGCCTACCATTATTGATCCAGTGGCGGAAAACACTCGGCAACATTGTCGCGAATATACGTCCAGCGTTTGCCGCAAAAAACAATTCGGTGTGTGGACTCAGTCAAGGATGGATTCGCTGCTTCATAGCCGCCGTCGCCGGGAAAGAGGGCAAACAGTTCCCCTGTGGCGGGTTCGTGGTGAAAAACCGGCAACACCTTGTAGGGCGCGCGCCTGGCCTCGCCGGCAAACACTTCGGCAATACTGTTGTAGCGCGACAGAATGCGCAGGGTCAGATAGGATGGCGGAAACATGCCCATATCCCCTTGCTCATGGGCTTGAATCGCTTCTTTTATGGGCATCCAGCGAAAGTTGTGGATTTCGCCGCCGTCGATAACAACTTCGGTATCACCATCAACCGGCGCTGCGTATACCCAGGTTGAAAAACGCTTTGGCTCCGCCTCCGGCGTTGTCCAATGACTGATTTCCAGCATATCTTCAACGCGGGGCTGAAGCCCTGATTCTTCAAAAGCTTCTCTGGCAGCGGCAATGCGGGCAGCCTGTTGTTCATCGCCCTTTGCCTTGGCTAAGTCTTCAGGGTCGATGGCGCCTCCCGGAAACACCCACATGCCGCCGGCAAACATCAGTGCTTTGTTGCGTTTTAATAGTAATGTTTCCAGGCCGGAATCGGTATCCCGCAGTAACACAACGGTGCTTGCTGGTTTGGGGTGGGGGGGGTCGAACGGCACCAAGTTTTCCTCAAGTTATTTTGTTAATGAAGTGGCTGTGGATGTAATTGCTTTGGCGGTTGAATGACAGTGCTTGAACTGCCAAAAAGCGTAGCGACCATTTCCGTCCTAGCTTAGGGGAGAGCAACTACAGTGGCAAGAGGGCAGCGCTATTTCGCCTTGACGGCGAGTCAGGGGGCTTGCATGCCCAAGCCCCCTAACAACCCCCAGGGGTCGCTCCTGCACATCCCTGTGCTCACGACATTAGTGCATCCATGCACGTCACACCCCGTCGCATCGCCCCTGCGGGGTTCACTGCGCTACTCGAAAAATAACGGTCGCTGCGGAACTCGCCCAAAATTGTGGCCAATTTTGGACTCAGACAGTCCTCGCTCCTATCCGTTATTTTTCTCCGTTGCTCACCGATGCGAAGGGGACAAAGTTTGGTGCCAGATTTGGGAAATTAAAACTTTGAATTTTAAAAATCAAATGCTTTGAATTTCATTCGGTGCTGAGTTCCCCTTCGAAGGCACCGAGAAGCGCAGCGAAATGGCGGGTTAAGCGAGGACTGTCTGAGGCGCGCAGCGACGAGTTCCGCAGCGCGGCCATTTGGCGAGCATCGCAGGGAACCCGCAGGGTGCCGGAGCGGGGTGCCCTTTTTGTTGGTTACTTATTTTTGGGCACGCAAAAATAAGTAACTCGCCCAGCAGGCGAAACCGCAAACCGACAACAACGATATTGAATATTGTCATATCGGAATTGCGGATGATGCGCTATGACAGATGGAATCTGTTTTAAAAAAAACACATAAAAAATGGCTATCACCGCCTGTATGTGCAAAATGATGACCATTTTAAAGACCCTGGTACGAAATGATCAGGAATGGAGTCTAACCTGAAAATATTGTTGCAGGGTTAATTTTTGATCACAGTGGCTCGTTAGAAAGTCATTTCAACAACCGTATCGGGAACAATCAGCTTGCCCGCAGTTTTGCTGACGATTTCCTCTACCGACACCCCTGGCGCGCGCTCTTTGAGAATGAAAGCGCCGTTTTCGATTTCCAGATACGCAAGGTCGGTAAGGACTTTTTTAATGCAGCCCGCGCCAGTGAGGGGCAGGGTGCATTGGTCGAGAAGTTTTGAGTTGCCGTGTTTGTCGGCGTGGGTCATCATGACGATGATGTTGCGCGCTGCAGCCACCAGATCCATGGCGCCGCCCATGCCTTTGATGAGTTTGCCGGGAATCATCCAGGAAGCGATATTGCCCTGAATATCCACCTCAAAAGCGCCGAGTACGGTGAGATCCACATGGCCGCCGCGAATCATGGCGAAGGACTCAGCTGAAGAAAAGATCGATGCGCCCTTAATGGTGGTGACAGTCTCTTTGCCAGCATTGATCATATCGGCGTCGAGTTCGACTTCGGTGGGGAAGGGACCCATGCCGAGAAGGCCGTTTTCGGACTGAAGCATCACATCCATGCCGTCGGGAATGTAGTTGGCCACCAGGGTGGGAATGCCGATGCCGAGGTTGACGTAATAGCCGTCTTCAAGTTCGCGGGCAACACGCATGGCCATTTGTTCGCGGGAAAGTGTCATTGTCTTGTCCTCCTCAGGCTGCGCGCACGGTGCGCTTTTCAATACGTTTTTCAAACGTGCCCTGAATCAGGCGATCCACATAAATGCCCGGGGTGTGGATCTGGCAGGGGTCGAGTTCACCGGGTTCAACGATCTCTTCCACTTCCATCACGGTAATGCGACCGCAGGTGGCCACCATGGGGTTGAAATTTTGCGCCGTATGGCGATAGATGGCGTTGCCGAAACGATCCGCTTTCCAGGCTTTGACGATGGCAAAGTCAGCGACGATGGCTTCTTCGAGGACATAGTTTCTGCCATTGAACTGGCGCACTTCCTTGCCTTCGGTGACGGGGGTGCCGTAACCGGTGGCGGTATAAAAGCCGGGAATACCAGCGCCGCCGGCGCGCATTTTTTCCGCCAGGGTACCCTGGGGGGTGAGGATTACTTCTAGCTCGCCCTGCAACATCTGTTGCTCGAACATTTTGTTTTCCCCCACATAGGAGGCGTGGATGGTTTTGATCTGCTTGTCTTCCAGGAGTACGCCGAGACCAAAGCCATCGATACCGCAGTTGTTGGAGTAAACCGTCAGATTTTTGACGCCCATTTTGCGGATCTGGGCGATCAGGTTTTCGGGAATGCCGCAGAGGCCAAAACCGCCTGCTGCCACTGTCATATTGTCTTCAAGGCCTTTCATGGCCTCTGCGTAGCTTGTCACCACTTTGTCGAAACCGGACATCGATTTCACCTCCAGATTTGGTTACGAATTATGTTCTATTCTTTTGCCTTGCCCAGTGTCGCCAATAACTATATATTAATCAAATATATATTTATTATTTATCTATTTATATTTTTTATGAATGTTTCTTTCAAACAATTAAACGCTTTTATCACCGTCGCCGAGTGCAAAAGCTTTGTCGATGCCTGCAGAATATTGCATATCACCCAGCCCGCACTGAGTATTGCCATAAAAAATCTTGAACAGGCGGTGGGCGGAAAATTGCTGGTGAGAACTACGCGAACCCTCACTCTGTCACCGGAAGGTCAGACTTTTTTGCCAGTGGCCAAGCGTCTGGTGGCGGATTGGGAGACGGCGTTTAACGACCTTCATAATCTCTTTGCCAAACACAGGGGCAAGCTCAGTATCGCCGCCATGCCCTCCTACGCAGCCAGCTTGCTGCCCGGGGTGCTGGCGCAGTTCTATCGCGACTACCCCAATATGAATGTGCTGATCGATGATGTCATTGCCGAGCTGGTCAATGAGCGGGTGCGCACGGGGCGCGCTGAAATCGGCATCACCTTTAAGCCGGAAGATGTGGATGATTTTAATTTTTCACCACTTTTTTCCGATCAATTTGTGGCGGCCATTCCCCGCAACCACGAATTGACTGCGGCGCCCAGCCTGGATTGGCAGGCGCTCGCCAACTACCCCTTGTTGCTGCTGCAAAGACCGTCTTCTGTACGCCATTTAATCGATCGAACCCTCAAGGAAAATGGCATCGAGGTCAATGTGGAAATGGAGGCTCATCAACTCTACACCCTGGGGCAGATGGTGAGTCTTGGCTTGGGATTGAGTGTGGTGCCAACCCTCTGCGTTGAACAGATGGAAGCTCTGGGGGCGGTGTGCAGACCCCTTAAAAATCCAGTTATCAGCCGCGAAGTGGGCGTCCTTACCCGCAGGGACTATCCGCTGTCGGCGGCGGCAGAGGCCATGATTGATATACTTGCCAGCCGTGATTGTTAACGCCCAGCGAACTTTTCAACGCGGTAATCTTGATGGGCGAGTTAAAAACCTGCGAACTGCGGGATCTTGTTCGCTATTATTTACGGCTCGAATGTTTTATCAGGAAACCCCATGTCTATCCTGGAACAATCCGTACTGCTAAACCAGGTTCACCGTGCCGAGGCCATTATTCATGTCACGGGCACGGGTCTTGGCCGGTGCTCACTGCAGCGCTGGAAAACCTTCCTTGCCGAATATACCCTGCCGGAAATCGAGTATCCCATGATTGCCCTGCAAACGGCGGGCAGAGCGAAAATTCGCCGCATCGGCACCAGGCAGCGCCTGTCAAATGATTATGTGATGCCGGGGGATATGACGATTATTCCAAGGATGAAAAAAATTGACTGGTATGTGAACGGCGCCGTCGATGTTGCCACCATCACCTTTGAAAATCCGGAAACCTGTGATCGTCTGCAAAACCTCTATTACAGGTTCAGAAGCCAGTCGGCGGATCAAAACCATGTGGGGTCGTTCAACAACTCCTATATCTATGCGACCTGCAACCATCTTATCAGCATCGTGTCGGACGCCAGCGATGTTTCCCAGGATTATATTGACACGCTGCTGCGCGGCGTTGAAATGTATGTGCTCAACTATCTGGGAAAGAAAAATAACAGCCTTTATCCCGCCGCCGACGCCCATTCCCATTACGTGGCCTATGCCCTGAAAAGGTTTGCCATCGGTATCAAGACCAAGCTCAATGTGGAGGATATCGCTCGAGAGCTGCGCGTGTCGCCGTCCTATCTTACCCGCAAGTTTAAGGAGGAAGTGGGTATTACCCCCCACCATTTTTTGCTGATGAGCCGGATCAAACGGGCAAGAAAACTGCTGGCGGAAACCGATGTGGATATTGTCACCATTGCCGAGGAGGCGGGCTTTTCTGATCAGAGCCACCTGACCAGGCACTTTTCCAAACAGATTGGCATGTCACCTTTGAAATACAGGCGCTACGTGAAAAAAGATATGGAAGCGCAGTAATTGAGGGGGGTATTAGCTGTTAGTCTTTGGAATGTACCCTCCATCAAATAGTCGCTCTTGGGTTTGAACCTGCCGCTCAACGGGCGCTTTACGAATTGACTTGTTACCAGCACACTCTATAGGAAACAGCCCAGTTTGAATTGGGCTGTTTCACTTTATATAAAATGCAAACACTTACATCCTGTAAGAGAAACGCACCCCCCAGGTTTGAGGAGCCCCTGTATACCGCACCTGGGTATCGTAGAGTACGGGAGCGTTAACATAATACCATTCGTCATCCACATTCTCTCCAAAGACAGTGATTGAATAAGTACCATCAAAGGTTCTTATTCCTGCGCGAAGATCTATTACTGTGTACGCTCTGAGTTTAGCATCCTCAACATCTCCGATTACCGCGTAAGTTTCATCGTTATAGATCAGGTTGCCGCCCACGAAACCTTCCCAGTTGGAATTTATTCCTATACGGTATTCCGCCGATGCTGAAACAGAAAGATCTGGACTGAAGGGTATGCTGGTGCCTGCGTAATCCCTTGAACCACCATTAAATGCAACGCCTGTGTATTCAGTTACCTCAGAATCTACGTAGGTAGCTGAAAGGCTGAGTGAAAGATCTTCGAACGGTAGATAAGCCATAGAAATTTCAGCGCCCATCAGTTCAGACTCAGGAACATTGACTAATGCATCAAGCACATTGAATACTATGTCGTTAAGTTTACCCCTCAGTTGCTTGTCTTTGTAGTCATAATAAAAAACAGCGCCATTGAGTTGCATACGACTTCCTAACAAGGAAGCCTTAAAGCCCGCTTCATAGCTAAGGACAGATTCCTGTACCACTGGTGCAAATTGACCATTCTGGGAGGCGTTAACGAAAAGATAACTACCAGCTTTGTAGCCTTTCGCCACATTTGCATACAGTAGGACATCCTGGCTGATGGCATAATCCACGCCTATGCGCCAAGAAATGTTGTCTTCAGTCAATGTGTCTTCGAAAACACCTGCGGGAAGATATGTGTCCGAGTCCAGGGTGATGCACCTTCCTGGGAATGAGGGTGGTGTCGTGGAGCCACTAATCAGCTGGGAAATGCCCTCATAAAAGCCAATTAAGAAGCCGTCCCCAGTGTCAAGGGTGCAGGTTGCAGCATCTCTTTCTGTCTCTGTATATCGAACTCCCGCTTTAAGCGTTATCTGTTCGGTGACATCCCAGTCTGCATTGGTGAAAATCCCGTAGCTGGCGATATCTGTATTGAGAAACATATCATTGGTGCGTGCTGGAAATAGGTAGTTAGTCCCAACAGTGCTGATCCCAGCGTGTTGAAACGCATACTCCTCAGATTCCGACTGTTCATAGTTGGCGCCGATCATCCATCGAATTTTATTATCATTGCCATTTGCTAGCCGTAACTCTTGGACGAAAGAAGACAGCTCGCCCAGCATGGCAAATTCAAGGGCATCGCCGTTTACCCCATCCGGATCGTTGTATTGATCCCTCTCAAAATCAGTATAGGACGTAATAGACGTCATAGAAATATCATCTGTAATGTCGTAGGTAATTCGAACAGCGCTTTGGTATTGCGTATCATCGCCTCTAGGTGGGCTATTTTCAGTCCAGTCGGCGGTGCGATTATCTCTATCTGTCGCCTTTGGTGCATTGGCGAGAATAGGGTCTATGTTGCCAGGTATTTGCGGCAGTAAATTAAAATATTGCCCTGCCTGAGGATCAGACTTGTCAATATAGCCATTAAGGTTAACTAAAACATTAAGGCGCTCTGAGGGTGTCCAGTCCAATAAAAGACGGGCGGCAAATAAATCTTTATCGCCAAGCTCTCCGCCATGGGTTGCGCTTTCTTGCCACGCGCCTCCATTGGATGTTGTTACAGAGAGGCGTCCGTTGACGGTATCAGATACAGCTCCAGTGATAAATCCGTTAGCATCCAGCTGACCATATTCGTTGTAACTCAAGTCAGTACCAACAGCGAATTCTGAGGTAGGCTTGGCCGCAATATAGTTAATTGCTCCCCCTGTCGCATTTTGTCCAAATAGCGTTCCTTGTGGCCCTTTCAGCACTTCGACGCGCTCCACATCCATAGATGCCTGGCTGGAAAGCACTGGGAATACCATTGGAATTTCATCGACATAAATACTGACAGCAGGATAGACTGCAAGAGAATTTTCATAGAATCCAACCCCTC
Organism: Porticoccaceae bacterium; assembly: GCA_023228865.1. The sequence continues at coordinate 26,833 of JALOAH010000036.1, read as the reverse complement.
GCAAGGTATAAACCGGCGTGTTGTAATAACTATTCGCATAGCTTAACCCCGGTACAACTTTTACCAACTTTTGTACCGAGTCAATTCCTTTTTCAAGCAGTTCATCTCCTGACATTGCTTGAACTGTCAATCCTATATCATTGATGGATTCGGAACGTTTTTGCGCAGTAACAACAATTTCTTCTAGTTGAGCTGTAGCAATTTGACTAAGCCCAAGTACTGAAATGGCTACAATAGCTTCTGGTAGCCTGCTTTTGCTCATTTTAGCTTTTTTCATTTTCATTTTAGCTTTCCTCAACGTTATGATTTTATTTATCTTTCCATTCAAGTGGTCTCAAATTTTTAATGACAAATTCCTAAAAAAACAATTTTAAGACATTGAATTTTCGGCTTTAAATTGCAGTAAAAATAAGAATATCCTAAAGCCTATTCCCACTTGTTAGTGATCATAGAGCGATGATTCCATGCAAAGCTTCCATGTTTTTGACTTTTTTATCCGATTTTGTACCTTGATCTTTTCTTGACCTGTAGGTATCGAATAAATTCGAGTGTTAACAGGGCGTGGTGGTATTGCTGGTATTTAGGCGGATGCCTTTGGGTTATGTGTTCGGCGAGGCCATCTTCAGGTTGGCAGGCTGTGCTCGCGCAATCGCGCCTGCCCGCAATGACGCTCATTTGTGCTAACGGAAAAAACTGGCATTACTGCCCATAGCTAGTAGTGCTTCAAGTTGTTTTTTTGTCGAGCCGCTATCGCCAATAGGGCTGGTTCCCACGCAAGAATCATTAATTTGTAGGAGCTAGCCCTGTTGGCGATAGTTACTTCACTCGACAAAATCAGATTTAAAGCGTATTAGCTGACTGCAAATCCTTGTTCAGGGTGCAGTGGAGAGGTTTATTGCCTATGTATCACAAGCTCTTTATGATTTTCTGGCGGCCAATCCGTGTCGTGTGCGATAAGCCATTGAAGAATTTTCCATGGCCATACCGTGCCCCACTTTACCATTCAATGTCCAGCGCACAAGAGCCAATCCCACATCGACACTGGGATACACGGGCCAGGGACCACCGGCAATAGTGGCTCCATAGAGGGTATAACTGCGACCGGTTTCATCTTCAATTTCGAACACATAAGCAACCGACTGGTAGCCGAGGCGAGTCACTTTCAACTGCCCCTTTACCAGTCCGCGAACTTCGCCGTTCTCCGTCACATAACCGTGGGCAAGGGGTGCCAGCAATTCACTATTTGCAGGATCAGCGGAGAAAAAAGCGTGGACGGCAAGCTCACCCTTATCACTTTCGAAATGCCCTCCAAGCCACATCATGGCGGCCAGATCCACCTCTGTTCGCGGCCCCCAGCTGTGATCCATCACCTGAACACAGTTGATAGGGATGGTTTCACCACGAACAGTCAGTTCTCCAGTGAGCCGGGCGCTCATATCGAAATGCCCGTTATAAGCAGAGTCAAACGTCCAGCTTTGCCCCTGAGCCTTGCGGGTGATGGGATCCATATCGGGATCAGAGGTATCATAGGGTTCCATAATGCCGCGAACATCAAAGTGAATATGGGTATCTTCAATGCCCGTATAGTCAACCCGATAATCCCTGGGGCTGAACGCCTTTACACTCAAACCATTCAGCAAGGTATAGTCGCGGAGATTGCGGGGTTCAGGAATGGGCATGTGGAAATGATTGGCCACATACCAGGTATCTTCTGAGCGATCCACCAGGCCTTTCCAGACCCTCACATCGCTCATTACCACACCGAGATTGGGGCGAAACAGTGCCTGAAGATGGCCACAAACCGCATGTTCGGCATTAAAAAAAGCAAAGTAGTTGGTTTCTGCCCAATTATGAGCATCCGGATCTGCAGGATGGAAATCAAGATCTTTGTCTGTAATCATCGTAGATGGGCTCCATTATTCTGAAATACTAGTTGGTCTATTTTTAAGGCGTTATAGGCAGGCCATGGTGTGTGGAGGGCATCTGTAAATCTTCCGTAATTTTGTCAATTTTGTTAGAAAATTGAACATAAGTAGTGAATTTTAAAACTTATTCGATGGAAACAGGCGCCAGAATTTGACGGGTCTCTACAATATCCATGGAAATTATTTGACAAGAAGTGTAAAAATTTGAAAGAAGTCTGTCGGAAAAATGAATAAACTCTGCCCTTAAGTTGGCTGCTAAAGAAAAATCAAATTCTAATGCCAACAACAGGATGGCGAAATCGAAAAAAAGAATAATCAGTTTTTGGATAGCGCAATGATCTTCGGGTTTAAATTTCTTCAATCTACACAGGATATTTTATTATGATAAAACAGGAAGATATTGAGTTTCATATAGTCCCTGGTATGGATTACACCTACGCTGAAACCAATTATTTTGTCGCCATTATTCCTGAGGAAAGAATTCTAGCTACTTTTTATACTACGACAAGGAAAAGTGTAGGCGTATCGTTGGTGGATGTGGCTATCTTTGGTTGCCTTAGCGACAACCGTAGCGAGATGATTTATCTTGACTCCCAACAACAACTGCCGGCACCAGAAAAGTTATCAAAGTTTGAAACTCCAAATGGCTTTAGAGTGCACGCAAGCAGTCCTAAAGACTATGTGTTGGATTATGTCGGTTTTGAAGATACTGAAGCTCATCTCGTCATAAAAGGGCTCACTGAGCCGTTTGATATTCACGACCCCGCTATGAGTCCGAAAGCTACGCCGGACGATGAGAGGTGCAGGATGGAAGGTTCCGGTTTGGGTGAAGCCTATGGTAATCATTTTGATTTAACCTGTAAGGTTCAAGGAACTTTGAAAATACGTGGGAAAACTTATCAAGTTGATTGCGTGACGACGATGGATCATAGCTGGGGGCCACGCTGTGAGATCGGTTTGAAATCCATGGGGTGGATGAATGCAAGCTTCGGTGAAGATTACAGTCTGCACTGGATAAATGCCGTAGATTATTCAAAAAAAGCTGACGAACAAATGACGCTTGCGCATGGCTATGTCGTGAAAAACGGAAGTCTTTTTGGTCTCACAGATTTGGATCTTAAAGTCAATAGGCTTGGAGCCATTAGTGTCGCTATAGACGTGGTTGCAACAGATATTCGCGGAAAAAAACACAGATTGTACGGTACGCCAATTGTGGGCGCTCCTTGGTCATGCTATACCGGCACCATGCTCTATGTGGCGATGAGTCGGTGGATTACAGATCAGGGGTTGATTGGGTATGGTCTGAATATGGAAAATTATCCATTGGACATGATGGCTCGCATGCGAGGACGGTATTGGCATGACTCATGCCCTACCATCGGAACCTGAATTGGATTAGTTCGGATCTGACCTGACAGATCACCTTCTGAAAAAGTCGGTAACTGTCAGATTAGGTCTGAACTACTACATCTGTACTGGGTTAACGCGTATTTCTGGAGTGGCCAAGCATTTTGTGACAACCCAGTTAAGCTGCTTTCTTCAGTTCAACTCTCATAGCTGATTCATAGTCATTGGGGCTGGTGTAACCCAGAGTTGAATGCAGTCGCCGACTGAACAGGTCGATAAATACCGCCAGATAGAGCCAGCCTTCCTGCGTCCAGATGTAGGTAATGTCGGATACATAGGCTTGATCCGGTTCTGCCACGGTAAAATTCCGCTTCACCACATTCTCGAATACCGGCTGCTTGTGATCACTGTTCGTCGTCACCTTGTACTTTCTCCGGTGCCGAGCTTTGACGCCTGCCGCCCACATCAAGGCGCGTGCCCTGCGACGCGCGATCGGGTAGCCCAAGGCGTTGATCGCCCGCTGCATTCGCCGCGACCCATAGCTGTAACCACTGGCTCGGCGATGTCTTTCACCGCCGCCAGCATCGCCTGGTGCTCGGCATCCGGCTGCCTGTGTTGTTGACGCTGGCAATGCCGGGAATAGGTATTGCGGCTCACACCCAGGAGTCGACACATCAGATCAACAGGCCAGGTCTTCTTGTGCCGGGCGATGAACGCGTATTTCACCGCGTTTCCTTGGCAAAGAAGACCGTCGCTTTTTTTAAGATGTCTTTCTCCATCTTCAGCCGACGATTTTCTTCCCGCAACCGTCGGATCTCGGCCTGTTCAGGCGTCAGCTTGCCATTACCCCGAAAGGCCTGCCCGTCACCCACCGAGTGCTCTCTGATCCAGCGACCCAGCATGTTGGCATTGATACCCAGGCTCCGCCTCGGCTTGGGTACAGCTTTGTTCCAGCACTAGGCTAATGGCATTCAGCTTGAACTCTTTTGAATACTTCTTTCTTGTGGTCATGTGCTCAGGGTATTATTCCTTAACTGGGCTGGTCACATCTATTCAACCACTTCATACTTCACCTGCCCTCAATGGTTTATAGTTGATTCTATGTGATTCTAATTGTATCTAGGAGGAGAAAATCAACAGCCTGCCAGGGTACTAATGCCCAGAAAAGTCGAAGGAGGAATAATTTTGGTAGCGTAATGGACTACTGATAATTTTAAACGAGAGCATGAAATGACGATCTTAACGCAGTCAGAAATCATGAATGATGCCCATGGCAAAAAGGCTGATGTGTTTTATTTGGGCACAGGCGTTGGCAGGTGTGTGGTGCAGCGCTGGATAGTCTATCTTTCAGAATATGTTACCCCTCCGATGGAGTATCCAATGATTGCGTTACAGATGGCAGGCAAGGCTAGAATTTACCGGCTCGGTAAAAACAAAGAGCTGTCTGCTGACTATGTTATCTCAGGGTATATGACGATAGTACCTAAAAACCGCGAGATTCATTGGGCTGTCAATGGCGAGGTTGACGTTGCTTCATTCATATTTGAGGATGAGGGCACCTGCAACCGGCTGCAGGCTGCATTTGAAACAATTAAGCTAGGACAAGCTGGAAGAGATAACCATATAGGAGTTTTTTATAGCTCCTATTTGTATAACGCATGCGATCACCTGGTTCGTCTTCTTTTAAGTGCCAGAGAATCGCCAGATTATTTTAATGCAGTGTTACGCGGAATAGAATTGTTTGTACAGCGCCATCTAGGGGAGTCTGATCCAGACGTGGAAAACGTCTTAGCTTCCAGAACAGGCCTTGTCAGCTACGCATTGCAGCGTCTCTCTCTTGGCGTCAAAAAACAAGTCAGAATTGAAGAAATCGCTCGGGAGCTCAATATTTCGTCATCATATCTTATACGTAAGTTTAAGAATCAGGTTGGTATTACTCCACATCAATTTCTTCTTAACAAACGAATAAGTTTGGCTAAATCATTGTTAGCAGTATCCGATATTGATATCGCCAGTGTGGCTTATGAGTCAGGTTTTTCCAGTCAAAGTCACATGACGTTGCACTTTACCAAGGAGGTAGGAATGTCTCCCGGAAAATATCGCCATTTTTTAGAGACCCATGATCTGAAACGATGACTATGTTGATGTTCACGAAAAGGGTTATCAAAAAATGAAGCTGAGCTTATCTCAGTTTGGTGGAGCTTTCGCTATAGTCAATTTCCCAGCGTACCTTAACCAATTTTTGGGTGGAAAATTTTGAAACGGATCGAAGCTGTCTTACAAAAATCAGTATCTATGCACATAGCTTGGTGCGTTAAGATATTTTGAGTGTTGGATAACGGAATAAAGTTCGGTTGTAGTATAGTGTAAGCTTTGATATGTTGTTCAGAAATGTTATAAAAAACGATACAGATTATCAAAGAAACCTCGCTGCTGAACCTATAAGATCTCATCGGTTATTCCCTATTAAGTATGCTAACTAGCTATAAAAATAGAAAATTTTTTGGTATTGCTTGTCTTAATTATAAAAGAGGCCAAGATAAATGATTACAGACAAAGATCTTGATTTTCATCCTGCAGACCCTGATGCTCATAATTGGGCAGAAACCAACTACTTTGCCTTTTTCAATGCCGAACATGGGGTTTGTGGCCATCTGCAGGCGCTGTTTCGCCCCAATCTCGGCGTGGTTATGAGCGATGTGCGGGTGTGGAAAGGTCTTGTGGATCGCTCCGAAGACACCTGGTATGTGGCCAATCATTTCCACATGCCCATTCCTGAACCCCGCAATCTCCGCGACTATACCCTGTTGAATGGTTTGAGTGTAAAGGCGCTCAGCCCGAGGAACTACCGGGTTGATTATGTCGGCATTGAGGACACCAGTATTCACTTTGATGTTCGCGGCATTATGGAGCCTTACGATACCTCTGACCCGGACATGGATCCCATCACTCGAAAAGCCCAGGGACAAAGCTGGACCTTTGATTCCGCTTACAAAGGGCATTTTGATATGAGCGCCCGCCTCACCGGAGAGCTGACTGTTCGCGGTGAAACCATCCCTATCAACTGTGTCCAGGTGATGGATCACAGTTGGGGGCCGCGAACGGAAGTGGATCTGGCTGCGATGATGTGGCTGGGTGGGCACTTCGAAGATGATAAGGGTGAGCTTGCCGTTCACGCTTTTTTTTCAGCAGATCCTGCGAATAGTGAATTGTTGACGCCCCTTGCCCATGGCTATGTCACCGAGAACGGAGAGGTTCGCGGGTTGGTACAAGGGCAGCTGAAAGTGACCAGGCTGGGTTATCAGCCTGTTGCCTATGTCTTTGAAGTCGAAGATGAAACCGGGCGCAGTTATACTTTTTACGGCGCCACTATTGCCGGTGGTCCCTGGCCTGTGTATCCCAGTGTCGATGTGGGTTTGGCTCTTGTGCGCTGGACATGGAATGGTAAAGTGGGGCACGGTATGGCCATGGAAAACTCGTCAATGGCCTACCGAACCCGACATGGCAAGCCCGCGCGTGGTGCTGTGTAGTTTTTACATGCAAAGCGGATGGTGCTTTTATAGCCCGTCTTTATAACAATTTGGGGAGTTACAGTGGAAGACTATTTAAAACCCGTTGTTGATCCGCGGCAATGCCCGGATGAAGCCTTTATTGAGAATTTGCGTCAACGCTTTCCCACCGAAGCCGAGGTGGATGCCGTTTTGACCCGAAAAATGCTCAACAGGGCAAAACGCCAGGAATCCTATGTTCCTGTTCAGTTGGATCAGCTGGTTGAATGTACCACCAGGCTGATAGCGACAAAAATTGATTCCGAGTTCAGGCTGGAAAAGCCCCGCTGGTTGTCCGGGGGAGCCTCTATGCTGCAGATGGCATTTGAGCTGCACTGGCATGGCAGCGATGGTTCTCAAAAAGAGCTTGTAGTGACGCCCATGGTACTCAGAATGTGCCCCATGGAGCCTGTGGTTGAAACCAGTTTCCTGCGCGAAGCGGAAGTGGTCAAGGCCTTGGATAAGCTGAGCATTGTTCCCGTGCCCCCCTGTTATTGGATTGATGAAGAGGGTGAATTCCTGCCTTATCCGGCTATTATTTACGGCTTTGTCACCGGCGTCGCCAAGCCAACGGCGATTCCTTCCAAGCAGGTCACCGGTATCGGCCTCAACTACGGGCCGGAGCTTCGCAAAAAGCTGGCGCCCCAGGTGATTGAACAAATTGCCAAAATTCACACCGTTGATGTTGCCGCCATGAACCTCAAAGGTTTTGATCCGGTGGAAGTGGGCAGCAATGAAAGCGTCATCAAGGAAATTAACTGGTGGCAAAGGGTCTGGGAAGAGGATCGCGGCGAAGAAGAGCCGCTGATGCAAATTACCGCCAGCTGGTTGAAGCGCAATGCTCCCCCCGTCGACCATGTCTCCATTGTTCACAATGACATGCGCAGCGGCAATTTTCTCTTCGACGAAACCAGCGAAAAAATTACCGCCTGGCTCGACTGGGAACTTGTCAGCCTGGGAGACAGGCATCAGGATTTGACCTGGCTGACGGCCTACCAGTTCGGGCACTTTGCCGAAGATGGCAAAACTTTTCTCGCCAGTGGATTAATGCCCACCGATGAGCTGCTTGCCGCTTATGAAAAAGCGTCGGGTTTGCCGGTGGATCCTGAGAGAATGAAGTACTACAACATTTTCGGTCTTTGGCGCGGAGCGCTGATCGTGATGGCGACGGGTTATCGCGTCTCCAAAGGCGGCAAGAGCCATCAGGACGTGGTTGTGTCCTGGTTGTCAGCCGTTGGCTACCTTATTTTGGACAGTTTGCGGGCAGCGCTTAAAGAGGTGATGAAATGATTCCAGATATCGAAGTCCAGTTGCAGGTGGCCATCAAGTCCCTTAAAGACAATGTGGCTCCCGCCGTAGATAAAGAAAACAGTCTTGCCCAGGAACAGATGCACCTTTCCCTGGCAACCATTGAGATCGCTCTCAAGCATTTGCCCCTGGTGCACGCCTATGCGCGCAAGGATATTCGCGAAAATTTGGCCACAGCTGACAACCTGGTTGCTGTCTGTTCCCGGGAAGAAGACAAGGCCATACTGCGCGCAGGGATTACTGCAGCCCAGAATGCCCTCGGCAACTCTGAGCTGGGTTTTGTTCAACTCCAGGCCGCCGCCAGGGAATTAAGAGAGAAAATTGGTATCGTTATTATCGAATGTTCCTCTACGGCGGATGCGCCAGCAGTGGAGAAGCTGGTACTCGATATGTGCGGCTCAACCCTGGCGATGGCCAGAGCTTGGACTAAACCCCACGGCTTTGAACCCAACCCGGCTGACGTTGTCGATCTAGAAATCCAGCTCGGAATGGCAGGTTAAAATTGCAGCTTGTCGGATAGGCGTCGAATAAAAATAGGCGTCGAATAAAAATAGGCGCCTGAAAGAGCGTTCCAGGTGGCTTTGTTTAAAAGGGGGTGATGAATTTCACTCCCGCGCAGGTGAGAGTCCAGAAAAATCAAGCGCTTATAGATTCCCGCCTGCGCGGGAATAACATTAATCAGAGCCTGGCTAAGCAAGAAACAAAATGCCGAGGTAGTACTTTTAAAAATAAATATCCCAGATAAAGCAATATAACGAGAGAGTAAATAACGATGATTAAAGATCAGGACACCGCCTACCATACACCAGATAACGCCCAGCACGACTGGGCGGAAACTCATTATTTTTACTGTTATGTCCCCGAAGAGAAGCTGATGGCCTGGGTGTATTTTGTTGCCCGCGCCGGGGTTGGCGCCATGGTGGTGGATGTTCAGTTTATTCAAGACATGTCAACTAATCCCCTCGACACCCTGTACACGGATATACAACAACATTTGCCGTTGCCGAAAAAACTGGAGGAATTCAACCTTCCCAATGGTCTGACCTATAAAGCCAAGAATATTCGCGATTATCGTCTTGATTACCAGGGTGTCGACGATACCGAAATCCATGTGGATGTATTTGGTCTTATGGAACCCTACGACATTCACGACCCGGCCATGGATCCGATGGCGAAGGATGACAAAGATGCCAGCGTCAACAGTTCCGGTTATGGCGCCGCTTATGCCAATCATTTTGATATGACGTGCAAAGTTAAAGGGCAAATCAAGGTGAGGGGTAAATCCTATGATGTCGATTGTGTCGCCACAATGGATCACAGCTGGGGGCCTAGACCCGAGCGCGGGATGTCGCCCATGTCCTGGATTAATGCCCATTTTGGTGAAGACTATGCACTGCAAGCGATCTGGAGTTATGAACCCCGCGAAGTTCCTGAAAAGCAGTTCAAGTTTGCCCACGGCTACGCCCTGGTGAATGGCCAGGTAAAGGGCTGTAAGGAAGGGTCGCTGGTTGTCACCCGTAATAAATTCGACCGATTTGGCGTGGCTTTCTCTTTGAAAATGGTCGATATCGACGGCAATACCCATGAAGCCTTTGGTTCACCTCTGAGTCAAAGTCACTGGGCGCCCTACAGCTGCACCTATGTGCCTATGGTTTTTATACGCTGGCAGAGTGGCGACCGCATTGGCTACGGCAACAGCCAGGAAAACAACCCCTTGGATCGGGAAACAGGATCAAGATTACGCGCCTGATATTAACCCGACGAAAATTCAATTGATGTTAACAGGCCATAGTACGATGACAATTCAGCAAAATTCGCAGCACCAATTTTTACTTGAGCCCAGATTTGACTACATTTACAAGCGCAAGCTCAAAGCTCGGGCGACAGGGCCATACACGCCAAAAACAGATCAGGAAGTGACAGAAGGTTTGCACAAACTTTTTGCCAATATGGGCTTGAAGGATGTTGTCACCAAAAACGTCAAACGCATGGCGGGCGGAGCTTCCAAGGAGCAATTTGCCTTTGAATTGAGTCATGCCGATATGACAACTCCCCAGCGTTATGTGCTGCGTATGGATCCCCTCGAAGGCATTGTTGAAACCTGTCGATTGCGCGAAGCGCAGTTGCTGACTGCATTGCGGGGAATCCTTCCTGTGCCCGCTGTATTGGCCGTGGATGCCGATGGCGAATTTCTTGGTCGCCCCGGCGTGATAACGGAATTTGTCCAGGGTGTCACCGCGCCCCCTGCGGAAAGTGGCAAAGGTGTGTCTGGGATAGGGATTACTTACGGTAGCTATGCCGCGAAACTGGCGCCACAGTTTGTCCGCTACATGGCGGCATTGCATTCCTGGTCGGACTGGCAACCGGAACAGTTGTCCACCTATTTTTTCCCTGCAAAAGGCACCAAAGAAGCGCCACTCTACCAGATCGACTACTGGGCAAAAGCCTGGGATATCGATTTCGTGGAACCGGTTCCGATGATTACTTTTGCGACAAATTGGTTGCGGGACAATGCTCCAGTTTGCGACGACCCCTGCATGCTCCATTGCGACTACAGAATCGGCAATTTTCTCTTTGATGCAGACAGCGGCAAAATTACCTCTATTCTCGATTGGGAGCTCTCCCATGTCGGTGATTTTCACGAGGATCTGGCCTGGTCAATGCACAGTTTTTTCGGCAGTAAAAATGAGCAAGGGGAATTTCTTGTCTGCTGCTTACTGCCTCGCCAGGAATTTATCTCCGAATATGAAAAATTATCAGGTCGCAAGGTGGATCTCAAAACCCTTAACTACTACCAGGTTATGAATTCCTGGAAATGTGCGCTTATGGGTTGGAGCAGCGCCATTATTGCGGCGCAAAATGGCAATAATCATCAGGACTTGTTAATAACCTGGCTGGGTTCTGCGGGTGGCGTTCATATTTCCCAGACCATAGAACTTATTCGCGAATACGAGAAAAATTTTTCATAGCCTAAGCACATGATTTTAAATATTCATGTTTGTAATCTAAAAGACACGCTGATTAATCCGAGTTTTCTTAATTAATCAAAATAATAGAACGGGTGGAAAATATTATGATTGGTGAAAAATTGATTGAGCCCCGTATTCAGCACACGCTGAATCGAAAGGTGGTTAATGCTAAAAAAGGTCTTTATATTCCCAAAACCTACCAGGATATTTTTTCTGGATTGGAAAAATTCATGGCTGCCCTGGATTATAGCGGCGTGAAAATTCACAACCTGAAAAGAATGTCGGGGGGGGCGTCAAAGGAGCAGTTTTCTTTTGAGCTTGAATGCGATCAGCTGAAAAAAAGCAAAAAGCTGGTTTTAAGAATGGATCCCTACGAAAGCATTGTCGAAACCTGTCGCCTGCGCGAAGCCCAGTTGCTGAAGGTTATTTCCGCGGTTGTGCCGGTGCCGCCAGTTTTTGCTGTGGATCCCGAGGGTGATTATATGGGGCAGCCGACACTGATCACCGAGTTTGTCAGCGGTGTCACCAAGCCGACGGATATTGATAGCGCTTCCGTGACTGGTATTGGCACCAACCTTGGCCACTATGCCGAACTGCTCAGGCCGCAATTTATTGACAATCTCGCGGCCATTCATTCTTATAAACCCAAAGAATCTGACGATCTTTCCGCCTATGTCAGACCCAAACCAAACACCAAGGAGGCGCCCCTATATCAGATCGGCTGGTGGTCAACGGTTTGGGAGCTGGACAGGGTGGAGGCTTACCCCATGATGAAGCTGGCGGAGAACTGGCTGATTCGCAATGCGCCGGTTTGCGATGATCCCTGTATTATTCATGGCGATTATCGCATTGGCAATTTTATGTTTGAGGAACCTTCCGGTCAGATTTCTGCGGTTCTCGATTGGGAGTTTGCCCACTTTGGCGATTTCCATCGCGATATTTCCTGGATCACCCAGAAACTCTATGGCAGCTGGAATGAAAAGGGACAGTTTTTGGTGTGCGGTCTTCTGCCCAAAGATGATTTTTTGCGCCAGTACGAAGAAAAATCAGGCCGTAAAATAGACCATGAGAAAATTCGTTACTACGAAGTGATGTGCGCCTGGATGTCTGCCAATATGTGTCTTGGCACTACGGTAAAAATAGGACTCAATGCCACCAACCACCAGGATTTGATGCAAACCTGGTTGTCCGCTGGCGGACCGCTGTTCACTAATCATATGGTCGACTTGATACGGGGTAACTGAAATGCTGGCGTCAATTACAAACAGAATCAACAATCTCATAAAATCCATGCAATACACTATTATGCCGGCGATCAACCCCGACGACAGCATGGCGCAGGAGCAGGCCGCTCTTCTGGTGGGGCACTTGAAAGTGATTAACCAGCAGTGGGATAAAGCCTTTCTTTTTGAGCTGGGAACCCTCAAGGGATTGCTGGCAGCCACGGAAGAAATCCTTCGCGAAAAATCTTCTCAAAGCGGCAAAACTGCCAAGGCTCTGGATGATGTGGCAACATCCCTGGCGGAAACCAAAGCAGCCACCTGTAAAACGGCGATGCAAACCAGCGACTTTGTCCATAAAATTGGCCTTGCCATCGAGCGCCTTCTCGATGCGTCAGAAATCGATGGCACAGACGCATTTAAATCCAGGCTTCAAAATATCATTCTCGATTACAGTGAAAAGCAATCGGGCAGGGAGCGTATCTGGAATCAGTTTTATAACTTGGATCCGGATCGGGAAAAATTTCCAACCATCGATGAAATGCTTGGCTTGGTTTGATAACCCGCTGGAGCCTGGCGGTAATATTGTCGGGCGATGGCTGAATTGAAATTGCCGCGAAAAATATAACCATAAAAAAATAGCCGCCTGCAAGCAGGCGGCTATTTTTATTTGTAGAGCTATTTGCCATTTACATGCGATAGGAGAATCTCAATCCCCAGGTCACAGGGCGACCCGTGTAGCGAACCTGGGTGTCGTAAAGTACCGGTGCGTTAACATAGTACCATTCATCCGTGACGTTCTGGCCAAACACAGTAACCGCATAGCGTTCGTCATAGGATCTCACGCCGAACCTTAGATCGAGGACGGTGTAAGACTCGATAAGGGCATCTTCAACATCGCCGATAACCGCGTAGGTATCGTCGTTATAGTTGAGGTTGCCGCCGACAAAGCCTTCCCAGTTCTGGCTGACTTCAAAGGAATATTCCGCAGCAGCAGAGAAAGACAGATCGGGGCTGAAGGGAATGCTGGAGCCGGTGAAGTCCTCAATGCCGCCGTTGAATGCCACGCCGGTGTATTCGGTAATTTCGGAATCCACATAGGTTGCAGCCATGCTCAGGGTCAGATTTTCAATGGGCAGGTAAGCCATGGACAGCTCAGCCCCCTGAATTTCTGATTCAGGAACATTGACGAGGGCGTCGAGAACACCAAAGACGGCATCGTTGAGCTTGCCTCTCATCTGCTTGTTTTTGTAGTCGTAGTAGAAAACGGCACCGTTTAACTGCATGCCGCCATCGAGCACAGAGGCTTTGAAACCGGCTTCGTAGCTGATCACGGATTCCTGAACCACCGGCTCAAATTGCTCAGCACTGGAGGCGTTGGTAAAGAGATAGCTGCCAGCTTTATAGCCTTTGGCGACGTTGGCGTAGAGCAAAACATCCTCGGTGAGAGAGTAGTCAGCACCGATACGCCAGGAAACATTGTCTTCGTCGAGGGTATCTTCAAACAGCCCAGGCTGGAAGGTGACAGGATCCAGGGTAATGCAGTCGTCATTGAAAACCGGAGGCGTTGGCGAACCGGTAACGGCCTGGGAGACGCCGCCAAAAAAGCCGAACAAAAAGCCGTTGCCCGTGTCCAGGGTACAGGTTTTTGCTTCCCTTTCAGTTTCTGTATAACGCACCCCGGCTTTCAGTGTTAAACGGTCTGTGGCATCCCAGTCTCCGTTGGCGAAAACTGCGTAACTGGTGATATCGGTATCCAGGAACATGTCATTGGTGTGCTCGGGAAAACCGAGGTTACTGACTACAGTGCTGAGACCGGCATACTGATTGGCAAACTCTTCTGAAGATGATTCTTCATAATTGCCGCCGACAATCCAGCGAAGTTCGTTGTCGTCGGAATTGGCAAAGCGCAATTCCTGCACGAATGAAGACAGTTCCCCTTGCATTCTAAATTCCAGAGAATCGCCATTCACGCCATCGCCATCGTTGTACTGGTCGCGTTCGAAATCAATATAAGAAGTGATGGATGTCATGGTGACATCATCGTTCAAGTCGTAAGTAACGCGCAGAGCGGTTTGATACTGGCTGTCATCACCCCTAGGCGGGTTTGCTTCACTCCAGTCGGCCTCGCGATTGTCTTTGCCGGGCTTGGGGGCATTGGTCAGGCCGGGATTAATCGCTCCTGGAACCTGAGGCAGCAGATTGAAATACTGGCCTGCCTGGGGATCTGATTTATCGACGGAACCGTTGAGGTTGAAAATCACATTGAGGCGGTCTGTTGGCGTCCAGTCGAGCAACAGGCGTGCGGCAAACAAATCCTGATCGCCCAGCTCACCGCCGTGGGTGATACTCTTTTGCCATTCGCCGCCCTGGGCAGCTTTAACGGCAAGGCGAGCGTTGAGGGTGTCGCTGAGGGGGCCATTGACAAAACCGCTGCCGTCGACCTGGCCGTATTCGTTGACGCTGAGGTCTGTGCCTAAAGCAAATTCATCGGTGGGTTTTGCGGCAATATAGTTGATGGTGCCGCCGGTGGCGTTTTGGCCAAACAAAGTGCCCTGAGGGCCCTTGAGAACTTCGACGCGCTCGACATCTATAGCTGCCTGGCTGGAAAATACAGGAAATACCAGGGGTATTTCATCCACATACACACTCACCGCAGGGTATGCGGCAAGGGAATTTTCGTAAAAACCGACGCCGCGCAATGTATATACGGGGGTGTTGTAGTAACTGTTTGCATAGCTGAGACCGGGGACAACCTTCACCAGATCTTTAACGGAATTAATGCCCTGGGCGCTGAGTTCGTCGCCGGACATGGCTTGAACAGTCAGACCGATATCGTTGATAGACTCGGATCTTTTTTGGGCGGTGACCACAATTTCATCCAGTCGTAACGGTTGTTGTGCAGCAGCAATTTGGCTAAGACCAAACAGCGCTGTAACCCCGACGCAGGCTTGTGCCAGCTTGCTTTGTTTCATATTCAGCACTTGATTTCTCCTCGGTTTTAAAAGTGAATTTATAATGATTGATTGTGGGTGTGAGACAGCTTGGTGGTATAAATAAAATTCAGGGGATTTCTCTATTTACAGGTGGGTTTATGGCGTCCTTGTCATACAACTCCGTTTCTATAAATTCAGCTCTTAACCCGGAAATAAAACAGGTCTCTTCTCGATGCCATTGATAATGGCAAGAGCAGTGAGCATCAATAACCGTCAATGCAAATAAACTGTTGCAAAAAATATCGGATTAAATTTTGAGTGCTAGGAATTTTAGTCAGTAGTTCTCGCCATGTCTGTCATGTTCTTTAAAATTTTTAGCACATTCTTAACTCGGCGGATTCTGTTATTGAGTGGTGATCTTCGGGTTTGGGGCGGGGTGCACTTTACAAGGGTTCAATGCCTTTTTGGGCATATTGCCTGAACTTGAAGGGCGACATGCCAATTTCTCTGGAAAAATGTCGTGTTAAATGGCTTTGGTGGGAAAAACCGGATTCTTGGGCAATGGTGGCGATATCCACATCCGTTTCGGCAAGCAGGCTTTGGGCTTTTTTGATGCGGGTCAGCAATAAAAAGTGGTGAGGGGTTATGCCCACCTCGTCTTTAAACTTTTTTGTCAGGTAAGCAGGGGAAACCCTGAGTTCCCTGGCGATATCTTCTACATGTATTTTGCTTTTTACGCCAAGATTGAGACGTTGCATCGCATAGTCCACATAATGGGAATGATTTTCCTTAATGGGATGAAGGCCGTCATTTTTATTGCCGAGATAGTTGAGGATATACAATTCCAGAGCCTGAACCTGGGTGGCAATATAATCACGGGAAACGCTTTCCGGGTCTGAGAGGATGTTGGTGAGGTGATTGCAGGTGGTAAATATATAGGCATTGGTAAAAGAGCCTACGTAATGCTTGTTCCTGGATTGACTGAGGATTTTGTTGTAGACGTTTTGCAGGTGGTCGCAGGTTTCGGGGTTTTCAAAGGTAAAGGCTATAACATCGACTTCGCCATTGACATGCCAGCGCATATCCTGATCCCTGGGAATCAGCGTGATGTCGCCAGGCATGGCGTAATCGATGGAAAGGGTGCGGCTGCTTTTGATGCGTCTGATTTTCGCGCGACCGCCACTAATCAGCGCAATCATGGGAAACCTCAGCTTGGGTATATCATATTCCCCCAGGTAGCCGCGCCAGCGCTGAATAAAACAGGGGGCAAGCCCAGTGACGCTTTCTTCGATAAACGCTTTTATACCATGGGCGCGATTGATGACTTCTGACTGATCAATAATCGACATGGTTTTTGGATCATCGCGTGCCATTTGTTTCTCCGAGGACGCCCAGCTGTGATGTCAATGGCGGTTCTGGTTGACAGGTCGTGATTATAGAGGGGTCGCAGGCCGTTGAACATTAGTGATTGTGGCTACTTTTTTATAACAGTGTGTGGATATCAATGATTTTTACCCTGGCGCGGTTAGCCCGAAAATTGCCTCTGAAAGTTGCATCTGTCTGTATGGATGCCGGTTTTGCGATAAATCTTTCAGTTCAGAATGTGATAAAAAATATGCGGATGGTGAAAGACGGCGTGCCCTTGGTCTTTTAGAATAATGATTGTTATCTCCTCTTGGCGCATATGTTGTTTTTGTTGCCATACCCACGGCCAGCTGCAATCAGTCCGGCTAGAAGGGGGCGAGACTAAAATTATGATCGTTTTGTTAATGCCTGTTATTGTCGTTTACAGCGCCGTCTGAAACCTGGTGCCCGGAGGCATTCACAGTCGGTTGATTGATAACCTGTAGAGATCCTGGGCACCCATGGCACTATCTATTGCCATAAAACGATGACAGTACTAACAATCACTCATAGGTAAAGGTAATACAATGTTCCCTGAAATAACCACAGATATTCCCGCTTTGGGATTAGAGCACGACAACAGGCATAAGCTGGACAATTCCGACATGGCGCGGGAGTCCCTGGTCTACATGATTGAAATTCCTGAAGAGGGCATTGGCGGCTTTCTTTACACTTGGGTGACGGGGACTGGCAAGGCTGGCGCTGCGGCCTGCCTGTTTGGCTCGAGTATTGGCGACGCCCCGATTTTTGAATTTTGCGATGGTATTCCGGTTCCCGATAGCATGGATTTTTTCGACTGGCGCGTACAGGGTCTTCAGGTTCAGCTGAAAGAACCCCTGAAAACTGCCCACGCCACCTTTAAGGGCGAAAGAATTGATGTTGACTATCACTTTGAGGCGAACCACCCGGCCTATGCCTACAGCACCCACAAAAATGGCTGCCCCCAGTGGATCGCCAATGACCGTTTTGAGCAACAGGGACGCGCCCACGGCTCTGTCACCATAGACGGGCGCACCATCCATTTTGATGGTTATGGTCAGCGCGACCATTCCTGGGGGACGCGGGACTGGGGTGTCAACCAGCACTGGAAATGGGTTCACGCCCAGGCGAGTCCCACCCTTGCGGTACATTTCTGGCAGCTCTATGCCCTGGGCAAGGGACACCTCTGCGGTTTTGTCAATAAGGATGGTCATGTTGCCCAGGTCACTGACGTGGATGTGGATTTTTCCTGTAGAGAAGGCTTAAAGCCGAAATCGCTGACCGCTACCGTCACAGACAGCGCCGGGCGGGTAACCGCACTTGAAGCGGAAACCTATGGCGTCTTTCCCTTTCCGGTTCACCCCCTCATCACCATGTTTGAATGTCCTTTAACCGCGAAAATTGACGGTCAGCAAGGGGTTGGGTGGGTCGAAATGATGTGGCCGAATGACCTTATTGGTCATATGAAAGACCGAACTGTATAAAACGTGTTGACGGTGATCATTTAACGACGATAAGAAGGTAACCATGACCAAACTCAATAATTGCAGCGGGCTGGATATGGAGCCCGCCATTGCCCAGATGCTTGCGGAGGCGAAGCTGCTTCGCCAGCAGCCGCCTTACAAAATCAGTACGCTGGCGGACGTCGGGGAATCCCTGAAGAGGTTTCTCGCCGGGGCATCACTGGATCAGCCGAAAATTGAGGGTTTGAAACGCATGGGTGGCGGCGCCTCCAAAGAACAATTTGTCTTTGATCTTGTCGAGGGCAACAAGCCGCCGCAGCGTTGTGTGCTGCGCATGGATCCCCTGGAGAGCGCAGTGGTTACCAGTCGTGAGCGGGAGGCTGCGATTCTCGACATCATGCAAGGTGTGGTACCCGTCCCCAAACCCCTGTGGTCCGACAACGACGGCCGCCAACTGGGAAGGCCGGCACTGATCACCGATTTTATTGGCGGTGTTACCAAGCCCAGCAAAAGCACCAGTAATATTTCCGGTTTTGGTACAGCCTTTGACAAAGCAACCAGGGATGCCCTTGGTGTACCTTTTATAAAGCATCTGGCAGCCATGCATAGCGTCGATTGGCGCAGCAAAAATTTGTCCTGTTTCCAGGCGCCCACGGCAGATCCGCAACAGGCCGCGCGTTGGCAGTTGAATTGGTGGACCACGGCGTGGCAGAACGATGCCACAGAGGGGTATCCGCTGATGGGGCTGGCGGAACGCTGGATGCGGGACAATCTTCCTGCAGCAAACAGCGAAGATCTGGTTTTCGTCCACTCCGATTACCGCACTGGCAACTACCTTTACGATGAAGCAAGCTGTGAAATAACCGCTATCCTCGACTGGGAATTGATCCATATCGGCGATTTTCATGAAGATCTGGCCTGGGCGGCCATCAAGAGCTGGAGCACCGTTGAAAATAATGTCCTCCTGGCTTCCAGTTTGATGACGGTTGACGAGCTCTGTCAGCGTTACAGCAGCGCCACCGGGCGAACAGTTGATATGAAAACCTTGTATTTCTACCAGGTTCTCGGGCTTTATAAATGTGTATCCATCTGTTTGGCGACCTCTGTCAATGCGGCTCGCCACGCCCATAATCACCAGGATATTCTGCTTAGCTGGCTGGCAGCGGCGGGCTATGCATTTTTGGCCGATCTGTGCGCATTGTTGGAAAATGGGAGTGCCGCAAAATGATACCCAGTACAGAACTAAGACTTAAAACCATGATGCGGGCGCTCACCGAGAGCATTATTCCCGCCCTCGATGCCAAGGACTCTCTCGTCCAGGAACAGGCGGGCTTGCTGCTTGGGCATATCAATGCCCTTATTCAGCAAAACGGCCTTGAACGCCAGATCGATCACCAGGAAGCGACGGCATTGACTGACCTGGCCAGGGAATTACTGGCCAGCGCCGAGGGTGGCGATAATACGGTCGCTGCTGCGCAAAAATTGACCGCTGTGCTGGCAGAGGGCAGCTTTGAAGATATTTCAAAAGCGGTGGAGCGCCTTCTCAGTATGGACGACGCCAGCCCTGCTTTTAAAGACGCCGCCTGGAAGCCGGTTCTCGAATATTCCCGCAACGCCGCTGCACGGGGGCAGCAATGGTTTAAACCCATGGGGTTTTGATTTTTGTCGCAAGCTTGGATGTGCAGTCTAAAATGCCCCCGCAGCTCTGCTGCCGGGGCATTTTTTGTAACAGATTGGCATTCGAGTCTGCAGAGTACTTCTGGTTTCCATGCTCCCGGTGGCAACTCTACTGGGTTGCCGTCGAGAGCACAGCCCGCGAATCACACGGGAGGCGGAAGCGCTAAACAATACTGCGGCGAATAACCTCTTTCATGATTTCCGATGTGCCGCCGTAGATTCTGTGAACTCGAGCATCCCGCCATAATCTGGCAATGGGGTATTCGTTCATATAGCCCGCACCGCCGTGGAGCTGTAGTGCCATGTCCACCACCTCCCACTGCATTTCTGAATGCCAGAGTTTGGCGGCTGCCGCTTCGGTAACACTGAGCTGTCCGGCCATAAGCCGGGTAATTGCCCAGTCGAGGTGCGCCCAGCCCACCTGCAGTTTGGTGGCCATATCGGCAAGGCAAAAACCGGTATTTTGAAAATCGATAACCCGTTGGCCAAAGGCTGTGCGGTCTTTGGTAAATTTGACAACTTCATCAAAAACTCTCTGGGTGCCTGCCTGGCAACCGACAGCAATGGACATCCGTTCTTTGGGCAATTCTTGCACCATATAGCTCATGGCTTTGCCTTCTTCGCCGAGAAGATTTTCGGCGGGTATGCGCACATCGCTGAAAAACAGTTCCGAGGTATCACCGGAGTGCTGGCCGATTTTGTCGAGATTTCTACCCCGTGCAAATCCTTCGCTGTTGGATTCGACAAAAAACAGGGAAATATTTTTTGAATCCGCAGCCGTGCGTGCCGCGACAATCAATAAATTGGCATTCTGGCCATTGCTGATATAGGTTTTTGAACCGTTGAGAATATAGTGCTGGCCGTCCCGCTTGGCCAGTGTGCGCATACCTCTCAGGTCTGATCCGGCACCGGGTTCGGTGAGCACAATGGCCATGACGATGCTGCCGTCGGCAACGCCGGGGAGCCAGCGCTGTTTCTGCTCTTCTGTGCCGAAGCGAATAAGGTAGTCAACGCAAACGTCAGAATGGGTGGTAAAGGTATTGGGCGCACCGGCGTAGTGGATTTCTTCGGTAATTACAAAGTTGTAGCTGATATCCAGACCGGCGCCGCCATATTCTTCGGGAACCTGGGGGGCGATAAGGCCGACCGCCGCAGCTCGTTTCCAATAGTCGAGTTCGGTTTTACCTTCCGCCTCCCAGCGTGCGCCATTGGCGGCAACCTCGGTGGCGAAAAAGCGCTCGGCCTGGCTGCGCAGCATGTCATGGGTGTCTGAGTAGGGGGCGCGATTTTGTCGCCAATTCGTCATGGGGTCACCATCGTTAATTGTGTTTGGGTAAGGTCATGCAATGCCTGTCGAGGCTTTAACAATCCTTATAGGCAGGTTTGCGTTTTTCCTTGAAGGCACTGACCGCTTCGCGGTGATCATCGCTGTCGAGAAGAATGATCTGCTGGCGGTCTTCCAGCATTAACCCAGCTTCAAGGGAGCCGACGCTGAGGGAGCCGTTAAGGGTTTCCTTGGTCATCCGCAGCCCCATGGGCGAGGCCTGGAGCATGTCGTCAGCCAGGTTGAGGCCGGTCTCCAGGAGGTCATCCCTGGCGGCAATCTGGCTGATCAGACCCGTAGCTAAGGCGCGGTCTGCGTTGATAAAGTTGCCGGTCAGCAAAAGTTCCGACGCCACAGACACCCCCACCAGACGCGGCAGCAAGTATCCCGACCCCATGTCGCAGCCCCCCAGGCCGATGCGCAAATAGGCGGCATTCATGCGGGCATCGGGGGAGGCAATGCGCACGTCTGCAGCCAGAGCCAGGGAAAAGCCGCCGCCAACAGCGGCGCCTTGAATCAGGGCAATGACCGGCTGAGGGCAGCTGCGCATCAGCCGTACAATGCCCGAGTACAGGTGCTGCATGGCCATTTGCTTTTGGCTGCGACCAGAACCTGGCGGCACAAATGCCGGTGAGTCTAGGTCGGCGCCCGCAGAAAAATGCTTGCCTTCGCTGCGCAGAACAACAACGCGCACATCGAGGCGATGGGGCAGGGCAGAAAAATAGGCGCTTAGCGCCTTGGCCATGTCAACGTCTATGGCATTTTGTTTGTCGGGGCGGTTGAGGGTAACAATTTCCAGGTTGCCTCGATTGTCAATTTTGATGGGGCTGTCCATCTCTACCTCGTTGAGTTGCGGTTGGCGAATGATGTCGTCCTGCTTGATTTGTAGCCAGGAAGACTATTTTAGGCTAAAATTTGTTCAGAACAAGTTTTCATATTATCGCGAAACCCAGAGGAATAAAAGCATGCTAGGAAATACCATGGACGTACCCCTGATTCTGTCCCGGTTAATTGCTTACGCCGCCCAGTGCCATGGGGCTACCGAAGTGGTGGGGCGCCGGATTGATGGGGTTGTCGAGCGCACTAACTATGCCCAGCTCCACGCCAGGTCAGGCCGCCTCGCCAATGCGCTTATAGCCAAAGGTTATGGCGTCGACAGTCGCTGTGCCACCATCGCCTGGAACACGGTGAACCACGTCGAGGTTTTCTACGGCACTTTGGGAATAGGGGCTGCATTGCATACCATTAACCCAAGGCTCGCTGTTGACCATATAGCCTTTATGGTCAATCAGGTGGATGACGAAATTATTTTTGTCGATTCAGACACCCTAAAGCTTGCCGAAAAAGTCGAAGAATTTGTTCCTGGCGTCAAATGCTGGGTTTACCTCGATGAAGGCGAAGCCATGCCGCCATCCACATTGAAAAACCTGATTGCCAAGGCCGATCTGGTGGCCGGTCATCCAGATCGCATCGACTGGCCGGAGTTTGATGAACGCCAGGCGGCAACCATTTGCTATACGTCGGGGACCACGGGAATGCCCAAGGGGGTTGTCTATTCCCATCGCAGCTTGACCCTGGGCGCCATCAACATGTCGTTGGCGGATATGTTTGGTGACTATAGTTCCGGAAATCTCGACGTGGTTATGCCGATAGCGCCAATTTTTCACGCCAATGGCTGGCAAATGCCTTTTACGGCACCGATGAACGGTCACAAACTGGTACTGCCGGGCAGGGATTTTACCCCCTCCGGTATTGTTGACTTGATGGCTGCTGAAGGCGTCACCCTCGCGGGAGCAGTGCCAACGGTGTGGATGGATATATTTGCCGTTCTCAATGAACGCAAGCAGAAACTGCCGTCTCTCAAAACCGCGTTGGTCGCCGGCTCAAGAATGTCGAAGACGCTCTTTGATACTTTTAACGACTACGGCATCAACCTGCGCCAAACCTGGGGAATGACAGAGGCGCCCGGTGTCACCAGGGGCACCTTGCCGCCGGGTTCGAGCGAGCTGCCGATTGCCGAACAGGATCAAATTCGCTTCGGCTATCAGGGGCGGATGGGCTTTTTAACGGAGCATCGCATTGTTGATGAAGATGGCAAGCCCTTGCCCCACGATGGCGCCGCTCGCGGTGTCATGGAAATTCGCGGCAATACGGTTGTTGGCCGTTACCTGGGTCAGGAAGAATCCCAGGCAGTGCAATGGCTGGATACTGGCGATATTGCCCGTATTGAGCCGAATGGTCTGGTTGAGATTGTCGATCGCGCCAAAGATGTTATCAAATCCGGCGGTGAGTGGATCAGTACATTACTTTTGGAGCAGGCGGCAACCAGTCATTCGGCAATAGCCCAGGCCGCCGTCATCAGTATTCCCCATCCGCGCTGGCAGGAAAGGCCGTTGATGTTGTGTACCCTGGTCAAAGACAGCACCTGTACCCAGGACGAGTTACTTGAACATCTCGCAGAGCGGGTTGCCAAGTGGTGGCTGCCGGATGAGATCAAGTTTATCGACAGTATGCCATTGACGCCTACGGGAAAAGTGAGCAAGGTCAAGTTGAGGGAAATATACACCGGGCGAACTTCGCAGATGGTGGGCAAATAAAGTCCCGCTGGCTGTGGATGGAGAGAAAATTGAGCAGGGTTGCTAAGCCGGATATTGCCCCGCTGCGTTGCCGAACCGAGGTTTTCAACGGCTACAACGGTTTGGCAGTGTATTTATCTTGGTCGAGGGTTTCCCTTGCCGGTTTTGGCGTGGCGCTGTGCATACTGGCCGCGCCCATTGCGCACTCAAAACTCCGGCGGCTGGTGCAATATGCGAGTTAAATGCTTTTTTGGCGACCCGCAGGGTCGGCCGCCAAATCAGGCCAGTATTTTGTCAGTGTCAATATCAACCGGGATTATGGGGGTTAAGCATATTGAGCAGTTTTGGCAGCATGGATTCGGCCGCCTTCATGATATGCCGGGGCTTTAAGTAAAGCGCCCTGGTAATGATGATCTGGTTGACGCTGCCAATCAGAATGGCGGTAAGCTCATAGGGGTTTTCAGCGGTTGGCCACTCCCCCCGTTTTTCCCCTTCATGGATCAGGTAGTGGATAACGCGGCTATAGTCGTCGATGCAGCGACCCACGTTGGTTTCCTCAATGAGAACACTGGGCCATATTTCCAGGTAGAGAAAGCGAGCCCATTGGGGGTGCCTGCGCGCGTAGTCGACGGCAAGCCACAGATAGGTATAGAGTTTTTCGTAGGTAGATTTTGAGTTTTTTACCCGCTCGGCATACTCGTAAAAAAAGTCTGAAAAGAAGGCCGCCGGTAGTTTGTAGGCAATATCTTCCTTGCTGGTGAAATAGTCGTAGATCGCCGAGTTGGCAATGCCGGCTTCAGCGGCAATATCTTTGATGCGCGATTTGGAAATGCCGTTGCGGGCAAAGACCCTGACGGCGGCGTCCTGAATTTCCTTTTCCCGCAACTTGCTTCTCTGCTGCTTGAAGTCGCTTTCGCCCGTCCAGCGATTAACGGTGGCAGAGAGAAATTCCTGCCACTCGGAGTCAAGCAGGGCTTCTGATAATGGGTCATGCACATTTTTTGAGGACATAGGATTGTCTCTGCTATCTCAAGTCTATATGGATGAGGTTGGCGCTATTATATACATCCCCTGCAGCAACCGGTCCAAGGTTATCATTTGTCCGGCTATCCTGACTTTCGTCACTGGTATGACCGCTTGCGGCTCTAAGATTAAAGCCAAAAATCAGTGAAAACCGCCTTTCGCAGGTATGTGCTTTTTGCCAGGGAATTCTGTCGGAGTCATTTGCAGCAGTCCCCGTCGAGCCATTGTTGGGCTGCAGCAGGGGCGCGTACAGGCGCGCATAATACTCAGAATTCTTAGCCTACACAAGGAGTTATCCATTGAAGATTCTGTCAATAGCCGGCATTTGCAATGGCTGCTGGCGGCGGCTTTATCTTCCTTCGCGGCCCTGTTTCACCGAGGGATAATCCGGCAATAAGGGATATCAGCAGGGAACAGCCAAAGATAAGTAAGGTTGATGCCATGCCTATATGGGGGGACAGCATGCCGAACACCATAGGCGAAAAGTAGCTGGCTATATAGCTGCAGCCGATAATAATTGCCAGGGCGCCGCCCACCATTGCCGGTGTTATGTCGTCGAGCTCCATGGGAACCTGGAAAAAAATGGGAGAGAAACCAGCGGCGCCAAAGCCAATCAGGCCGACTGAAATGTACAGAAGAATGCCGGACGGAATAATGACCGAACCGATGGCGCCCAAAAACATAAGAATAAAAAGCGGCCAGGTGAATGGCTTTCGCAGTCCCAGGGCGCCAGTGCCAAAACCGCATAAAAGTCCGCCAAAAACACCGGCCAGCGGCAGAACCCCGGTGATTGCGCTTGCGGCTGCAGTGTCGAGGCCGCGAACTTGTTGAAAGTAAATGGCCAGGTATGTGGTAAAGGTATTGAACGTCCACATTACGCCAAAAAGCATCAGCATCAGGAGCCAGACCTCCTTGCGTCTGGCGGCCTGCTTGAGTCCGCTCTCAGTCGCTTGTGGCGGTGCCTGGGGAATGGGCGTTTGCGAGTTGACTGCTGTGGGTAGTTTGCGTGCGAGTAACAGCCATAGTAGCGCTACCCCAATCACGTAACAGCCAATGGCAGCCAGGGTGTTTTGCCATGTGCCGGTCAATGCCAGGATAGGAAGGGTGATGGTGTATGCCAGCACCATGCCCACATAGGAGGTGATGACGACAATGGCATTCATGAACGGCTGTTCCTGGGCAGGAAACCAGGACGAGACAATAACACCAATGATGGGGAGGGAGATGCCAAAACCCAGGCCGACAAGAAATCTGGCGGCAAATATTTCGCTGTAGGTTTCCGTAAAAAAAGCGGCAATGCCACCCAGGCCAAAAAGGCCAAGACCGATAATCATCACTGTTTTGGCGCCCAGTTTGTCAATAAAGAAACTGCCGGCAAAGGCAAAAGAGCCGGTGACCAGGGTGATGACTGTGAGTAGGGCGCCAGCTTCGCCGATACCAATATTGAGGTCGGTAATAATCATGCCCAGAAGCGGCGCCGGAACCAGCCAGGTGAAAGTTTGACCCAAAAGGGCGAGTACGCAAAGCGCCATCATTATCCAGCGATAATTTGAATGGGGGGCTGTGGCTATCATTTTTATACCAGCTTAATTTTGTCTGTTGTTATTGTTGCGTGCAGCCGTGGACTCATTGGCAGCGGTGTTTGTGCTTGGTCTGTTGTCGAGTATCAATATCTTTATATCAGCATTCACTGCTTTGTATACGAAATATATTCGGGAATAATTTCGATTGCAAGGGCGAGATGAAAATATACCTGGAACGCCGTTGCAGCCGAAGCTTGTATACAAGTACCTTCCTAGACTGGCTGGTGCCGGGCGGGAAGGTGGCAAAGGCAGTCACTATTGCTCTCGGTTGTTGCTACTATTATTTCGAATATGGTTGCGAAAATTTTAACGGTTCGGCGTTTGCTGGCGGCTATTTTGTGGCAGTCTGATGGTGTGGATTGGGTGCCGCTGCTTTTGTATTTTATTACTTGGAATCTTTGGCGGGAGTTCTGATATTTTGTGGCGCTCATGAAAGGGCAGTGAGTACAGCTTGGTTGCAAATATATCGAATAAATCCCCGATATTCTTCTTCTTCTTGTCCAGGCATGATGGCGGTTAAATGCCGTATTTTAGCTGAATTTATTGCCACA
>JALOAH010000035.1 GCA_023228865.1 Porticoccaceae bacterium | reverse complement strand
CCTCTCATGTCGGGGGCGATGGCGCGAAAACCCATGGCGGCGAAAAAAGGCAGCTGGTGACGCCAGCTCAGGGAGCACTCAGGCCAGCCGTGAATGAAGATGATAGGCGGGCTGTTGGCGGCGCCCGCTGCCAGGTAATAGGTTTTGTGGCGCGGTGTTTCCAGATAATGCTCTGTTATGCCAGCGCTGGCGATAGTGGTCATTGTTGTATCCATGGGGTTTGTTATTGGTGATTCCAGTATACTCATTGTCTATAAGCGCACAATGATGGCAGAACCACTTCTGCACCCTGAATGGGGCGATAGCCTCCAAGAGCTTGTTCACAGCTGTTTAATTGTCAACTGTGCGTTGTTTTACTGCCACTAACAGGATTCCGAGGCACCATGAAAATCCCGCCACGCCTTCAGCCCTTGATCGATGAAGGGCTGGTCGATGAAGTTATTAGCCGCCTGATGAGCGGCAAGGAAGCCGACGTTTATGTAGTACGCTGCAATAATGAAATCCGCTGCGCCAAGGTCTACAAAGACGCTGCCAAGCGGAGCTTCAAAAAAGCAGCGCAGTATCAGGAGGGGCGCAAATCCCGCAACAGCCGCCGCGCCCGCGCCATGGAAAAAGGCTCCAAATACGGACGTCAGCAGCAGGAGCAGACCTGGCACAATGCGGAGGTGGACGCGCTTTACAGGTTGGCGGCTGCGGGCGTTCGCGTTCCCCAGCCCTATGCCTGTATCGATGGCGTTCTGTTGATGGAGCTGATTACTGACGGCGAGGGCGATGTCGCGCCGCGCCTCAGTGAAGTGGTGATGTCCGCCGAACAGGCCATAGAAGATCACAATATGGTCATCCACTATATTGTCTGCATGCTCTGTGCGGGCATTGTCCACGGCGATCTGTCGGAATTTAATATTCTTGTCGATGAATACGGCCCGGTGATTATCGACCTGCCCCAGGCGGTGGATGCCGCCGCCAACAATAATGCCGAGTTTATGCTGGAGCGCGATGTCAACAAGGTGCGCAGCTATTACAGCCAGTATGCCCCTGAACTGGCACAGACCCAGTATGCCAAGGAAATCTGGGCTCTTTATGAAAGCGGCGACCTGCATCCAGACACCCCGCTGAGTGGTTATTTCGAAGAGTCGGACGACAGCGCCGATGTGGATGCAGTGCTGGCGGAAATTAAAGCCGTGCTCGCCGAGGAGCGTGCTCGCCAGGAGCGTCTCCTGGAGGAGGGTAGCCCCGACTGATGTTGTGCAGAGGTTCCTTAGTGAAATTTCTGCAATGATTCTTGGTTTTTTAGTACCTGACGCCGATAGATCACCAGGGCAGCCAGAGAACAGCAGGCAACCATAATGGTCAATGGGAAAAACAAGGTGGTCACTGAGTAATGTTCCAGCGCTAAAATGGCGAAAGTATTTCGCGCCACAAACATCAGAAAAAAACCGATGTTTTCATCATGGGGGAATGCATAGGCTTTGCGAAAGGTGGGGCCAAAACCCGTCAGGTCGATAAGGGTGAGGATAATCACTGTCCACATAGGGTTGGCAGTAAAGTACCACAGCGGCAATGACGACAGACCCACAATCAAAAAAATCCAGTCGATTCGGGTTACGGCAACGTCGGACTTTTTTACTATGGACAGAAAAGCGATAAACAGGGCAATGGTTCCAGACAGACCTGTAGGCCAGGCGCCCATACCTCCCTGATCCTCAAGCTGTGCAAAAAAAACCACCATGGTGGTGCTGCCCCAGATTACCCAGGAAAACATATGGGGTTTGGTTTTTCCCTGCAGTATGGCGACTATGTAGGGTATAAAGGCGATAAAGGTGATTAGCATCGCCACCATACTGAAAAAGAATTTGATATTCATTGGGGGCGCTCAATATGCGCCGTCGCCGCTGGTCTAAACCACCGAAGGCGTCGCGGCGCCATCGCTGGTGATATTCGCACCCGTTAGAAATCTACCCCGCTCGGAAGAGGCAAAAACCACAATGCTGGCAATCTCCTCGGGATCGGCAGGGCGACCGAGGGGCAGGCTTGCCACCATGCGCTGCAGAGCCTCGCTTTCATCGATGCCGCTGCGTTTGGCCTCCACTTTCAAACCCTCAGCAATGCGCTCTGTTTTCGTGAACCCTGGGTTGACCCCCACCACTCTGACTCCTTTGCCGGCATAAGCGTTGGCCAGCCCTGTGGTGGCCAGCATTAACGCGGCATTGGCCGCACCACCGGGAAGATGCACAGGGGAGGGTACTTTACCGCCAGTGCCAATGACGTTGACGATAACGCCCTGTCCGCGCGCCGCCATAAGCTTGATGACGGGATCTATGACGTTGATATAGGTGAAATATTTGGCGTCCATGGCCGCGCGCCACAGGGGTGGAGAAAGGTCTTCCGGCACAGATCGCTGAGCCGCCCCGGCGCTGTTGACCAGGACGTCGATAGCGCCAAACCTGTTTTCAACCTCTTCGACCATTGCCGCAGCGGCGTCCGCATTGCGGAGGTCTGCGGCCAGGGTAAAGACGTCGCCGAGGTGCTGTCGGGCGTTATCGAGATGGGTTTGCGAGCGGGAAATCAGCGCCACCTTCGCACCTTCGGCCAGGAACAAGCGGGCGCAGGCGAGGCCTATGCCTTTGCTGCCGCCAGTGATCAGGACATGTTTATTGTTGAGATTGAGATTCATAGCCAGTCGCTTCCCCTCTGTTATCCATGGCTGTCAGGTGCTGAGTATATTCCGTCTGTGGGTAATCATCACAATAAGGCCAATACAGGCGAGCATCACTGACAGGGGAAATAATACGGTGGCGACAGAGTAATGTTCCAGAGCCATAATGCCCAATACATTTCTCGCCACCACAAGACCAAAAAACATCAGGTTTTCATCCTGGGGAAACGCGTAGGCCTTGCGAATAGTGGGGCCAAAGCCGAGGAGATCGACGGTGGTGAGAATAATCACCGCCCAGGTCGGGTCGGAGGTCAGGTACCAAAAGGGCAGGGATAGCAGTGCCGAAATGAAAAATAACCAGTCCAGCGGCGTGATACTGGTGTCGGTTTTTTTTGCGAGGGCAATGACGGCGATGACAATGGCGATGGCGCCGGAAACGCCAATGGGCCAGGCGCCCATGCCGCCCTTGGCGTCGAGCTGGGCGAAAAAAACAATAAAAGTGGTGGTGCCCCAGATCACCCAGGAGAACACATGGGGTTTGGTTTTCCCCGACAGGGTGGCAAGCACGTAGGGCACAAAAGCGGCGAAGGTGATAATAATTGCCGCAGTGCTGAACAGCAGTTTGAGGCTCACTATGGCCGCTGCCGCCGTTTTTCTGGCGGCAACAGGCGCTCAGTCATCGTCCGCCAGCCGTATTTGATGGCTGGCGGCGCTCTCCCCGTTGCCGTTTGATTCATTCCGGTTGCCGGGCGCCAGCGGCTTTGAGAATGTCGCCATAATCTTCGCCGTGGCGATGCTGGCTGACCACCTCAAGCAGGGTTTTGCCGTCGGGATTTTTGGCGTTGAGATCCCGGCCTTCCGCGATGAAAAACCCGATAAACGTTTCAAAATTTTCCGCCATCATGCCCCTGTAGGCTTTTTCCAGCAGATGGTAGTCGCCATTGACGCCAGCCGGGGGTAAAAACCGCAAAAAAGTTTTAATGCGCTCGTCATCAAAAACTTCGCCGATAACCTTCTTTTTGTCTTTCTTTAATGACATAGGAGTACCTGTTTCTCACTTGCAATTTTGTATTGGAAGGTTGCTGCTCAGAGCAGTTCGTCAAGTTTTTTCAGCAGTATCTCGTTGACCTGCTGGGGGTTGGCCTGACCTTTGGATGCCTTCATGATCTGGCCGACAAAGTAGCCGAGCATTTTCGGCCGTTTGCTGTCATCGGCGCTGCGATAGTTGTCCACCTGCGCCGGGCTGCTGGCGATAACCTCCGCCACCAGGGCTTCGATGGCGCCGCTGTCGGAGACCTGCTTCAAGCCGCGCTTGTCGATAATCGTATCGGGATCGCCCTCACCGTCCCACATGGCCTGAAGAACGTCCTTGGCCATTTTGGTGGAAATGGTGCCGTCCTTGATGCGCAACACCATGCGGCCGAGATAGTCGGCGCTCACCGGACATTGGCCGATATCCAGGTCGCTGCTGTTCAGCCGGGCGGACAGCTCTCCCATAATCCAGTTGGCGGTGAGCTTGGCGTCGCTGGACACCTTGGCCGCCGCTTCAAAGTAGTGCGCCATCTGGGCCTCGTCGCCGAGCACGGCGGCGTCGTAATCGGAGAGGCCGTAGTCGGTCATAAAGCGGTTGTGACGGGCGTCCGGCAGTTCTGGCAGGTTGCGGCGCAGCTGGTCAATGGTGTCGTCGTCGATCACCACCGGCAGCAGGTCGGGGCAGGGGAAATAGCGGTAGTCGTTGGCTTCCTCTTTGCTGCGCATGGAGCGGGCGGTTTTGGTGTCGCCGTTGTAGAGCCGGGTTTCCTGAATGATATTGCCGCCGTCTTCGAGGATGTCGATTTGACGCTCCACTTCAAGGGCGATGGCCTCTTCCATAAACTTGAACGAATTGAGGTTTTTGGTTTCGGTGCGGGTGCCCAGGGGCTGGCCGGGTTTGCGCACGGAAATGTTGACGTCAAAGCGCATGGAGCCCTGGGACATATTGCCGTCGCAAATACCCAGGGAGGTGACGATGGAGTGGAGTTTTTTGGCAAAGGCGACAGCCTCTTCGGCGCTGCTCATGTCCGGTTCGGAGACAATTTCGATCAGCGGCGTGCCCGCCCGGTTCAGGTCGATACCGCTCATGCCGCGACCGCTTGTATCAAAAAACGTGTCGTGGAGAGACTTGCCCGCATCCTCTTCCAGGTGGGCGTGATGAATGCGCACTTTTTTGTGACTGTCGTCCTTGCGCTGAATGTCGACCCAGCCGGGGCCGACAATGGGTTTTTCCAGCTGGGTGGTCTGGTAGCCCTTGGGCAGGTCGGGGTAAAAGTAGTTTTTGCGCTCAAACACCGAGGTTTTGCCGATCTCGGCGTTAACGGCAAGGCCGAACATAATGGCGTAGCGAAAGGCCTGTTCGTTGGCCACGGGCAGGGTGCCGGGCATGGCGAGATCGACGGCGCTGGCCTGGGTGTTGGGCTCGGCACCAAAGGCGGTGCTGGAGCCGGAAAAAATTTTCGATCGGGTGGCCAGCTGGACATGCACTTCGAGGCCGATAACGGTTTCCCAGCTCATTACACAATCTCCTTGGGCGCTCTGTTGTGCCAGTCGGTAACCTGTTGGTATTGGTGGGCGGCGTTGAGCATGCGGACTTCATCGAAGTAGTTGCCGACAATTTGCAGCCCTACCGGCTTGTTGTCGACAAAACCACAGGGAATGGACATGCCCGGCAGCCCCGCCAGGTTGGTGGAAATGGTGTAAATATCTTCCAGATACATGGCCACCGGGTTGTCGCCCTTGGCGCCAAATTCAAAGGCCGGGTTGGGGCAGGTGGGGCCGAGAATAAGATCCACTTCCTCAAAGGCGCTGACAAAATCCTGCTTGATCAGGCGGCGCACCTGTTGCGCCTTGTTGTAATAGGCGTCGTAGTAACCGGCGGAGAGGCAGTAGGCACCCACCAGAATGCGGCGCTTGACCTCGTCGCCAAACCCTTCGGCGCGGCTGCGCATATAGAGATCGTTGAGATCTTTGGGATCTTCACAGCGGTAACCGTAGCGAACACCGTCAAAGCGCGACAGGTTGGCGGAGGCTTCCGCCGGGGCGATCACATAGTAGGCGGGCACCGACAGGCCGGAATGGGGCAGGGAGATGTCGATGAGGGTGGCGCCCAGTTTTTCGTATTCCCGCAGCGCCTCTGCAACCGCGCTGGCGGTGCCGGGGTTGAGACCTTCGCCAAAGTACTCTTTGGGGACGCCAATGCGCAGCCCTTTGAGACTGTTGGTGAGGCCGGCGCTGTAATCCGGCACGTCCAGATCCAGACAGGTGGAGTCTTTACTGTCAAAGCTGGCCATGACATTCATCATCAGCGCCAGATCTTCAGCAGTTCGCGCCAGGGGACCGCCCTGATCGAGACTGGAGGCAAAGGCGATCATGCCCCAGCGGGACACGCGGCCATAGGTGGGTTTCAAGCCGGAAATGCCGCAGAGGGCGGCGGGCTGGCGAATGGAGCCGCCGGTATCTGTGGCTGTTGCCGCCGGTGTCAGGCGGGCGGCGATGGCGGCAGCGGAACCGCCGGAAGAGCCGCCGGGCACGGTGTTGATGTCCCAGGGGTTTTTTACCGGCCCATACCAGCTGGTTTCATTGGACGAGCCCATGGCAAATTCGTCCATATTGGTTTTGCCGAGCACCACGGCGCCTGCACGGATGAAATTCTCCACCACGGTGGCGTTATAGGGCGGCACAAAATTGTCGAGCATTTTCGAGGCGCAGCTGGTGCGCACGCCCTCGGTGCAAAAGATGTCCTTGTGGGCGATGGGTACGCCGCAGAGGGGGTGAACCGAATTGCCGGCGGAGCGTTTGGCATCGGCGGCGGCCGCTGTTTTCAGTGCCTGATCGGCAGTGACGGTAATAAAGCTGTTGTAGACGCTGTCCAGCTTTGCAATGCGGGCGAGAAAATGCCGGGTCAGTTCAACGCTGGAAAACTCGCCGCTGGCAAGCCCGGCGCTCAATTCCGCTAGGGTTTTGTTGTGCATATCAGAGGATGTCCTTATGGAGCAGGATTGACGAATCCTGTATTCATTCAATAACTTTAGGCACCAGATAGAGCCCGTTTTCGGTGGCGGGAGCTATGGCCTGAAAGGCGTCGCGCTGGTTGATTTCGGTGACTTCATCGGCGCGCAGGCGTTGAACGGCATCCAGGGGGTGAGCCATGGGGACGACGCCATCGGTATTCGCCGCCTGAAGCTGATCCACCAGATTGAGCACATTGGCGATACTGTTGGTGGTAACTGTGATCTGATCCTCGGTTATTTCAATACGCGCCAGTTGGGCAAGTTTTTCAATGTCCGCTCGTTCAATAGTCATGGTATGATTCCCGTTTTTTAGCAGGGTCAGTTGGCGCTGAAGAGGCACTCAAAGGGACTCCCTCGAAGAACTCTTTAGGAAGCACTTTCCGGCAGGGGCGTAAAGGTAGCACATTTGCTGCTTGCCCTGAATCCCCTCGATTGCTAGAGTCGCGGCATTTCGGGCGCTTGTGGGTTACAGGCCGCCGAGTAAACGCCAATAGCAACGCCGGAAAAAGCCAGTCTCTGCCGGTATCAGACGGGATTATCAAGTCAATGTTGAAAAAGCTGCGCGGTTTGTTTTCCAACGATCTCTCCATCGACCTAGGGACGGCGAATACGCTGATCTATATACGGGACAAGGGAATCGTGCTCAATGAGCCCTCTGTTGTCGCCATTCGCCACCATCAGGGGCAGAAAATCGTCGAGGCGGTGGGCGTCGAAGCCAAGCGCATGCTCGGCCGCACCCCCGGCAATATCACCGCCATTCGACCCCTTAAAGACGGGGTTATCGCGGATTTTCAGGTCACTGAAAAGATGTTGCAGCATTTTATCAAAAAAGTGCACTCCACCAAGTTTATTCCGCCAAGCCCCAGGGTATTGATCTGTGTGCCCTGCATGGCCACGGAAGTGGAAAAGCGCGCTATCCGCGAATCCGCCTATTATGCGGGCGCCCGCGAGGTTTACCTGATTGAGGAGCCCATGGCCGCAGCCATTGGTGCCGGGCTGCCGGTGTCGGAAGCCTGTGGTTCCATGGTGGTGGATATCGGCGGCGGCACCACGGAAATTGCCCTGCTGTCCCTCAATGGCGTGGTATTTTCCGATTCCGTTCGCGTCGGCGGCGACCGCTTTGATGAGGCCATTGTCAATTTTGTGCGCCGCAAATACGGCAGCGTCATCGGTGAAACCACCGCTGAGCGCATCAAAATGGAAATCGGCAGCGCCTATCCGGGCACCGAAGTGCGCGAAGTGGATGTGCGCGGCCGCAACCTGGCGGAAGGTGTGCCGAAAAGCTTTAGTATCAATAGCGATGAAATTCTTGAAGCCCTGCAGGAGCCACTGGCAGCCATTGTTCAGTCCCTCAAGCGGGTGCTGGAACAGTCCCCGCCAGAGTTGGCCTCGGATATTGCTGAAACCGGCATTGTGCTTAC
The DNA here is from genome assembly GCA_023228865.1 of Porticoccaceae bacterium. The sequence continues at coordinate 35,005 of JALOAH010000035.1, read as the reverse complement.
CGGGGGCGGCGCCCTGCTGCGGGATCTCGATCGCCTGCTTACCCATGAAACCGGCCTGCCGGTGATTGTCGCCGACGAGCCCCTGACCTGTGTCGCCAAAGGTGGCGGCAAGGCTCTGGATTTGATGGATAAGCGCCGCTTGAATGTCACCTGAACAACCTCTCTCAACCGCAGCGGGAGAACATTAACGCTTTAAGGGAGTCTGACAATCAAACGAATTTTTGCCTCTGCGCCCCTGTCAGCGATGAAATTACTCATCCTTGGAGCCGTTGCGCTGGTGCTGCTGGCAATGGATTCCCTAACCACCTGGCTGGATCCTGTAACCTCGCGCATTTCCCAGGCGTCACTGCCGCTGCAATGGCTGACCAACCTTCCCGACCGCATTGGTGAATGGGGGGATGAAGCGCTGATGCTGCGGGTTCAGCTTGAAGAGGAAAACAGTTTTCTGCGCCAGGAACTGCTGGTATATAAGGGGCAGTTACAGCGAATGGCGGCGATTTCTGCGGAAAACACCCGCCTGCGCAATCTTCTCAATGCCACGGAAATGCTCAGCGACAAGGTGTTGGTGGCGGAGCTTATCGGCGTTTCCACCGACCCCCTCAACCACAGCATTGTCATTAATCGCGGCACGGCCGATGGCGCCTATGTGGGTCAGCCCGTTCTCGACGAAAAGGGGTTGATGGGGCAGGTGATTGAGGTTCGCGAGCACAATAGCAAGGTGTTGCTGGTGACCGACGATGTTCACGCCCTTCCCGTTCAGGTGATTCGCAACGGTGTTCGCGCCATTGCCGAGGGCACGGGGGATTTTCGCCGCCTCAGCCTGCGCTATGTCTCTCCCACGGTGGATATCAAGGAGGACGATATTCTCGTGAGCTCCGGGCTCGGCGGTCGCTTTCCGTCGGGCTATCCGGTGGGAACGGTGATTGGTGTGTCCCGTGATCCGGGGCAGCCCTTTATGACCGTGGATGTGGAACCGGCCGCCAATATTGAACGCAGTCGTCACCTGCTGCTGGTGTTTTCAGAGATCAAGGATTTCCCCGCCGGTGCTGATCAATCGGGGCTCAATTTCGGTGTCGCCAGCGACGACAGCGGCGCGGAGCCGGAGCAAAGCGCCCAGGAAACCCTGGCGCCGTCTTCTGAGCCTGAAACGGTTGCACCCGAACCGCCCGCCGAGGCTTCAGCGGGCAACGGTGGGTAATTGTTGATGGGTCGGCCGTTTAGCTCACTGGTGTTTATTTTCAGTCTGGTCATCGCCTATGGCCTCTATTTTTATCCTCTGCGCGGCGAGATGACCTATTGGCGGCCAATGTTTGTCTTTGTGGTGGTCATTTTCTGGTTGCGGGTTGAACCCCATGTCCTCGGTGTTGGTTTTGCCTGGCTGGCGGGTCTGGCCCTGGATCTGCTTTCCGGTGGAACCCTCGGACAGAACGCTCTTGCCATGGCCATTGTTGCCTACCTGCTACAATTGGCTGGACAGCGCATGAGTAATTTCTCTGTCTGGCACCAGATGCTTGTGGTGACGGGCTTGGCGCTGTTTTATCAGATGGTGACCATTGTTGTCAGCCTGATTGCAGGCAAAGCGGCGGACAACTGGTTTATGCTCTACCCGGTATTGAGTACGGTTTTGCTGTGGCCCTTTGTGACTATCGCGCTGTGGAAGCTATACAAAATCGAGTAGTGTGAACAGGTTATGAATGTCATGGTAACAGCAGATTTGGTTCTCGCCTCTGCCTCGCCGCGCCGCGCCGAACTATTGCGCCAAATAGGCGCCCGCTTTGTCTGCTCGTCGGCGGATGTGGATGAAACACCTATTGCCGGTGAGGCGCCCCGCGACTATGTGTTGCGCCTGGCGCTGACCAAAGCGGAGGCGGTACTGGCGAGCACTGATGGTGTCTTGCCCGTGTTGGGTGCGGATACCACGGTGGTCATTGATGACCGCCTGCTCGGCAAGCCCGACAGTGAGGAACAGGCCGTGGCCATGCTGATGTCGCTTTCCGGACGCAGCCACAGGGTATTCACGGCGGTGGCCATGGTGAATGAGGAGCGCTCGGCCTGGCGTATCAGCGAAACCAGCGTCACCTTCGCTGCCCTTGATGAGGAGCAGTGTCGCCGCTACTGGCAAACAGGGGAGCCTCGGGATAAGGCCGGAGCCTATGCCATACAGGGTATGGGGGCGGTATTTGTGGAAAAAATTGTCGGCAGCTACTCCGCCGTGGTGGGATTGCCCCTGGCGGAAACCTGGGAACTGTTGACCCTGTTTGGCGTCTCCTGTTGGCACAGGGACGGCCATTGACAGCCCGATGGAAGAGAACAGCAATGACCAGGAAAAATACACCATGACACCCATGAGTGCCGAGCTTCTTGTCAACTTTACGCCAATGGAAACCCGGGTTGCCCTGGTGGAAAACGGTGTCGTTCAGGAAGTTGCCGTGGAGCGCTCCCAGCGTCGCGGCATTGTCGGCAATATCTATAAGGGCAAGGTGATTCGCGTACTTCCCGGTATGCAGGCGGCCTTTGTCAACATAGGTCTTGAAAAAGCCGGATTTCTCCACGCCGACGATGTTCGCCCCGCCTCGGAGCACGGCAATAATGTGCCCACCCCGGACATTCGCCAGCTGCTGCGCGAAGGCCAGAAAATCGTGGTTCAGGTCATTAAAGATCCCATAGGCACCAAGGGCGCCAGGTTGACGGCACAGCTCTCCGTTTCCTCCCGGTATCTGGTTTATATGCCCAATATCGACCACATCGGCATTTCCCAGCGCCTCGATTCCGAGGAGGAGCGCAACCGGTTGCGGGAGGCGCTGATCGCCGCCCTGGATGCGGAGGATGTGAAAAATCGCGGCTATATCATCAGAACCGCCACCGAGGGCGCCAGTGTTGAAGATCTTCGCGGCGATATAAGATTCCTCAGTCGCTTGTGGGCGCTGATTGAGGAAAAAATGCAATCGATCACCGAACCGGGTTGTATCTACGAAGACCTGCCGCTGTCCCTGCGCACCCTGCGGGACATGGTGCGCCCTGGCCTGGAAAAGATACGCGTCGATTCCCGGGAAATGTTTGCCCATATGGTGGAATTTGCCAAGGCTATAAATCCGGAAATGACCGGGCTGCTGGAACACTACCCCGGCGAACGGCCGCTGTTCTATCTCTACAATGTTGAGGACGAAATCAACAGAACCCTGGAGCGCAATGTGGCGCTCAAATCCGGGGGGTATCTGGTTATTGACCAGACCGAGGCCATGACCACCGTAGACGTCAATACCGGCGGCTTTGTCGGCCATATCAACCTCGAAGAAACCATTTTCAAAACCAATCTCGAGGCGGCCACCGCCATCGCCAGGCAGCTGCGCTTGCGCAATCTCGGCGGCATTATCATCCTCGACTTTATCGATATGGGCGACAAGGAACACCAGCGCCAGGTGATGCGCACCCTGGAAAAAGCCCTGAGCAGAGATCGAGCAAAAACCAGCATTACCACGGTATCCGAGCTTGGTTTGATCGAGATGACCCGCAAGCGCACCAGTGAAAGCCTGGGGCAGATGCTCTGTGAACCCTGTCCCATGTGTCAGGGGCGGGGTCGCCTCAAATCTGCTGAAACCGTGTGTTACGACATTATGCGGGAAATTCTGCGCGAATCCCGCGCCTTTGAGTGCGACAAGATTCTGGTGCTGGCCTCCCAGGTGGTCATTGACCGTCTTCTCGACGAGGACTCCGCCAACGTCGCCGATCTGGAGGAGTTTATTGGCCGCCCCATAGAATTCCGTGTCGAAACCCTGTATTCCCAGGAACAGTACGACATTATTCCGGTGTGATGGCTTGGTGGTGAAACGATTTACAGGGCATTTGTTTCGAAGTCTGTGGCTGTTAACCGCCCTGCTGGTTATCGCCTATGCCATTGTGGTGATTACCGCCAGGGAAATGCTGCCGGTGATCAACAGTTACCAGACGCAAATCAATGACTACCTTTCCGAAAAAACCGGGTTGGCGGTCAATATCCACCGTCTCAATGGATTGTGGCAGGGGTTCACGCCCAGGGTGGAGCTGGAAAATGTCGTCATTGCCGGTGCCAATGGCAGCGACGACGCCATCACCCTCGATCGGGTTGTCGCGGAACTGCAGATTGGTAAAACCCTGATCAACCTCAGCCCGGTATGGCGCTCCCTGACTGCGGGCAAAATTCATCTGAACCTGGTGGAAGACGATCGAGGGCGCTGGTCAATTGCCGGTCACCCCCTGGCTTCGGAGCAGGGCAGCGACCTCGATTATCTCTACCGCATGTTTTTCTACAGTCGCCTTCTCAAAATCGACGTTGTTGAACTTGATGCGAAATTTTTTTCCGGTGCCACCGCGAAAATCGTCGCCCGGGATATTCAGGTTGAAAACAGCGAGGATTTTCACCGCACCACCGCCCGCATCGCCACCGACGAAAATACTGGCGATATGGCGACATTTATCTTTGAGGGGCGGGGAGACCCCCTCGACGACAACGATTTTGCCGGCAATGGCTACCTCAGTCTCAACCACCTCAATGTCGACGGCTCCCTGGGAACCATCGCCCGTGCCCTGCTTCCCCGCCAAGCTGAGAAACTGGAGCCGGTGGACATGGATCTCGACCTCGAGCTCTGGTTTTCCTGGGACGGCAGCGAAGCGGTGAAAGCCTGGGGCACCGTTGATGCCAGTGAAATTCCCCTCGAATGGCTTGGCGATCTTGCCCCCCTGGAGGCGGTCAAGGGTGAAATAACCGGATCATTCAAGCCGGGCGAGCACTGGAGTCTCGGTCTGCAAAACCTCGCCGCGCGCTGGGGCGATGACACTGTCACGAATGCCAATATTCAATTGCGCCAGGGCGTGGGGCGGCGCTGGGGAGAGCTGAGTCTGGTCACCGCTGCGGTCGATCTGGCCTTTCTCAACCAGCTGGCGCTGAAAACACAATGGCTGAATGACCGGGGCGCCGAGGCGCTGGCAACCCTCAATCCCCAGGGCAGCCTTCGCAACCTCTTTGTCGACGTCAACTTCAGCACCGCCAAACCACAATTTTCCCTGCGCGCCAATCTCGACAATGTCGCCGTCGACAGCTGGCGGGGGGCTCCGGCGGCTCGCGGTGTCAATGGCTATGTTCAGTCCGGGCTCTACGAGGGCTTTGTGGTTCTCGACAGCCCCGAAGGTTTTGCCATGCACTACCGCCAGGCCTTTGACGACTTCATGACCTACGGCAGCACCCGGGGGCGGGTTGACTGGCAGTGGCTGCCCGATCAGCACCGGGTGCGAGTGACCAGCACGGCGATCAGCATCGAGGGTGAAGAGGGTAGCGCCAAGGCCTTTCTGCACCTGGATTTGCCCACCCGGAAAGGCGGAAATCCCGAAATGTATCTCATGGTTGGCCTGCGCAACAGCGATTCCCGCTACGTGGATAAATTTTTGCCCAAGGTGCTCAACCCCAATCTGCTCACCTGGTTGGACGAGGCAATTGGTCATGCGGATATTGAAGAAGCCGGTTTTATCTGGCGCGGTTCACTGCTAAAAAACAACGATAACGGCCGCTCCATTCAGGTTTTTGCGCGAATCCACGATGGCGAGCTGGCCTATCAGCCCGGATGGCCTGTCCTCGAACATTTAAACGGACATTTGGTGGTGGATAACCGCCACTTGGACGCCTGGGTGGAGAGCGGCGGTGTTCAGGGCGCCGAGGTCAAGGGCGCCGGCATAACGTTGCGCCAGCCAAACAATGAGCCGGTACTGAGGGTGGCAGCGGCTATTGATGCCGATGTCGAGGATGCCCTGGGTTTTTTGAGGGCATCGCCCCTGGCCGAAAAAATGGCGGCGGTGGCGAACCTGAAAACCGGTGGCAGCAGCCATATTGATCTCGACCTGCGCATTCCCCTGACGGCGACGCGGCAGGGTGAGGATTATCGCGTCAGAGCCGTCATTGATGACGGCAGCCTGAAAATTCCCGCCACAGCCATGACCATTAGTGACATTCAAGGCCAGCTCAACTACAGCAGCGCCAAGGGTCTTTATGGCAAAGGGCTTAAAGGCCGCTTTCTCGGCGGGGGGATTGGCGCGGATCTCAGTTCGACGGCGGCTTATACAGACATCGCCGTCGTCGCCACGCCGAATTTTGACGACCTCAATGACTATCTGGGCATTTTTGGCGACCGCCTCGGCGGCAACACGGAGGTGACAGGTCGCTTGCGCATCCCTCTTCAGGATGGCAGCAAAAGCCCGCAACTGGATCTCTCTTCAACCCTGAAAGGTGTCGCGGTTGATTTGCCCGAACCCTTTAAAAAAGCCGCAAAAGCAACATTACCCCTCAGCGCAACGCTGCAATTCGCCCCGGATGGACTGAAAATCGATGGTGCCATTGCTGACAAGGTCGGCGTGGCGCTGGCTTTTGATAGCGGTGAGTTTGACCGCGGCCAGCTTCAGTTGCTGTCGTCCCAGGCTAAGTTGCCGCAAGCGCCGGGATTGCTGATCAGCGGCAACCTGGAAACTCTCGACTGGAAACACTGGCAGCCGCTGTTGGCAGGGAACGGCCGCAGCGACAGCGATGGCGCCGCCCTCAGGGAAGAGACAGAAAGCGTCGTCAACCAGCTCAACCCCCGGCTTGATCTGGAGGTGGGCAGCTTTGTGTTCAGTGATTTTGATCTCGGCAAAACCCATTTGAGCGGCGCCATTGCCGACCGGGGCAGTTGGCACTTTGCCATAGAGGCCGCCCAATTGGCGGGTAGTATTCGCCTGCCCCAACAGGATAAGGACGTCGTCGCGGTTGACCTGGATTACCTCAAGCTGCCCCCGCTAAAAAGCGCGGAAGACCGTGAAGATACTGACAGCGATGATAAAGACGATGATGGCAACTCTGGCGGCACAGAATCCCCCCATCTGGCAAACCTGAAGCCGGGGGACATTCCGCCGCTGGATTTTGCGGTAGCCCATCTCTATATCGGTGAAGAAAATTTTGGCAGCCTCGCCTTCAGGGCGAGAAAAATCAGCAATGGCCTATTGATTGGTGATTTAAAGGGAGGCGTAAGAGGCATTGAAATCAAGGCGCAGCCCGGTGTTGACGAGGGCGCAGAAACTCCGGCAGAAATGCGCTGGACGTTTCAAAACGGTGTCCACAAAACGTTTTTTTCCGGAACCCTGGCTGCCGGCAATTTAGAGGAGGCGCTGGCTCGATGGCAGATGCCGGCGCCGCTGACGAGCAAGTCGGCAAACTTTTTTGCCGAGCTGGGCTGGCAGGCGCAACCCTGGAAAATCAGCCTGCTGGCGCTTGATGGCTATCTGGGTATAGAGCTGGTGGACGGGCAGTTCTATAAAGCCACGGGGGCTGCCACCAATACCTTTTTTAAACTGGTCTCCCTGGTCAATTTTGATACCTGGCTGCGCCGTTTGCGCTTTGATTTTTCTGACCTGTTTTCCGGCGGCGTCAGTTTCGACAAAATTCAGGGTGGCCTGCTGTTCCGTCAGGGCATTGTCGATTTTGACGACCCCATAGTGGCGTCGATGCCGTCGGGAAAAATTCGCCTTCTCGGCAGTGCTGATCTGGTCTACGAACAGCTCGACGCCCGCCTGGTGGCCACCATGCCGGTGGGCACCAATCTGCCCTGGGTGGCGGGATTGCTCGGCGGTCTGCCTGCGGTGGTGGGGGTTTATCTGACCAGCAAAATTTTTGAAAAACAGGTGGATCAGCTGTCGAGTATCAGTTACAACATCAAGGGTTCACTCGATGAGCCGGATATCGAGGTGGATAAAATTTTTACCGATCCTACCAAAGCGACGGTTGAGAAGGAAGCCAATGACTGATCAGAACGCCACCCCCGCAGCCGCTAAATGTCTCAGGGCCGCCGTTATTCAGATCAGGGGCAATCACGGCCTTGACGGCAATCTGGCGGATGCTCGGCGCTGGATCCTGCGCGCCTGCGCCAGCGGCGCGCAGCTTGTGGTGCTGCCGGAAAATTTTGCCTATTTTGGCACCAAACCCCTGGCGCAGGCGGCAGCGGGAGAAGCGGCGGCGACGGGGACGGCGCGACGCTTTCTTGCGGATATCGCCCGCGAACAGGGTATCTGGCTGGTGGGCGGCACCATTCCTGTGGTTGACAGCAATCATCCAAAGTTTGCGGGCAAGCCTTTTGCCCGCTGTTACCTACTTTCTCCCGATGGCATTGAGGTTGCCTATTACGACAAAATGCATCTCTTCGATGTCAATGTTGCCGAAACCGGGAAACTGTACCTGGAGTCGAACGACTACGGCCGGGGCGACCAGGTTGTAGTTGCCGAGGCCAACATTGAGGAGCAGGTGGTGAAGCTGGGTCTGAGTGTTTGCTACGATCTGCGTTTTCCCGAACTCTATCGCCAACAGCTCAGCCTTGGCGCCGAAATTCTCACCGCACCTTCCGCATTTACCGCCGCCACCGGCAGGGCGCACTGGTCGCTGTTGTTGCGGGCGCGGGCGGTGGAAAATCTCTGCTTTATGCTCGCCGCCAATCTCGGCGACCGGGAGCATGCGAAAACCCCCACCTGGGGTGGTTCCGCCATTATTGACCCCTGGGGCAGAGTTTTGGCGGCGCTCGATGACGGTGAAGGTTTTGCCATTGCCGATCTCGATCTGGAGGAGCAAAAAAAGATCCGCGTCAATATGCCTGTTTTGGATCATCGCCGTATTTTTACAGTCTAACCTGGCATCTCTTTACTGGAGCCCCAGTTATGGGCGCAAAACGATTTTTTTCGACCCTGAGTTTTACCTTTATAACGGCATTACTGCTCTCTTGTGGCGTTGCCAGCGACCAGGACGACCATAAAAACAGCCAGATTTCTGCGGCTGAAGCCCGCGACATGATCGCCCGTGGCGAGGCTCTTGACACCATTCCCAAGCCCATTTGGCGGCAGCTTCTCACCCCCGAGCAGTACCATATTCTCTGGGAGGAGGGCACGGAAAAACCCTTTACCGGCCAGCTTCTCAATAACAAGGAAGAGGGCGTCTACGTCACCGCGGGTTGTCGTTTGCCGGTTTTTCACTCCCGCCACAAGTATGAGTCGGGCACTGGCTGGCCAAGTTTTTGGAACGTCTTTGATCACAACAATGTCATTCTCAGGGACGACTGGTCATGGGGTATGAAACGCATAGAAGTGGTGTCCAAATGCGGCGAGCACCTTGGCCATGTTTTTGATGATGGCCCCAAGCCCACGGGCTTGCGTTACTGTATTAACTCCCTGGCGCTGGACTTTGTGCCTGCGACGGAGTAGTTATGAGGCCAAAGGAACGTCTCTGTGTCACAGCCTGAAAGATCAGCCCCTAAGCCATTAAGGGCGTAATTTGATCCGCGTCAGTTAACGCGGAAATGGGGGAGGGTGACTTTTTATTTATGTGCTAGGGTTAATAAAGAGTCGCAAATATAAGTTCTTCAGTGTTTATCCACAGTCCCATAGTGAAAAGGAGGAAGTTTATGAAAAGTCTCTGGATATTGGTCGCCGATAGCAGTAGAGCAAAAATCTATGAAGCCGGCCTTACTCTGGAAACAATAACGGAAACCCGCGACCTGATTCATGGCCAGTCAGCCATGGCGGAGAGGGATTTAACTGCAGATGTTTCGGGCAGCAACCGCTCCTCTGGTTCTGGCAGTCGCCACCATTTTGAGCCCCACACCGGCATCAAGGAACAGGAAACGGTCAATTTTGCTCGGGAAATCAATAGCATTCTCGATCAGGGGCGCCGCCAGGGAAGCTACGAAAAACTGGTATTGGTGGCGGCGCCGGACTTTCTCGGCCAGCTGCGCGCTGGCATGAACCCCCAGGTGCACAAATTAGTTGTCCATGAGGTCGACAAAAACATCGTCAAACAACCTCTGGAGGATTTGCGCCGAGTGCTGCCGAAAACATTTTTTTCCAATATGGCATAGAGACGGCGTGGCGGCTTGCAGCATCCAGCTTGCAGCTCTAAGATAGTCGCCTTCCTGAGTTCGAACTGATTCCTATGTCTGTATTTGATTTTGCCGAAGGCCGCGAAGGTTACTACGGCCAGTATGGCGGCACATTTTTGCCGGAAATTCTCTCTGCAACCATTGAAGAGTTGCAGGCCTGTTTTGCTGAATGCAAGCGCGACCCCAGCTTTTGGCAGGAATATGTGGCGCTGATGCAGTCCTATTCCGGCAGGCCGACCCCGGTGACCTATCTGAAGAACCTGTCGCAGCAGCTGGGCGGCGCCCAGATTTATGTCAAACGGGAAGACCTCAATCACACCGGCTCCCACAAAATCAACAACGTGCTCGGCCAGGGCTTGCTGTGCAAACGCCTGGGCAAAACCCGGGTTATCGCTGAAACCGGCGCCGGTCAGCACGGCTACGCCACCGCTACCATGGCGGCGCGCTTTGGCTTTGACTGCACCATTTACATGGGCGCGGTGGACGTGGCGCGCCAGCGGCCCAATGTGTTCTGGATGGAGCGCATGGGCGCCAACGTCGTAGCGGTTGAAGACGGCCAGAAAACTCTCAAGGACGCCATCAATGAGGCGCTGCGGGACTGGGTTACCAATATGCAGGACACCCACTATGTGCTGGGCACCGCCTGCGGCCCCCACCCGTTTCCGGAAATGGTTAGTTACTTTCAGTCCATTATCGGCATGGAAGCGAAAGAGCAGATCGTAAAAATTGCCGGTCGTCAACCCGATCGCGTTTATGCCTGCGTCGGTGGCGGTTCCAACGCCATCGGCATCTTTCAGGGCTTTCTCGATGACAAACGGGTGGAACTGGTAGCCTGTGAAGCGGGCGGCTACGGCCCCGGTTCCGGTATGCACGCTGCGCGCCTCGCCTACAAGGACGCTTCCGTGGGTGTTGCCCAGGGCTTTAAAACCTATTTTCTTCAGGACGACAACGGCAATATGCTTGAGACTCACTCCATTGCTGCGGGTCTCGACTACATTGGCGTCAACCCAATCCTGGTGCATCTGTGGGAGCAGGATCAGGTGCGCTTTACTGCCGCCACCGACGATCAGGTGCGGGAAACCCTCAAACTGGTGATGCGCACCGAAGGGCTGATTCCGGCGCTGGAGAGCACCCACGCCTTTGCCATGGCCGTTGAAGAAGCGCCGAAAATGGCCAAGGACGAGATTATTCTGATCAACCAGTCCGGTCGCGGCGACAAGGATATTTTCACCATTGCCGATGCCCTCGACGACCAAAAATGGAAAGATTTTATTCGCAGCAAGGCTGTGGAATATGGGGCATAGTCAAATGAACGCAACAGCCAAAGCCCTGGAAATCTACTTGCGCCAACGCAAGGAAAACAAGGAATTACTGGTGATGACCCATGTGGTTTGCGGTTATCCCTCCTTTGAAGACAACTGGAGAGAACTAGAAATCATGGCGGAGTTCGACGTCGATGTGGTCGAGCTGCAATTTCCGTTTTCTGAACCCAGCGCCGACGGCCCGCTGTTTGTGCGCGCCAACGAGCTGGCGCTCAAGGCCGGTGTCACCCCTGCGGACTGTTTTGCCTTTATGGACAAAGCCAGCAAGCACTTCCCCTTTAAAATTCTGATGATGGGTTACTACAACACCGCCTACAAAATGGGTGCCGAGAAATTTCTCGGCAAACTCAAAGCGGCCGGTGGCTGCGGCTATATTTTGCCCGACCTGCCCGTGGAAGAGGCCGCGGATTTGTATGCCCTGTCCGATGCCGCCGATCTCTCCCCCGTCGTGCTGATGACCCCCACCAGCACCGACAAACGCCTCAAACGCCTGGGTGAAGCAGCCCGCGGCATGGTCTATGCCGTGGCGCGCAAGGGCGTAACTGGCTCCAAAACCGATATGAACGATGACCTCAATGCGTTTCTCCGCCGCTGCCGCCAGTACACCGACCTGCCCATTGGCGTCGGCTTTGGCGTCAGTGGCAAAGCCGATATCGATTTCCTGCGGGGCAGGGCGGATATGGCCATTATTGGCACCGCCGCCCTCAAAGCCTGGGAAGAGGGGCAGGAAAATGGCTTGAGGGACTTCTTTAAAGGGCTTGGCATTTAAACTGCTGATTGCAGCAGTACAGCTTGCCTGGTTCCCATGCGCATGTGTGGGAGCCAGAAGAAAACGGATGGCGTTCCCAGCATGAATGGATGATCAAACGGATTGAAAAACTTCATAACGTATTTTCCTCAGACATAAAGGCGATTTGACCGGAGTAACCAAGGATGGCGCGGCGTACCTCTATAGTTAAAGAACTGCTGAACACTAGCTCCAAACTGCCTTGGTGGGTTGGGGTGGTGCTGGCGGTTTTTTCTTATTTCTTTCTCGACTATTTCTCAGGGCAAAAAACGGTGTCGCCTGCCGGAAAACAGGTTATCGAGCCAGATTTTATTCTCGGTATTATTGGGAGCACCTTCGCTAGCATACTCAAATATATTCTGCCGGTTGTCTTTCTCGCGGGTTCAGCGCTGTCAGCCATCGCCAGCGCAAAAAGAAAACGGCTCTATGGCAAAGTCCAGGGAAATACAAATATCCAAACCCTTCGAGGATTGTCCTGGCAACAATTTGAATTGTTGGTGGGAGAATACTTTAAGCGGCAGGGATTCTCAGTAAAACAAGATGCCCAGGCTGGTCCGGATGGCGGTGTGGATGTGACGGTTTACAAGGATAAAGAAAAGTATTTGGTTCAGTGCAAGCAGTGGCGAGCAGTTCAGGTTGGCCTTCCTGTAGTCAGGGAATTGCTGGGGGCGATTTCTGTTCAAGGAGCCGCAGGTGGATTTGTTGTGACTTCAGGTGGCTTTACTAAGCCCGCCAAAGATTTTGCCAATGGCACCAATATCAAGCTTATCGATGGTGCAATGCTTCTGTCCAAAATTGGAGACTATGTCGCTGAAGTAGATTCAAATCAGGTGCCTGATATTGTTGAGATCAGGACACCGAGTTGTCCGGTTTGTGGCTCTGAAATGGTAAAGCGCACGGCGAGAACAGGAGCCAATACCGGGAATGTATTTTGGGGCTGTTCGGCTTATCCGAGATGCAGGGGGGCTCAAGCTTTTTAGCGTAAAGAGTTTGTAGATGGGGAGATCGGAATGTTGACTTTGTACAGCCTATTTGAAATCTATAGGCTGAATCCTAATGTGGTTCGGCTAGTCCGTCATTCGAATAGGGAATTGCCAGTCCTGTCAGCGTTTCGCGAGTCGGTAGATTACTTCACTGAGTACACTGCTTGGCAAGGAGAAAACAAGTATAAAAGTGACCAATATCTGGCGGTGTTTGGGCCTTCACGAGGCACAACTGCAATATTCCTTGGTATCTGGGAAATTAAGGGTTGTACGCTCAACAAAGATTTGACGACAAACCATCTGAGGTTGCTTAAGAAATATAGTTTGCCTGAGAGGTGGTTTGAAAGATCAGTTCGCTATGATTTGAAATACTCACAGGTGATGGCCGATCTATCTGAGAGACTTATAATTGACTGGGGTAAGTCAACTGTCAGCTGGGTTCAGCAGAAGGATAAGCCCGTTGTGGCCATCAATCCCAGGGAATCTATAGAGGGATTCACATCCTACGATGAAGTCCAGTTGACCTGGGATGACTTGTCCAGACTGAGAAAAGACACCGATGCCAATTACACTTGGATCAGGGCACTTTCTTCGGTCAACGGGGTGTATCTAATTAGGGATTCTCTATCCGGGCAGCTATATGTTGGGTGTGCCTATGGCAAGGATGGTATCTGGGGACGGTGGAAAGGATATGCCCACACAGGCCATGGCGGTAATAAGCTACTGAAATCGCTGGACTGGAGCTATTTTGAATATTCAATTTTAGAGATTGCCCCTGCAACATTTACAGCGGATCAGTTGATCGAGCGAGAAAATCGTTGGAAAGTGCGCCTGGGCAGTAGGGCGCTCGGTTTGAACAGTAATTAAATTCAAACCTTCCGGCGGGCTCTTATGGCAGCACTTTGAATTGCTTGTGGGAGAATAGCTCAAGCGGTAGGAATACTTCGTATGGCACTTGCCTGCTGGTGGCAGAGTGGCTATATTCATATTTCGCAAAAATGAATAGTTGGTATCGCTATGGCTACAACAAGCTTGAGTCTAGGGGAGCATTGGGAATCGTTCATCAAGGCAGAAGTTGCCAGTGGCCGGTACGGTAGCGCCAGTGAGGTGGTGCGGGCTGCCCTTCGTACCCTGGAAGATCGAAAAGCAAAGCTCGAAGTTCTTAGGGGGCATTTGGCAGAAGGAGCCAGGCAAGCTCGCGCTGGTCAATTTGTCGATCAGTCCCTCGACGAGATGCTTGATGAATTCAAGTCAAATTCGTGAGTCGGTTTAATCTCACCCTCAGAGCCAAAGGGGATCTGCGGAACATGTGGCTCTACACTCGCGGCCTGTGGGGAGTGGAGCAAGCTGACGTCTATATAACAGAAATCCATAATCGGTGTGCCTGGCTGTGCCAACAGCCGGCGGTGGGTAAACTCCGCACTGATATTGCCGATGGTTACTATTGCTTTCCGCAAGGTCAGCACCTGATTTTCTACCTGGTTCGGGAAAAGGAGATTGATATCATTGGGATTCCCCACCGAGCCATGGATGTTGAAAATTACTTCGACTGAATATTTTCCTGATCGCTGAGGCATTGGATGCTAATCGTTTTGCTCTGTCACCGTGCCTTCGATGATTAATCAACAGGCTACGCTGAAAGATGCATGTCTTAAACGGCTTTTACAAGACGTCTTTGCCTCTGCACCCTTCATTTTACCCCTGCTCCAAAGAAATCGCGGCCAGTGTCAGGTCACTGAGCACATAGGCAATGCAGGGCAAAATATAGCCCTGTTCGATGTCTTTCTGCCAAAGCCCGTGGGGAAGGCGCCATTGGTAGGTGATTTCCCCCGTCACCAGTTTGCAGCGGCAGAGGCCGCAGACGCCGTTGCGGCAGGGTTTGCGCAGGGGTAGTCCCGAGCTTGCCAGTGCCTCAAGCAGACGGGTTTCGCCGTTGGTCTGCGCTTCGTGGTCGCTGTCCGCCGTTGAGAAATTGACGCGATAAATGCTCATTCACTGAGGCTCGATGTCGATCAGGCTTTCAATATACGGTTTTCCCTCCATAATAAAAACATCGCCAGCAATACAATGGTCATACCGATGCGCGCTATGCTGTTTGAGCAACAGGGTTCGCCCCTGGTGCTGCGTGATATTCCCATCCCTGAAGCCAAGGCCGGGCAGATTCTGTTGCGGGTCAAGGCCTGCGGTATTTGCCGAACCGATCTCCATGTGGTGGACGGGGATCTCAAAGAGCCCAGGCTGCCGGTTATTCCCGGTCACCAGGTTGTGGGAGTGGTGGAAAAGCTGGGGGAGGGCGTGACATCCTTTGCCATGGGTCAGCGTCTGGGGGTGCCCTGGCTGGGGGGCAGTTGCGGCCACTGCTGGTTTTGCAGCCAGGGCAGGGAAAATCTCTGCGACCATGCCCTTTATACCGGCTACCAGATCAATGGCGGTTTTGCCGAGTACATGGTCGCCAATGAGGCCTATTGTTTTCCTATCCCTGCAGGCTACGGCGATGAGCAGGCTGCGCCGCTGTTGTGCGCAGGCTTGATCGGTTACCGGGCTTACCGGCTGGTGGCGTCGTCGCGAACCCTGGGGTTGTACGGTTTCGGCGCCGCCGCCCATATTCTCATTCAGTTGGCGCGCCATTTTGGCCAGCAGGTGTATGCCTTTACCCGCAAGGGGGATGCGGAAGCCCAGAACTTTGCCTTGTCGCTGGGGGCTGTCTGGGCGGGGGATTCGTCGCAGCCGCCGCCAGTACCGCTGGATGGCGCCATTATTTTTGCCCCCGCCGGTGAACTGGTGCCCCAGGCGCTGAAGGCGGTGCGCAAGGGCGGCACTGTGGTTTGTGCCGGAATTCATATGTCGGCTATTCCGTCTTTTCCCTACGACATTCTCTGGGGCGAGCGCCAGCTTTGTTCTGTGGCCAATCTGACCCGGCGCGACGGCGAGGAATTTCTGCCGCTGGCGGCGAAAATTCCGGTAAAAACCTCGGTCACCCTATACCCCCTTGAGGAGGCAAATCAGGCATTGAATGATCTGCGTGCCGGGCGTTTTACCGGCGCAGGCGTGGTTGTGCCCTGAGGTTAGTAGCGGGTTTCTTATTCCATTTATTGCTATGTATAGTTTTATTTAGTCCTTTTGAGTATTTTGAATAGGCGTTAATCTTGCCACCTGAAAATAATGTCCGTTTACAGGGGCTGGAGAATTTATGGATTGGCAGGGCTGGATAACGCTGGCGCTCACTTTGACGGTGCTGGCAACATTGATATTGACCCGATTAAGCTCCCATGTGGTGATGATGGGCGCCCTTGCCATTCTCAGTGTGCTCGGCATTCTCACGGCCGGTGAGGCCTTTGCAGGGTTCAGTAATTCGGGGCTTATTACGGTGGCCGCCATGTATGTGGTGGCCACGGGTATTCATGCCTCGGGGGGCGTGGATCTGCTGGTGCATGGAGTCCTTGGCAATCCGCGCACGGTGAGAACGGCGCTGCCGCGCATTTTTGCGCCTGTAGTGTTGCTCAGTGGCTTTCTCAATAATACCCCTGTGGTGGCAACCATGATTCCCGCCATTCACGCCTGGTCGCGCAAGATCAATATTGCGCCCTCCAAATTGATGATTCCCCTCAGCTACAGCGCCATTCTCGGCGGCACTCTGACGATGATTGGCACCAGCACCAACCTTGTCGTTAATGGCCAGTATCAGAGCATTACCGGCGAGGCGGGTTTTTCCCTATTTTCGATCACCCTGATTGGCTTGCCCGTGGCTATTGTCGGCTGTTTGTTTATCTGGCTGGCGGCGCCCCGTTTGCTGCCCGATCGCCGCGACAATAAGGCCTTTGCCAATTTGCGCGAGTTTACCCTTGAGGTGTCTGTGGATCCCTTGGGACCCTTGGTGGGCAAGACTGTGGAAGGTGCGGGTCTCAGAAATTTGAAGCGGGTTTACCTGGTGGAAATTGACCGCGAGGGTTCCATTGTCACTGCGGTGTCTTCCGAAGAGCACCTCAAGGGCGGCGATCGTCTGGTGTTTGCCGGGGATACAGAAGCCATTTCCGACCTGTTGCGTATCAAGGGCATTATTCCCTCACCGGAAAACGGCGAAGCTGTCAATTTGTCTGCAGACAGGGCGGAGCGCCGCCTGGTGGAGGCGGTGGTGTCACCCCACTGTGATGCCGTTGGTCAGGCCATTCGCGATGCCCGTTTTCGCGACCGCTACGGCGCCGCTATTCTCGCCGTTGCCAGAAATGGCGAGCGGGTAAAGGGCAATCTCGGTACCATCAAGCTTGAAGCGGGCGATACCCTGTTGATGGAGGCTCGCCCCGCGTTTGTGACCCGCCAGCGCTATAACAAGGATTTTCTGTTAGTTAACGATCTCGATGAAGAGCCGCCAAGACACGAACGCGCCTATCTCGCCTGGGGCATACTGCTCACCGTGGTTGTGCTGGCGGGTTTTGAGGTGATCAGTATGCTCAACGCGTCCCTGATTGGCGCCGGTTTGATGCTGGTTACCGGGTGCTGCTCTGCCAGTCAGGCGGAAAAAAGTATTGACCTCAGTGTGTTGATTACCATCGGCGCCTCGTTTGCCCTGGGGGCGGCTTTGCAGAAAACCGGTGCCGCCACCTACATAGCGGAAAATATCGTCTTTCTCAGTGGTGGCACACCTTGGCTGATGCTGGTGTTGTCGTACATCACAGTCTCGATTCTGACGGAAATTATTACCAACAATGCGGCGGCCATTGTCATGCTGCCGATTGTGTTGGAAATTACCGAGAAAGCCGGCCTCAATAATGAGCCGTTTGTGTTTGCGATTATGCTTGCGGCGTCCGCCAGCTTTGCCACGCCCCTGGGTTATCAGACCAACCTGATGGTCTACGGTCCCGGTGGCTATAAATTCACGGATTTTCTCCGCATAGGTTTGCCCATGAACCTGATCGTGGGTATTACCGCACTGGCAGTATTGCTTTGTGGGTGGTCACTGGTAGCGGTTTAACGGCGTTCTGCAGTGAAAATGTCATATCCCGGTTTTGGAAGCAGCGTTTGACGGCACTCAGTTTTCCACGCCATGTCGCTGCCTGAAGTTTTCGCCAGTGCCATAGGAGGGGATTTTCAGCGGTGTTCTGACGCGATCCAGGGGATTGTCTGGGCGGACTGTTTCCCGCTCGTTTCGGTAGGGAGGCCGGGATGTGCGGTGATAATTGCGGCGGAGGAAAGGGTAGCCAGGGTAGTAATCGGGTTCTGGCTGCGCGGTTGCTGGATAGTAGGGAGGCGCTGAACTTCTTGATTGTGCAGTTTTTTGCCTATCTTCTTCCCGCTGGCGGCGATCGGCCTGAAGGCGGTCGCTGGTTTTGGCCATTTGCTCCAGCATTTGTTGATGGGCTTGGGGGTCACTGGGTTCGCTGCTCTGTATCTCTATGATTTCGTAATCATCGGTGTGGGTCGGTGGGCTGTCACTGTAGGTGATGGCGCCATTTTCATCCCTGTACTTGTAGACGGTGGCGGCGCTGGCCTGTAGCGCAAGGGCAAGAGCGAGAATGGCGATCAGGTGCAAACCAACGCTCGGGAGCTTTTCACTAGGGCGGCGGATCAGCTTTAACGGTTTCATTGGAACCAACTCTTGCTATCATGGTTGCAGTATAGCCCTTGGACTGGAGTGATTCATTCCGGTTCCTCGGGCAGCTGGTTTTAGCCGTGTTTCCATAGGGAGTTTATCTTGCCCGACGCCGTGCAACTGACAACGCTGCCGCTCTTCCCCCTCGGCCAGGTGGTATTTCCCGGAGTGAATACCAAACTGCGAATTTTCGAGCAGCGCTACCTGAATCTGGTGAGGGAGTCTGTGCGCAATCAAACCTCTTTTGCCATGACGCCCATTATTCGCGGTCTTGAGGTTGGTGAGGTTCCCGAGTTTTATCACTGGGGAACCCTGGTGTCGATCATCGATTGGGATCAACAGCAGGATGGCCTGTTGGCGATTACCATCTGCGGAAATTGCCGAGTGCGAATTTACGGCAGCGAGGTCAAGGGTGACGGTCTGATTGTTGCCGAAGCGGATATTTTGGCGCCGGAGCCACAGATCAGGCTGGGCGACGACGCTATGGATCTGGAGCAACTCCTCGAAGAGCTGGAGGCGGGGCTGCGCATCAAGAGTCTTTTTGTCGATCAGCCCCTGGATGTGACAACCCTGGGCTGGCGGCTGGCGACATTGTTGCCCCTGTCGCTGAAGGCCAAAATGGCGGTGCTCGGCGAGTCTGATCCCCGTATCCGCCTGGAATTGATACGCCATGGCATCGCCAGGCTGGTGGAAGGCCTGGATGACGGCGATCGTCCATAATGGCAATTAATCGCCAGATCAGTGCCATTGCCACAGGCGGCGGCTATAATGTGCCCCTTTTGCCAACGATTGCGATAGCCCATGGATATTAATGCTTACATGGCCGCTCTGGGGCGCAACGCCAGAGCTGCTTCCCGACAGATTGCCAGCGCCGGTACTGGTGTCAAAAACAGGGCGCTGCTGGCCACCGCCGACGCCCTTGACAAAAGCCGCGACGCCCTGCTGACTGCCAACGGTCGCGATATGGAGGCCGGACGGGTCAAGAGTCTCGATTCGGCGCTTCTCGAGCGCCTCGAAATCCATGGCGCCCGCGTCGACAATATGATCGAAGGTTTGCACCAGGTTGCCGCCCTGGCTGATCCCGTCGGCGAAATCAGCGAGCTTCGCTACCGCCCCAGCGGTATTCAGGTGGGCAAAATGCGCGTGCCCCTGGGGGTGGTGGGTATCATTTATGAGTCCCGCCCCAATGTCACCATCGACGCCGCCAGTCTCTGTCTCAAATCCGGCAACGCCACCATTTTGCGCGGCGGCTCCGAAGCCATTCATTCCAACCAGGCCATCGCCGCCTGTATTCGCCAGGGTTTGGCGGTGGCCGGGCTGCCGGAAACTGCTGTCCAGGTGATCGAGACCACCGATCGCGCTGCAGTGGGAGAGTTGATTACCATGCCGGAATTTGTCGATGTCATTGTGCCACGGGGTGGCAAGGGCTTGATCGAGCGCATCAGCCGCGACGCCAGGGTGCCGGTGATCAAGCACTTGGATGGCAACTGCCATGTTTATATTGACGACGAAGCCGACCTCGACAAGGCCTTTGCCATTGCCGTCAACGCCAAGACCCACCGCTACGGTGTCTGCAACGCCATGGAAACCCTGGTGGTTGCAGAAGCCGTTGCCCGGGAGATTTTGCCGCGCCTCGCCGCCGCCTATGGCGAAAAAGGTGTGGAACTGCGGGGGTGCCCTAAAACCGCCGCCATCATTGCCTGCAAGGCGGCAACGGAAAGCGACTGGAGCACGGAATATCTGGCGCCCATTCTCGCCATTAAAGTGGTGGCCGGGTTGGACGAGGCCATCGACCATATCAATGGTTACAGCTCCGGCCATACGGAGGCGATCGTCTCTGAAAATTACAGCCGCGCCCGCCGCTTTTTGACGGAAGTGGATTCCAGCTCGGTGATGGTTAATGCCTCCACCCGCTTTGCCGACGGTTTTGAATACGGCCTGGGGGCGGAAATCGGCATTTCCACCGACAAAATCCACGCCCGCGGCCCGGTGGGTCTGGATGGGCTTACCAGTCAAAAGTGGATTGTGCTGGGCAATGGTGAGGTGCGGAGCTGACCGTGGCCACCGGCATCTTCGGCGGCACCTTTGATCCCGTTCATATCGGCCATTTGCGCACGGCGGTGGAGCTGCGGGAGTTTCTCCGCCTGGATCGCATGCTGTTGATTCCCTGCGGCGACCCTCCCCATCGCGAGACGCCTATGACGCCTGCCAATCAGCGGTTGGCCATGGTGGAGCTGGCCATTCGCGGGGAGCCAGGGCTTGTGGTGGATAATCGGGAAATAGCGCGGCCGGGATTTTCCTACAGCATGGATACCCTTGAGCAACTGCGGGCAGAACTTGGCAATGACGAACCCCTCTGTTTCTGTATGGGGATGGACTCCCTGATTCATTTCGCCACCTGGCATCGCTGGCGGGAGTTCCTTCAGGTTTGTCATCTTGTGGTTGTCGCCCGCCCAGGCTGGGCAATGCCAACCCAGGGTGAAGTGGCGGAGTGGGCGTCCGGCCACCGGGTTTTTGACGCTGCCGAATTATTGACCAAGCCCGCAGGCTATATTTTTGTTGATGAAATGACATTGCTGCCTGTCGCCGCCACGGCGCTTCGCGACAAACTTAAAAAAAATGAATCCATTCGCTACCTGACACCGGACGCTGTGATTGATTACATTCACAGCCACCGGCTTTATGTACAATCCTGATTGTTAACTGACATTATTAGACGCATCCCGCGGGAGATCCGATGAGCAAAACCCTCACAGACATTGTTATAAACGCCCTGGAAGATATTAAAGGCCTGAATATCGCTGTTCTCGACGTCACCAAACTGACGGACGTCATGGACACACTGGTGGTTGCCAGCGGCAACTCCAGCCGCCAGGTTAAAGCGTTGGCAGACAATGTTATAGAGCAGAGCAAAAAAGCCGGTTTCCAGCCCATCGGCGTCGAAGGCATGGAAGGTTCGGAATGGGTGCTGGTGGATCTCGGCGATGTGGTGGTTCATGTGATGCTGCCGGAAACCCGCGCCTTTTATGAGCTTGAAAAACTCTGGTCTATCAGGCCAGACGATGTTAAACGCAGGTAACAGGTAAAATCCGGTGCGCTTGCGAATTCTTGCCGTTGGCACCCGCATGCCCCCCTGGGTCAGCGACGGCTTCAATGAATACGCCAAGCGCATGCCGCCGGAATTGCGGGTAGAGCTGGTCGAGTTGCCCTTGGGGCAGCGAGGCAAGAGTCAGCCTGTGGAAAAAGCCATGGCAAAGGAAGGCGAAGCGATGCTTAAAGCCATAGGTTCCGGCGACGGCGTGGTGGCGCTGGATGTGCTCGGCAAACCCTGGAGTACAGAAAAACTGGCGCAGCAGCTGCGGGGTTGGCAGGAAAGCGGTCGCAATTACAATCTGTTGATCGGTGGCCCTGACGGCCTGGCGCCCCAATGCCTCAGTCGCGCCGACCAGGCCTGGTCATTGTCGCCGTTGACCCTGCCCCATCCCCTGGTGAGAATTTTGCTGATGGAACAGCTTTACCGGGCCTGGACGTTGAACGCGGGTCATCCCTACCATAAATAACTGCCTGCCAATTGCCGGGATTTTTAATCATAGATGGGCTGGCCGCGATAATAGCGCGTCGGCTTTTTCTTTTCCGGTGCGGCGGTTTCCATGGCTGCAGGTACTTCATTATCGCTGTCAGTGTTAATTTTTGATATTTCCCCCGAATGCCCGCGATAGAGGCCGAAGAGTTTTTTGGCGCCTTTGAGTGTTGGTTCAATTCTTGTCGGCTGAGGCGGTTCTTCGACGACAGTGCCCTCGTATTTTGCCGTCCAGCCACCTCCCGCCAGCGCCATCAGATAGCGAATCATACTCTGTAATAAAGGGTCTTTGAGGTTGCGCAATTCTGCCAGTTTGTCGAGAAGAAGAGGGTCTGCAAATGCGATGCTGATGTCGTATTTTTCGCGGAGGTGCTTTTTAATTTTGGTGAGCAGATCCACCATTTCTTTGGTAAATTGAGTCGTCGCCATTGATCCGCCTTTTCCCGCCATTAGGAAATACAACAGTAAGAAGTGATGGAGAGAAACCCTGTGCAGATAGTGGAGGTGTTCTCGGCAGCTCTTTAATGGCCAAATTGGGGCAAAAAAATGCCCATAAGCAGGCGTTGAATAGAGAAAAATGCCCAAATGCGCGCATTTTTTAAGAATGAGTGCACCCAGCGCCTGACAGTCGAGAACAAAATCCCTGAGTCTGCAATTTCTCCCTTGGTGCCTAAAACCAAATGCAATGCCTGTGCCAGTGTTTTATGCAGGGCTAAATGGCAACCCCGCACGAGTCGATCAGTGCCATTTGGCGGTGACCAAAAAAACCGGGAAAACACCGTTGTCGCGCTCGGCGTTGTGGGCAGTACAAAAATGGATGTCGCGAAAACCCGCAGTGGTGAGCAGGGCAGCCAGTTGATCGCGGTCGAAGCCATGGTGGAAAACACCGCCAGTATCGACAGGGTGAAAACTGCCATCTTCGCTGTCGAGATCCGCCAGGGCAATCTGACCGCCGGGTTTGAGGTGCGCGCTCAGGGTGGTTATTAATTGTCTGGTGTCTTCGATATGGTGCATGGCCATGGCGCTGACAACAACATCAAATTTTTCTGTGAGTGGCTGGATAAGCAAATCCTGGCAACAGGTGACAACCTTGTCTTTAAGACCGGGCTTTGCCACCAGCTTGTCCAGCATGGCGGGTGAAATATCCACGGCGACAATGCGCCCTACATGGGGGGCAAGCTGGCTACTGATGAGCCCTGTGCCAGCGCCAAAATCAAGGACAGCCATGGTTGCCTTCAAATCAATATTGGCTAGCACTGCCTTGCCAACAGCAGCGGACAGCTGGGCGACAAAAGGATTTTGGTCGAAGTCTGCAGATTTTGCGGCGAATAAGTCGGTCATTTTGCGATTGTTTCCTGTGTGGGGTTTTTCTGAGTAGGGTTCAGCGCTGGAATGGCGGTGAGTTTTGAGCGCAAATAGGCCAGCCCCAGCAGGGACAGCCCCAGCCCCATAAAAGACGCCACTCTGAGGAGTCCTTCCAGGTCGGCCATATCGACAACAAAAATTTTCGCAATAACCATGGCGAGCAACAAAAAGCCGCCCTTACTAATGCCGCTTCTGCGCCAGATGGTGCCAATAACAACGGCGGCAACCGCCATCAACAGCCAGACAATGGAGTAGGTGTAGAGCTCGCCGTTGCTGGTGATGGCGAAAAGACTTAATTCCCCCTGCCAGAGGTGGCGAATTTCCAGGCTGACAAACAGCAGCAAACCAGCGGCGGCGACAATGCCCGCCAACTGTCTCACAGCCACGAGATAGTATCTGTGTACCAGCAGCGCCAGAATAATCGGCAAGCCGTAGGCCAGCAGGAGTAGATTGAACAGCGGGCGCGGCGAAATGGTCGCAACATGCCACAGGGGGTTTAACACAGTGGCGGCAAGCCCGTAACTGAGCAATGCCAGTGTTAACAGAATCGCTGCAGCCCAGCTATAGATGGGTTTGAGATTGGCGCTGAAACCTGATCTGTAGTGATAGCTAAGCCCCATGGCCGCCCACAGGCAGCTATTGATGGCGGACTCCTTAAGGCTGTAGTGGGCAGTGAAAATGTCGCCATCGTAGAGCCAGTAACGCACTTCCGCCCCGAGGGTGAGCACCAGCAGATGCGCCGTTGCCGCCGCCAGCCAGGGTTGGAGTCTGTTGTTACCGGCAATAACCCGGCTGGCGATAAAACAGCACAGGGTACTGCCGCCGTAGATCCACAGCGACCAGTGAATATCCGCCGAATAGCTTGCCAACCAGGGGTTCAAACTCAGCCGCGCCACCACAATTGCCAGCACCGCCTTGACCAGCCATGGCAGCCACGGCAAGCTGTATTTTCGTATCAACCACGCCAGGGTAATGAGTTGCGCCGCCAGCGCCAGGGTCAGCCCGGCCTCGCGGAAATACATGGCCACCGCCAGGGAATAGGCCATATGGCCACCGAGAATAAGCCACAGCGGCCAGGCGCTGTCGCTGGATTTTTGCAGTTTAAAACTGGCGACGCCAAGATAACCGACCCCGAAGCTGATGGTTGCCAGGCTCCACTGCCAGGAGCCGGACAGATCCCCGGTGAGCACATAAACCAGGGCGAGCAAAAGCAGGGGAGACAGCAGCGCCAGAGATGCCCGAAAGTGGCAAAAGCCTCTGGTTTTCAGGGCAACAAAGCTGATAAAAGCGTATAGCAGAGCAATTTGCAGAATAAAACCCTGAAACCCCGCAGCATGTTCGTCACCCAGGGAGATCAGGACAATGCCATTGCCGAAAGAACCTTCAAGCCGTGAAATCACCACAGCGGCAATCAGTGTCAGCAGGCTGATCCAGGGCAGGGGTTTTGCCCCCTGGTTTTTGAGTCCCTGGTCTCTGAACATGGACTCGCGGCCGACACCAAGGCCAATAATCAAAATCAAAGTGCCCCAGTGAACGGTGGCCTGCCAGGATTGCAGAGTGCTTGCGCCCTGGTGACTGATGGAGACACCCCAGGCCAGGATAAGGACAACAAGAGCGGTTTGAATCCGGTTTTTGCCCGCGCCTGTTGCGATTTTTTCTGAAGGCTCCTTATTCGCTAAAGGTTCTTCTTTCTCTAATGGCTTCTTTCCCAGCAGCCAGTCAAAGTCGGGAATAGCCAGCAGCAGGTAGCAGGCAAGAGTCAAATACAGCCCCTGGACGTTGTCGGCCTGAGAACTGGTCATCGACGCTAGCCACCAGCCAGCGACCCCGGCGATCAGTCCCCAGAATAACCAGGCACGAAACACATAGCGGAGCAGCAGCAAGCCCGAGGCAAAAATAATCACTGCGTACACCATGGCCGCAACCACATTGTTGCTGCCGGTAGACACCAGAATGGGCACGGCATAGCCCCCTAAAATACCCATGGCAGCGAGAATCGGCCCCTGGCGCAACGCCAGCGCCATGGTTGCCAGGGACACCAGCGCCAGCAGCAGGAATACCAGATTGGCATTTAATAATTGATACAGGTGCAGGCTGGCCAGCAGCGCGGCGTAAAGGGTAATGCTGGCGCCTCCCGCCAGCGCGGCAAAGGTCTGATGGCTGCCGCGACGGCGGCGCAGCCATTCGGCGCCAATATGAAAGGCAATACCGGTTGCCAGCGCCAGTCCAATTCTTGCCCCTGGGCTTAACAGTCCCTGTTCGATGCTGTAACGCACCATAAAAATGCCGGCGAGGGCGACGCACAGCCCACCGAGCCAGATCATCCATTGGTTGCGCCATTGACTTAGCAATCCAGGCGAGGTTTCCGCTGATAACAACAGCCTGTCGCCAGATTGCTCTGGGTGTGCTGTGGGTGATAAATCGTCGAGATCAGGCAATTCAGGAAAAATATCGGGGGCGCTCGCCGGTTCGGCAGATTCCCCCTCACTGCTACGGCGGTGTGTCTCGCTAATGCTGCGGCCATGTTCCTGGGGGTTGGAGGAAGCGGTGATTCCCGCTGTGGCAGTGCTGCTGTTGCCAAGATGCTGTTTTAATTCGTCGAGTTGCCGCTCCAGGGATTTGACGCGAAAATAGGCGACCCAGCCGAGCACGATGCCTGCCAGCATGACGACCACAACAATCACTCCGGCAAGTTCCCACATGGTTATTTTGTCACTGACCTGTTCGCCATAAAGTAAACCACAGCCCACTGAGATAACGCCAGGATTTAGTCGCGGCGTAAATCTGTGTAAAGTGGCTGTGCTGCTGTAACTCAGCAGGTAATATCTGACCTGAATTATTAAGGAGACTCTGATTAATTCTGTTTTCGTCACTCCCGTGTCGGCGGGAGTCCAGAAAAATCAACCAATTATAGA
This sequence comes from Porticoccaceae bacterium, assembly GCA_023228865.1. The sequence goes on along the minus strand of JALOAH010000035.1, from coordinate 8,552 downwards.
TTCCGCCTGCGCGGGAATGACATTAATCAGGGCTTCCCTAATATCTGCAAGCCTGTTTTCGATGAGCCCAGGTAACATCAATTTTTAAATGGAGAGGACTTATGGCATTAAAAACCGCTTTTCGCCAATCTTCGCTGGCTGCAGCAACCCTGCTGTTTGTGGCCGGTATTGCCACTGCCGGTGACAAGGAAAACGTTGAGTACCGCAAAAACCACATGTCGGTGCTCGGCGGCCATATGGGATCTCTGGTGGCCATTGTCAAGGGAGAGGTTCCTTTCGTCGAGGATCTCGGTTATCACGCTGACGGGCTGGCTGCGGCTGCGCCAAGAGTTATTCCGGTCTTTAAAACCGAGGCCATGACCGATAAAAGTGAAGCTCTGCCGGAAATCTGGAAAGACTGGCCAACCTTTGAAAAGGCGGCGTTAAACCTCGAAAAAACCTCCAAGGCGCTGGCGGTGGCTGCTGCCAGCGGCGATCAGGCGGCCATTGGCGCGGCGCTGGGGGATGTGGGCAAATCCTGCAAGGGCTGTCATGACGACTTCGTTAAAGAACATTGATGTTTACGGGCGTTTTTTATTGATACTGGAATAACATCGTGAAATCTTATTCGCCCCAACGGGTGTGGGATCTGCCCGTGCGCCTGTTTCACTGGGCACTGGTGATTCTGGTGACCCTGCTCTGGATCAGCGGTGAATTCGGTGGTCTCGATATTGCTCTGCCCGTGCCAGAAGCGCTCTTTGGCAGAACATCCCTTTACCTCACCAATATGGATATTCACGCTCTACTTGGCCAGGCGGTGCTTGTCCTCGCGCTGTTTCGAATTCTCTGGGGTTTCTGGGGTTCCACCACCGCAAGATTTTCGAGTTTTCTGCGCGGCGCACCTCGAATTAAAGCGGAAGTCTGCGAATTGGCCAAAGGCCGTGTCCCCGAAACCCGCGGCCACAACCCGGTGGGCGCGCTGATGGTGGTGGCGCTGCTGGCGCTGTTGTTGGCGCAGGGGTTAACCGGGCTGTTTTCTGCAGATGATTTTTTCTTTGAAGGTCCCCTTGTCCACCTGGTCTCGTCGAGTACCTCCGCAGCCCTGTCAGAACGCCATGAACAGTTTTTTTCGTTGTTGCAGGTGCTGATTCTGATTCATATCGCGGCAGTACTTTATTACCTTTGCCGTGGCCGCAATCTGATTGGCGCGATGATAACAGGCAAAAAACACGGTTCTCTTTTAGGCGAAGAGGGCGAGCCATTGGTTTTCGCGTCTTGGTGGCGAGGGGTCATCAGTTTCGCTGTGGCCGCAGTTGCCATCTATTTTTTGGTTAATCTGTGATGCCCGGCTATAAACGAAACGGTATGGGTGAAATTCGGCACAGCCAAACTCCATCTTGAAGTTGCTCCGCTGCTCAGTTACATTGCCCCGGAGCCCGCTGTAAAACTGAATTATGTTCAGCAGCGGTCTTGTTCATTCGGCAGTCAGGATTGCCGGGGTAATGGGGCGCGGAAAGTGCCACCCTTGGCCGAGCCGCCAGTGTAACCCTGTCAAGAACAAGAAAATCCGCCGATACGCGCCTCTCTTTTTATAAGGATCATTGCCTTGCCGCCCAGTTTTTTGTCGCCGATGATGGTTCGCTTGCTGCCGTTAATGGCGCTGTTTGCCCTGACCCTGATTTGGGGTTTCAGTTGGGTCGTCACCAAGCTCAGTCTGGTTTATTCGGCACCCTTTGCGTTTACCGCCCATCGCAGCATTGGCGGCGCTCTGGCGCTGCTGGTTGTGGCCAGGCTAATGGGGCGCTCCCTGCGATTGAAAGCGCCGGGAACCATCTTTGCCATCGGGTTGCTGCAGGCGGGGTTTATGGTATTTCAGACATGGGCCATGGTGGAGGCGGGCGCAGGCAAAACCGCGGTGCTGGTTTTTACCATGCCGATCTGGACCCTGTTGATGGCCTGGCCCGTTCTGGGGGAGCGAATTTATGGCGCCCAGTGGCTGGCGGCCATTTTTACCCTGACAGGCTTGATGCTCATCATTGCCCCCTGGCAACCCCATGTGAGTGTGTTCAGTGAGTTTCTCTCCATTGTCTCCGCCATCTGTTGGGCGGTGGCGACCATTCTTACCAAGCGCCTGCAAACCAGCAAAACCGTCGACACCCTGGGGCTGGCCACCTGGCAGTTTATTGTTGCCGCCGTTGTCATGACGCCCTTGAGCTGGATTCTGCCGGAGCCCGACGTCAACTGGACGCTGTCCTATATGGCGATCATCCTCTATATGTCGCTGATTACCATGGCGGTTGCCTGGTGGTTGTGGCTCTATATTCTCGACCGGGTGCCCGCCTGGGAGGCCAGTCTGTCAGTGCTGGGTATTCCCGTTGTCGCGATTGTCTCTTCGCGCCTGATTTTTGGCGAAGAGTTCAAAATCCTGGAAATTGGCGGTATTTTGCTGATTGGCACTGGGCTGGCGCTGTTGTCACTGATAGGCTGGTTGAGTACCAGGCGTGCCCAGGCGCGGCGCGAGGCAGGGTAATTTTTAAGGAAGCTCTGATTAATTCTGCTTTCGTCACTCCCGCGTCGGCGGGAGTCCAGAAAAATCAAGGAATTATAGATTCGCCCCGGCGCGATAATGACATGAGTCAGAGTTTCCTTAAGCTCATTGCGCAACAGGTCACAACAGTTCGTTGCCGGGAACATAACCTTTTTCACGAAACAGGCGCAGGCACGCGGACACGACCTCTGCGTCGTAGTCTGTGCCCTGTCCCCGTTCAATTTCCGCCAGTGCCTTGTCCACCCCCAGGGCGGCTCTATAAGGGCGGTGGGAGGCCATGGATTCGACCACATCGGCCACTGCGGTAATGCGGGCTTCGAGAATGATCTCGTCGCCCTTGAGCCCCTGGGGATAGCCGCTGCCATCGATGCGCTCGTGATGCTGAAGGGCGATAAGCGCCACCGGCCAGGGGAAGTCGACATTTTTGAGGACGTTGTAACCCGCTTGGGCGTGCTCCTTGATCAACAGATACTCATTGGTGCTGAGTTTTGTCGGCTTGGTGAGAATTTCCACAGGCACCGACATTTTGCCAACGTCGTGGAGATAGCCGCCCACCCTTAAGCCTTCGAGTCGATCTTCACTCAGCCCCATTTCGCGGCCAATGGCAACGGCAATATCCGCCACCCGCTGCTCGTGGCCAGCGGTGTAGGGGTCGCGCATTTCACTGAGGGTAGTGGCAAGCGCCACGGTTTGAATAAACGTGTGCTCCAGTTGTTTGGCATAGCGCCTGATCTGATCTTCCGCCACCTTGCGATCCGACATATCTTGAAGCAGACCGATAATGGCAGGGCGCGACTGATAGGTTGCCAGGGCGCTGTTGGTGCTCACGTCAATAATGGCGCCGTCTTTGCGTATGGCGCTGAACACCAGCTCGAGCTTTTCAATCTCGCCCCGTGCGAGTTTGTTGATTTCTGTGCTAAAGAGTTCCTGGTCTTTGGAGCAAATGAGCGCCAGAGGCTCGACACCAGTCAGGCTATCGCCATTGCTGTAGCCAAGAATATTCAGTGCGCGCGGATTGGCATAGACGACTTTGTTGTCCTGAATGATATAGGCGCCGACGATGGATTGTTCGACCAGGGTGCGGAAACGCTGCTCAGCTTCCAGCAAGCTCCCTTGCAGAGATTTGGCCTCGGTTTCGCTGTGCAACTTGTCGAGGGCAAAGCTGATGTCCCCGGCCATTTCTTCCAGCAGGCTGTGTATTTCTTTGTTATCCCAGCTGCCCTTATCACTGTAGAAAGTCAGGGCGCCAATGACGTTATTTTTCAGTGAAATTGGCAGTGATGCGGATGCGATCCATTGCTGTTTTTTGGCTTTTTGGTGCCAGGGTTGAGTGATGTCTGCACCGCCAAAGTCGTTCAGCCAGAACGGACGGTTTTCGCGAATACAGGTACCTGTAGGGCCTTTGCCGCGGGGATCATTGGGGTTGATGGAAATCTCAATACCGTCGAGATAATCTGTGCCCTTGCCATAGGATGCAACAGGAATCACTGCCTGGGTGGCGCTATCCACTAGGCCAATCCAGGCCATCGTCATTCCGCCCAGGTCAACCACAATTCTGCAGATTGCAGTAAACAACTCCCCCTGGCTGGTGCAGTGGATAATCGCCGAATTACAGGCACTTAGTGCCGCGTAGAGGCGGCTCAATTCCTCGATACGCAGCATTTGTTGTCTGCGTTCGGTGATATCCATTGAGGTGCCGCGCAGGCCGATAACACGGTGGCTGCCGTTGTCGTAGATGGCTTCACCCCGTGATAACAGCCAGCCACGGGAACCGTCATTGCGAATAACTTCATTCTCAATCTGGTACGGCTGGCCGTTTTCCAGGGTTTGGGCTATCAACGCTTTGGTTTTATCGAGGCTGTCCTTGGCAATCAATTTGTCGTGTTCGACAAATGTGGGCGGCCTGGTGCCGGGATCCAGACCCATAATGCGATAGAGCTCTGTTGACCAGGTAACCTCATTGGTTGCCAGATCCAGTGTCCAGCTGCCCACCTGGGCAATCCGCTGGGCTTCTTCCAATTCGGCGCGACTGTTTTTCAGGGAAATTTCCAGCAGTTTTGTTGCCATTATGTCGGTGTGGGTGCCGATCATGCGCAGAGGTTTGCCGTTTTCATCTCTGCTGACGACCATGCCCCGGTCGAGAATCCATTTGTAGCTGCCGTCCTTGCACAGAACCCGGTGTTCGCTGCTGTAGAGGGGCGTTTTGCCATCGAGACAGTCCTGAACTGCCGACATCACTGACCCTTTGTCGTCAGGGTGAATGCGAGTTTCCCATTCAGCGAGGGAATTGCCGATGTCGCTGTCGGCAAAGCCGAGCATCTCTTTCCATCTGGCGGCGAAAAAGACGGTGCTCTCGGCGACATTCCAGTCCCAGAGGCCGTCTCCAGAGCCTTCAATGGCAAATTTCCAGCGCAGCTCGCTTTCTTTGAGGCGATTTTTTTGCGCGCGAATATCCGCTGTCAGCTGTGTGGCGATATCTTCGGCGCGGCGTTGAGTATTCAATAATGAGAGTAAAAGACCGAACAGCAGCAGGCTAATGGCGGTTCCGCCAGTGAGTTCAGACCAGTATTCCGTGTAGTTGACAGCGATGGCTGAGGGGTGAGGATCAAAGGTCAGCAACCAGCGGCGCCCGCCGAAGTCGATCAGTCGTTCCTGAAAAAAAGGTGAGTTTGCCCTGTGGTGCTCGTCGGCAACACTATCAAACAACAGAGACTCAGGTTTGGCGCTATTGCCGTCGTAAATATGTAAATCAAAAAGCCAGCCCTTCTTATTTTGCCAATCGCGAAGGACGCCGGTCATCAGGTCTTTCATGCGGTAGGGGCTATAGACCCAGCCAACAAGTGCGGCTCGGCGCTGTTCCAGGGTGTCGAGGAGGGCATTGCTGTCATAGACAGGCACATACATCAGAACCCCCGCTTGAACGTCTGTGTCTGTCTCCTGTACCAGCCTGACTTTGCCCGACAGTACCATCGCGCCGCTATCTCTGGCCTGATCCATGGCCTGACTGCGCACAGGTTCGGAGTACATGTCGTAACCAAATGCCCGCAGGTTGCGCCCGGCAAAGGGTTCAAGATAAACGATGGAGGTATAAAAATCCCTATCCCCTTCAGGATAAATTCGGTAATCGGGAAAGCCTTCGGCGCGGACGGCGGCAATGTGGGCATCGAGTTGGTTGAGAGGAATAAACTGCGCAAAGCCTATGCCCTGAACGCCGGGGACCAGATTATCGGCTGCTACTTTTTCGACAAATGTGCGCCATTGCTGACGATCCACCGCTGAAGTGGCGGCAAAAAGGCCGGTGCCGCCGCGCAGGATCAGCTCGTAGGATTGCAGGCGCTCGCGAATTTTGATGGTGATTTGATCGCTGATAAAAGCGAAGTCGTTTACCGCATCATTTTCCAGGCGCTCTTTGGTGTGCCCGCTAAAAAAGACCGTGGCAACAAGGCCTGCGATCAGTAGGCCCCAGGCGGGTAGTGTTTTTTTTGAGGCCATTAAAGATATCATCGGAGTTGGGGCGTGCTTTATGTGGCCTTTAAATTGAGCCGAAATGGTCTGTTGTAGCTAAGGAAACTCTCATTAATGCCATTCCCGCGCCGGTGTGAATCTATAATCCCTTGATTTTTCTGGACTCCCGCCGACGCGGGAGTGACGAAAACAGAATTAATCAGAGTCTCCCTAACATAATAGTTTTATCGACGATGGTATGACAATGTATTTCGACTTCTTGCCGGTGCCAAACCTGTCGAGTATGTAAAAAAACACCGCGAGGAACCACCTCCAGCCCTGAGTCGGGAGTGATGCAAGGTTCTTTCAGCAAAGGCCTTCAATAATTAAAAATGGTACTTGGTTTATTTTTTTGTGGTGCAACTCGAAAAACCAAAGGGGATATAGGCGGGGCACCAGCCCAGGGTGGCCGTTGTCATGGGAATAATACCGAGAAGACCCCACCAGCTTTGGTAGATGATGCCAAGAGTGATAATGACCAATCCCGCGATCAGGCGAAGGATCCTGTCTGTGTTGCCGACATTGCATTGCATGGTAGTTATCCTGGGTTGTTGTAAAAACAGATGCTGTGGCCGTTACCATTTAGAAACAGCATAGGCCATTTCAGTGATTGGTCAATATAATTGCCATTGGCTTGATAGTATTGCCGGCGATGACGATAGCGACAAACGGCCAGGTTACTGGCCTCGCTGGAACAGTTTCCGCATAATAGGCGACTTTTAATCTATAGAGGGTCGCCATGACCAAGCTGCTGATGACAATATATGATAAAACAGTGTTGCAACACCCGTTGCTGACGATGGTCACTGTTATTGTCCTTGCCCTGGCGATGATGGCGGGTCTTCCCAATTTCAAGATCGATGCCTCTGCGGATTCCCTGACCCTAGAGTACGATGAAGATCTCGATTATTTTCGCCAGCTGAGCCAGCGCTACGGCAGCAGCGATATTCTCGTTGTGACCTACAAGCCAAAAGGGATGGATCTTTTTTCCGATGAGTCCCTGGCTACCCTCAAAGCGCTCACCGAGGATTTGGGCAATATCGAAGGGGTAACCAATGTTCAGTCTCTCGTCAATGTGCCCCTATTGTTCAGCCCCAAAATTGCCATCAGCGATTTGAAAAATGAAGCTCGCACCCTGCTGACCCCCGGCATGGATCGCCAGCAGGCGAAAAAAGAGTTTCAGACATCCCCTATTTATAAAGACCTTATTTTAGGGCCCGATGGCCAGACCACCGGTATTGTTGCAACCCTGAGCAGTGACTCCGTGTATCTGGAGTTGGTGAGGCACAGGGATTCGCTGCGCAATAAAGAGATCACAACCGGGTTGACGCCCCAGGAAGAGATTGAACTGGAAGAGGTCAGCCAGCGCTTTCTCGACTATCGCACCGAGGCAGCTGCGAAAAGTTACCAGCGGGTACAGAAAATTCGCGGCCTGATGGATAACTACCGGGATCGCGCCGAGTTGTTCCTGGGCGGCGCCACCATGATTACCGCCGATATGGTGGACTATGTCGCCAGCGACATGAAGGTTTTTGGTGCGGGTATTCTGCTATTTATTGTGCTGGCGCTGGCGTTTATTTTCCGCCAGCTGCGCTGGGTTGTGCTGCCTCTGGGTTCCTGCGCTCTCGCAGTGGTGATCATGCTCGGCTGGCTGAGCTGGATCGATTGGCGGTTGACAGTGATCTCCTCCAATTTTGTTGCTGTGCTGCTGGTTGTTTCCATGGCTCTGACCATTCACCTGGTTGTCCGTTACCGCGAACTGCACTGGTGCTTTCCCGAGCGGCCGCAAATTGATCTGGTGCGCGAGACAGTGCTGTCCATGGCTAAACCCTGCCTTTACACCATGCTCACCACTGTGGTGGCGTTCGCTTCACTGGTGGTGAGCAATATTCGCCCGGTGATCGATTTTGGCTGGATGATGACCATAGGCCTCTTTCTGGCTTTTATTCTGGTGTTTGTGGTGATTCCTGCCGGTATTTTGCTGTGGGGTAAAAAGCCGGTTCGCCACCGCCCCAGCGAGGATACGCCGCACACCCTGTATTTTTCCCGTTTTACCGAACGCCATGGCAAAACCGTGATTGTTCTCAGCCTGGTGATTGCAGTGGCCTCGCTGGTGGGAATCAGCAGACTGCAGGTGGATAACCGCTTCATCGATTATTTCAGAGAGAGCACTGAAATTTACCAGGGTCTCTCGGTGATCGACGCCAACCTCGGGGGTACCACGCCCCTCGACATTATCATCACCAAAAAAGCTGCGCACGTCGAACCCGAGGATGGCGAATGGCAGAAGGATGTTACCTACGGCGAGGAGGGTGATCCCTTTGCTGTCGAGGCCGTTGAAACTGAGGCTAATGCCTTTAAAGAAGATGATTTTGGCGATGAAGATCCATTTTCATTTGGCGATCCCTTTGCCGAAGAGGGTGCTGGTGACAACGCCGATGGGCAAGCGCCCCAGAGTTACTGGTTTACCCGCGCCGGTTTGGAAGAGCTGGAGGTTCTCCACAACTATCTGGAATCTCTT